>CAYOFA010000006.1:0-26670 GCA_964402885.1 uncultured Spirochaetaceae bacterium
TGTTTTTCGCGACGACGATAATCTTTGATGACCTCGCGTACATCATCAACTTTTCCACCCCCGCCATTGCCGTGCTTCTGACGTTTCTTTCGGTGGTCGTCTACCGGGTGATGACGGAGGAGAAGGACAAGCGCCGCATACGTGACATGTTCGGAAAGTATGTGAGCCCGCGCGTGGTGGATCAGATTCTGGAGAATCCCCCGGAGCTCGGCGGTGTCGACAAAGAGCTTTCGGTGCTCTTTTCCGATATTCGCGGATTCACGACGCTCTCGGAGTCGATGACCCCGCAGGAGCTCGTCAATCATCTCAATATCTACCTGACCGCCATGACCAATGTCATCCTGGAATCCGAAGGAACGCTGGACAAGTATGTCGGTGACGAGATCATGTGTTTCTGGGGTGCGCCGCTATCTCAGCCGGACCACGCGCTTCGGGCCTGCAAGAGTGCGGTGCGGCAGATCGAGGTGCTCGAGGAGCTTAACGCCTCCTGGCCGCCCGAGAAGCGAATCGCCATCGGCATCGGGATCAATTCCGGGATTATGACGGTCGGAAACATGGGCTCGCAGGGGCGGATGAATTACACGCTCATGGGCGATAACGTGAACCTCGGCGCGCGTCTCGAGGGAACCAACAAGATGTACGGCACGACCATCATCATGAGCGAGTACACCTACGGACTGGTAAAGGATCACGTGGTCGCGCGCGAGCTGGACAACATCCGCGTGAAGGGGAAAAACCGCCCCGTGCTGATCTACGAGCTGATCGACATCGTAGAGACCTGATGAGGATCGCCGATCACATGAGCCGTTACTCACCACGACGTCGAGTCACACCGCGCCTGGGTCTGCCGGCTGCTGCGCTCCGCGCGGTAATGCTCGTGGCTGCGGTGATCCTGTTTTCTGCCTGCGGGATCGAGAGTACGCCGTTTATCGCCGGTCCGAAGACCGATGAAGTGGACCTCGTGCCGGCGACGGATACCGAGCGGATTACCTTTCTGCACAATGAGAACGACAATGATACCGATGAGTTCAAGGGCTACGATCTGTACTACAAGCTCTACGAGGACGAGGACGGGCTCTGGGGATGCGAGCCCGGCGATCCGTGCCGGAGCGACAGGGAGTACATCCTGAACGACCCCGTACAGACCGGGCCGTCGAGGCTTCTCGGGCGCGACTATCAGCCCCTCGTTCCGGGAAACTCGGCGGGGCAGACACCGAACATTCCGGTATCGAATGGCATAAAGGGAAACGAGTTCGTCGTGGAAATCGATCTCACCGGCGATGAGGTCACCGACGCATTCGCGGCAATCTGGCCGGATGACACCGTCGCCTTGAACCGCGGAGTGTCCCAGGGCGGCACCTACAAGCGGTTCCTCGACGAGGCAGTCTACGAGAACACCGACGCCGATGTCACGCACATCACCGCCGACATATCGGAGGTGATAAGCGATAACAACCTGTATATTTCGGTATACGCGCTGGGCTATGGTGTCGATCCCGGTTCCCTGCAGGCGCTCTACAGCGAACCGGTGTACCTCGGATATGTCCGCGTCGATTTCTTCAACTGACGCCGAAGGAACGTAACACTCAACAAGGAACAGGAACTCGACTATGACCGCATACTATCTGACAATCGGCCTTGCATACCTCGTCGTCGGATTCGGCGTGGCACTGTTTTTCTATTTCGTGCTCCGCAAGCGCTTTCTGGGGCACTTCTGGGGGGCGCTTCTCATCGGGCTCATAGGTGCCTTTGCGGGCGGCCTCGTGGACTTTCTGTTCGCCGACATCATCGAGGTCCTCGCGAACCTCAATAACTCGGTGAATATATTTCCTCCCATCATCACGGCGTTCATCCTCGTTTGGCTGTTCTCCCTGATAACCGATAATCGGGAGTAGCCGGCCGACAGGACGTGACGCCGACGGCGCGCCGGCAGTCGGTCGGGCCGGTCGGTCGGGGGATGCCAGGTTCCGCCGAGCCCCAGGTTCCGCCCAGCCTTGGTCTGCGCACCCTTCACTTCGTATAACAGATATTCTGTCTACTTGTGTCGGTGTACCTGCTATCCGGCTCTGGGCTCGCGCCATCCGTCCCGGCTCAGCACCTCTCTCGCCCGCGTCCCTCTTGGCGAACGGGCCGGAGCCCTGTAGGATCAAGAGCATGAGCGATGCGAACTTCTCCGAGTTTCTCGAGGTTATTCGAACTCTACGTGGCCCCGAGGGCTGCCCGTGGGACCGCAAGCAGACGGCGCAGTCCATGCGTCCGTATCTCCTCGAGGAAACGTACGAGACCCTCGATGCCGTGGACATGGACGACGACGCGGAGCTGCGCGAGGAGCTCGGCGACGTGTTTCTGATCGCCACGATGATGGCGTATATCAAAGAACAGGAAGGCTCGTTTACCGTCGGCGAGGTGTTCGACCACATCCGGGAGAAGCTGGTGCGCAGGCATCCTCACGTGTTCGGAGCGGCGGTAGCTGAGTCTGCGGAGGCGGTGTCGGCCCAGTGGGAACGGATAAAGACGGATGTCGAGGGCAAGGCGCACCCCTCTGCTCTCGATGGAGTGCCGGAGGGGTTGCCTCCCCTGTCGCGAGCATTCGAGCTTCAGAAGCGCGCCGAGAAGCGCGGCTTTGACTGGGACAACCCGCGACCGGCTGCCGACAAGGTCACCGAGGAGCTCGACGAGATCCTGGCGCTCGACCCTGGTGACCACACTCGGGTCGAGGCGGAGGTCGGGGACCTGCTGTTCTCGGTGGTAAACCTATCGAGAAAGATGGGCGTCGACCCGTCGATCGCCCTTCACCAGGCGAACACGAAGTTCAAACGCAGGTTCAGAGCGGTCGAGGAAGAAATGGAACGGCGTGGAATTGATATGAGCTCTGATGAGCTCGAAACGATGGACGCTATCTGGTCGCAAGCGAAGCGGACGGAGGACCAGTAGTCTCGCCCGCCACGGTGGAGCTCGTAGCCACCGCGCTCCCCGCGTACGCGACAAAGTACGATACGCCGTCATCATCGCCGTCGGTATTCCCGTTGGCGCCCGGCCCGACCCCGATTGCCAGAGTCTCTCGACGAGTGACCGCAATTCCGAGAGCAGCCGGGTCGGTGCCGAAAGACGTCTTCAGTAGCTTCCCCAGACCCCGTGCTCGCCCGCCCTCGTGGGCAATTGTTACCTCCAGGCCTCCGGGGCTTTCAAGCACCAGCCGGACACCGGCGGAATCCTCGAGAAGCGCTTGAAGCTCGTCTGTCTCGATGTCGGCGTCATGCATGTCGATGAAGAACTCCGAGCCCCAGTAGTTCGCCATGAGAGACCGCACCTTTTTGTCGGTCTCCTCGAGCAGCATGGCGCCGGTAACCTCGAGCCCCCGGGGCAGAGCCCCCGTTAAGAGTTCAGAAAAGCTCTCAGGTTGTATAAATTCCGATACGGCAACCAGCGCATATTCACACTCGGACGCCAGACCGAGCGAAAGCGGCTGCGCGAACTCCTGGCGAGGTTTCGGATTGAAGCCTTGAGTATAGGTCACGGGTATGCCGGCGCGCCGGTAAGCCCGCTCGAAGACACCCATGAGACCGAGGTGCGGGATGTAGACTGCGGGGCCAGTCTTTGCAAAGCGGAACAGCATCCGGTGCCGCACCTGCGTGGCGGCCGGTTTCGCTGAGGGCGCAGGCGCGGAGGCGGGTTTCGGCGCGTCGACGCGTGCTTGCTGCGCGGTGGCCGGCTGCTCCTCCGCTTCGTCCGGCGTCGACTCCACCGGCCCGGTCTCCACCGGCGCGGGCTCCGCCTCCCGTATGCGCAGGGTGCTGTTACAGACCCCGCAGGGATGGTCGCAGTCGTCGGTGCAGGCGTCGGTCAACGCCCCTTCTCTCGAGCGTTCGAACTCCCGCCGAAGGGCGGCCGTGCCGACGCCCGTCGTCACGACCTGCCATGGGAGTCGTTCCCGGGTGTCGCGCTCGCGGAAAAGCTCCTCATCCACCGACCAGGGCGCGTCCTCGATCACTGCACGCCAGGCTTCGCGGTCGAGGTGATCCTCCCATGCATCGAGACGGCATCCACGGCTCCAGGCGTCGGCGATGAGCTCACCTACCCGCTCGTCTCCGCGACTTATGATGCCTTCGAGGCGGGACTGGAACGGCGCCTGATAGCCGAGTTTCATCCCCATGCTCTTGAGCTCACGCTTGAGCTGCATGATTCGATCCAGTGCCTCATATTCACCGAGCTGGCGAGCCCACTGAAAGGGGGTATGTGGCTTCGGAACGAACGTGGCCACCGCGACGTTGAAGTTCATCTTCACGGCGGATTTCACTTCATGCATGAACGCGGCAATGGCCCCGACCTCGTCTTCCTCGGGGACGGGAAGGCCGATCATGAAGTAGAACTTCGCCAGTCGCCAGCCCATGTCGCGCGCCGACTTCAGGATTTCCTTCGTCCGCTCGAGCGGTACCTGTTTGTTTATGGCAAGCTGGCCGGCCTCGCCGGGCGTCTCCACGGCAAAGGTCAGCCCGCTCTTTCGGACCTGCGAAACCTCAGCGAGAAGCGGAAGGGTGAAGGAGCTCACTCTCAGCGACGGGAGGGAGAAACTCACGTGCTCCGAGGCGAATCTCTGGTTGAGGTAGTGAAACAGTTTGTGCACGTCTGCGTAGTCGCCGGTGCTCAGGGAGGAGAGCGTTATGTGGCGATATCCGTGGTTGTAGACGAGGTTCTCCACTTCCCGCTCGATCGAGGCGTAGTCCTTCATGCGTACGGGGCGATAGAAGACGCCGGCGCTGCAGAAACGGCATCCCTGCGGACAGCCACGCATGATCTCGACGACGCCGTGATCCTGCACAACCTTGATGCTCGGTACCGGAGCCTGCAGGAGAAGCGGTCCCGGGCCGAACTCACCCCAGATAGCACGACGCGTACGGCGGTCGGCTCCTGGCCACCAGACGTGGGGACTCTCGCGAAGGCGCGCAAGGTGACGCTCGCGGGATGCACCACGGGCACGGAGCGCGGCAAGGTCTCCGATCATTCGCTCGATGACCCCCTCGGCCTCTCCGACGAAAATGCCGTCAAAAAATGTGCCGAAGGGAACAGGATTGGATGATGTCGGTCCGCCGGCTATGACCAGCGGCGCCTTCGGTCCGCGATCGGTCGCACGAGCAGCTACGCCTCCCCGGTCGAGAACAGTGAGAATGTTCGTCGCCGACAGCTCGTAGCCGATGGAAAAGGCCACCATGTCACAGTCCGAAAGCGGTATCCCCGATTCGAGTGTATACAGAGGGATTCCCGCGCTCACGATCTCGGCTTCGAAGTCGGGAGCGGGAGTGAATACCCGCTCGCAGCGGACTCCGGGAATCGCGTTAAGACGCGTGTACAGGAGCTTGATCGCGGTGTTCGACATGCCGATCTCGTAGAGATCCGGAAAGCAGATCGCGACGACGTACTCCTCCCGATCTTCGCCCGCGGATGCCCCGGGTCCGAGGGGGGCTATCGCGCCGAACTCACCTCCGGCATATCGGCCTGGGCTCTCCACGCGGGCTAGTATTCGTTTGAGATCACGTCTCGGGTCAATTCTATTCATGTGTTTCAGTAGTGATAGCGGTTATGGTGGATGTTCAGTAGCAATCCGACACCGGCCATTGCCGTCCACAGTGACGACCCACCGTGAGACAGGAAGAACAACGGAATGCCCGTTATGGGCATCACGCCGATCACCATTCCCACGTTGACGGCGAAATGGAAGAAGATGAGCGCAACTATTCCCGCTGCGACCAGCGAGGAGTAGTTGTCCCTGGCGGTCTGCACGATATAGAGGCCTCGCAGCAGTATTATGAGAAACAGCCCGAAAACCAGCAGGCCTCCGAGAAAACCCCATTCCTCGGCCAGAATAGAGAATATGAAGTCGGTGCTCTGCTGGGGAATGAACTGATAGTGACTCTGTGTTCCCTGCAGGAAGCCCTTACCGGTGAATCCGCCGGAGCCCACGGCGGTGACCGACTGAATGATGTTCCAGCCCGCTCCCCGGGGATCGGCGTAGGGATCCAGAAAGACAATGAGGCGCATCATCTGATACTCGGCCAGGACCCTGCGAACTACGACCGAGCCCAGCAGCCCGACGAGGATCACCGAGAGCGCATATGTTATCCAGAAAAAGTAGGTGCGTTTCGTGGCGAGGTACCCGACAGAGGTCACCGCGAGCATCGCTGCCAGCGCAGCAGTGACCATCGTCAGAACTTCAGGCCGTGTGAGAAGGGAGACCAATGGAATGCTGCCCTCGTAGATTTGGCGTTCCCAGGCAGGAATCACGCTGAGCACGGCCGTGAGAGCAAAGACGAGAACGACGTAACTCACGTGCCGCAATCGGGCACCGGCAACGAAAGCCATGATCAGAAAGAGCGGCATGAAAACAAGTGCGGTTCCCAGGTCCGGCTGCACGAGTGTAAGTCCCATCGGAACGAGCATGATCACGGATCCTGCAAGAAACAGCGGAAGCTTCCGGATCCCGGTTCCGATTCGTTCCAGATAGATCGCGAGAACCAGCACCGACGCGAGCTTGGCAAACTCCGAGGGCTGGATGCCGAGTCCGGCAATGCCGAGCCACGAGCGTGCGCCGTTCACGACCCTGCCGAAAGCGAGCGTAATCAGCAGCAACACGAGTACCAGGATGTAGAATGGAACCGAGACCGAGCGAATCGTAGTGTAACTGACCAGCGCGGCCGCGACGAGCAGGACAAGCCCGGTTCCCGCCCAGACCAGTTGCCGGATGTACTCACTGGAATAGACCCGGCCGGTCGACGTGACGCCGCTGGAGTAGATGAAGAGAATCCCTATCGCGATGAGCGAGAGCGTGGCAGCAATAATGTAGACGTCGAAGCTCAGTACAGAACGTGAATGCACCCGTGGCTCCTACATATACCACAGCGGTCGGGGCGCACGCTTGAGCCCCGCCACCGATTCCTGGAAATTGCTGTCGGTGAAGATACCGTGGAGGATGACGTTTGCCGCTTTTGGTGCCCACCACTCCCACTCGTTCTCCGCATCCACCATAACCACGACAACCACCTGCTCTTCCGGGTCTGACGTCTCGTAGGGCGCGTAGGCGACGAACCAGGAATGCCAGTTCTCATCCTGCCCGCCGACCTGGCTCGTGCCGGTTTTACCCGCCGCCTCGACCGCCGGTGTGGTGATTACCACCTCCGCCGTTCCTTCGGTTATGACTCCGCGCATAGCCCTCTTGACGTTGTCAAAGGTAGACTGTCGCGCATCCATCGTATGCAGAACTTCGGGCTCTACCGTACGCAGCACCTCGCCGGTGACCTGGTCGCGGACCTCGCTCAATACATGAGGACGGTACACGACCCCGTCATTCACGATCATTGCGACCATGTTAGCGAGCTGCAGTGGTGTGACGGTGAGAAAGCCCTGCCCGATCGACATGTTGGCGGTATCGCCCCCGACCCACGGTGCGTTGAACCGGCGTCGCTTCCACTCGGGACTGGGAAGTGTTCCGGGCACCTCCCCCGGCAGGTCAATGCCGGTTTCCGTGCCGAAACCGAACTCGTTTGCGTAGTCGACGATGCGCTCCACGCCGAGGTATTCGACCCCCATCGTCCAGAAGAAGACGTTCGAGGAGTTCGCCAGGCCGCCGAAAATATCCAGATGCCCGAAGCCCGTCTCCCGCCAATCATTGAACACGCGGTTACCGAGAACGTAGGTCCCCGTCGCGTTGACCGTCTCGTCGAGGCCGAAAACCTCCTCCTCGATTACGGCGGTGGTCATGAGAACCTTCCAGGTCGATGCCGGGGGTGAGGCGCTCTGAATGGCACGGTTGAGGAAGGGCGAGTTCGGAGAGAGCGAGGCTTGCATGAATGCCCGGGACCCCCCTTCTCCGTAGAAGCGATTGGGATCGAAACTCGGGTAGGAGACCATGGCCAGGACTTCTCCGGTTGCAGGCTTGAGAACCACCGCTGAGCCGATGCGGTCGCCGAGTGCCTCCGCCGCAAGACGCTGAATGTTACGGTCGATCGTGAGAACAAGATTGTCGCCGAGAACCGGGGGAATATCCTCCCGGCCATTCGCCTCCACGAGCCGCCCCGACGCATCGACGGTGCGAAAACTGCGACCAGGCTCACCCCGCAGAAGCTCATCATACTGCTGCTCGACTCCGCTCTTGCCGAGAACCGAGTTGGCGGTATATCCGCGGTTGAAGAGAACCTGGAGTTCCTCCGGCGTGATATCTCCGACGTAGCCGAGCACGTGCGCCAGGTCTTCTCCTTCGGTGTAGTAGCGCGTCGGCTTACTCTGCCAGGTGACGCCCGGATACCGGCGTGCATGCTCCGCGAGATAGGTGACCTTCCGGAACGATACACCGCTCTGCACTTCCACCGGGCGGTATGTATTGTAGCTCTCGGGAGGGATCTTCTCCCTGACCCGCGAGACGGGCACGCCGAGGTAGTCGGCAACACGCTGGAAGGTCTCCTCGTGCTGTCCCGCGGGAATCTCGGCGGGATTCACATACACCGCAAAGGAATCGGTGTTGGTGACAAGCGGCGTATCGTAGTTCCGGTCATAGATCTCCCCGCGCTGCGCGGGAATGACCATCGCACGGCGTTTGACGCGTTCGGCGCGGGCGCTGTAGATATAGTTGTCGACGATCTGCATGGAAAACAGATAGCCTGCATACCCGATAAAGAGTGCTGTAATGAGAACACCGAGCGCGACTACCCGGGGCCTGGAAACCGGACCGCCTCGGGGCGAGAAACCACTCATAGCGTCGTCGACTCCCTGCGGGACTGTCTCAGCGGCTGGACCAACCTTAGCAAAGCGAACAGGATCGGTGCAAGCACCGCGTTGTATCCCACTTCGACGAGGAGGCGCGGGGAAAGGGCCACGGATGAAAGGCCCTCAATGGCGAACAGGGTTGCTGTGAGGCCGGCAAGGAGCGCCTTGAGCACGGTTCCGATGGTGAGAAGGAGAACGGGTACCAGCACAGCGTCAACCAGCATGCGATTGTGCAGGACGCCGTAGAGGAAACCCATGAGGGTTCGAAGCAGCGCGTGAAAGCCCGGAGGGGCGAGAGAGAGCAGATCCTCCACCAGCCCGCCGACGAAGCCGCCGATCTGTCCCTCGAAGCTGCCGTTGGTCACCGAGTAGTAGGCGATAACGATAAGGGCGATATCCGGGCGCACGCCCGCTATCTCGATAGCGACGAGCACATTCGTCTGCAGGACGGCGATGCCGGCGAGAATCCCTGAATAAAGGAGCACGCGAGGGGTCATTCGTTCTCCGGAGTTATGACGAACACATACTCGAGCGTCGAGAAATCGACGATCGGATCAATTGTCAGCTGCAACGAGGTCTCGTAGGGCTTTGCCTGTACCGAGGTCACGGTCCCGATCCGAATGCCTGCGGGGTAGATCGAGTTCATCCCGGAAGTCACCACCGCGGCGCCGTATCGAACGCTGCCGCGGGCCTGAGAGCTTACATACCGCATGGTCAATGTGCCGTCTCTGTTCGGCGTTCCGTGGACGAGCCCTTCATAGCGGGACTGCTGTAACCTGGCCGCCACGTAGTTCGCACTGTCGAAGAGCGGAATCACAATGGATGTACTCCGGCCGACCGTCTCGATTCGCCCAATGAGTCCCTGAGAGCCACCCTGTACGGCGACTACCGGCATGTTGCGCTGCATGCCGTCAGCCGAGCCCTTGTCGATGGTGATGGCGGCGAACAGGTTGGAAGGATCCTTTCCGACAACGCGGGCCGGCACGTTCCGATAGTCGAGAGACTCGGAGAATCCGAGCACCTCCTCGAGGCGCTCCACTTCCCGTCTCAACTCCTCGACATCGGTGCGCACGCCCTCGTATCGCCTGAGCTCTTCGAGCACCGCCTCATACTGCCGCTGAAGCTCCCCGAGCTCCCGCACCGAGTTTATCGTGGAGCCGACGAAGTCTCCGATGTGAAAGAAGAGCTCCTGCACCGAAGAGACGACCGTGAGCCCGGCCTCCGCGGGCCTGAAACGCTCGCGCGCGGTGGAGACTCCGAGCAGAACGACGGAGATCAGCACCAGCACAGCAAGGAGAACACCGGCCCTGTGATCATCAATGCGTTCCCGAACGCTCACGTCACGTCTTGTGATACACGCGGCGACCCGAGTGGTTCGGTCCCCGCTCGTGGTCGAAGTACATGCCGGCGCCCAGCGCCACGCAGTTCAGCGGATCCTCCGCTTTGAAGGCGGGGACACCGGTCTCATTCGCTATCAGTACATCGAGACCCTTCAACAGGGAGCCACCGCCGGTCATAACGATGCCTCGCTCCACGATATCGGCGGCGAGCTCCGGCGGGGTCTCACCGAGGGTCCGCTTTATCTCTTCGATGATGGCAATGATGGGCTCCTGCAGCGCCTCGCGAACCTCGACGCTGTCGATCTCGAGTCGACGCGGGAGGCCGGTTATGGCGTCCGTCCCCTTCACTTCCATTTTCTCGATGGTCTTGTCGGGCGATGCATTGCCGATGCGCTTCTTCAGCTCCTCGGCGGTCCCCTCCCCGATTATGAGGTTGTGGACACCCCTGACATGCTTCATGATCGCTTCGTCGAACTCATCCCCACCGAGGCGGATCGCGTTCGTGACGACCATGCCGCCGAGTGAGATGACCGAGATCTCGCTGGTTCCGCCGCCGATATCGACGATCATATGACCGGCGGGCTCGAAGATGGGGATACTCGCACCGATAGCCGCGGCGAGAGACTCCTCGATCACCTTGACCTCGCGTGCGCCCGCCTTGTAGGCGCTCTCCTCCACCGCGCGCCGCTCGACCTCGGTGATGCAGGTTGGAACCCCGATTACCATGCGCGGCTTCACGAAGAGCCGGCGGTTGAGGACCTTGGAGATGAAGTAGCGGATCATCTTTTCGGTTGTCTCGAGGTCGGCAATGACCCCGTCGCGGAGCGGCCGGATCGCGATGATATCACCGGGGGTCTTCCAGAGCATCCGACGAGCCTCCTCGCCGACCGCGACGACCTTTTTGGTGCCCCGTTCGACGGCTACAACCGACGGCTCACTGATTACGATGCCCCGCCCTCTGATGTAGATAAGCGTGTTGCACGTACCGAGGTCTACCCCGATATCGCTTGAAAAAGCGTTGAAGAGCGATCCAACACCCATGTGTGTTTTTCCTCCGGCTTACGTGTTCCCCTGCAGACTCGTCAGTGCGCCCGCATGGTTCGGATCGATGCGAATAGTTTCGCGCCACTGCGACCGGGCGCGCACGGTGTCTCCCATCAGGTCGTACACGCGGCCCAACTCATAATGAGCTTCGGCAGACTTGGCGTTCGAGTCAATAATGAGCTCGAACTGCTGCGCCGCGTCCTCGAGCCTCCCCTCCTGGATATACACCTCACCCAGCATAAAACGGGCTCTCTGAACAAGGAACGCATCCTCGGTGGCCTCCATGGCATCCTTCAGATACGTTTCGGCCCGCTGATGACGTCCCGCCTTCATGTAGGTTTCCGCCACCGTGAGATACAACAGATCCGACGGCGTGCGCTCGAGCGCCGCGGAGAAACTCTCCACGCTCTCTTCGAAACGACCAAGTTGCGCGTACGCCATACCCAGGTACTCGTGGGTGTCATCGGCGACGTAGCCCATATCCACCGATGTGCGCATGTGCCTCACCGCAAGATCGTAGTAGAACTCGCCACGGTGGTAGTATGCTTTTGCGAGCACGTAGTGCACCTGCGCTTCCAGCGGTGTGCGACGAAGTACGAGTGCCTTTCGAAGCAGGACTACCGACCGGTCAAGGTAGGCACGCTTGTCCTCTTCCGACACCTGGTTGACACCTTCGTAGAAGTAGGAGAAGCCCCCCAGCACCAGTGCGCTCTCATCCAGCGGAGTCTCGGCGAGCACCTGCTGCGTCCGTTCTATGATCGCGTCATACCTCGCCTGGTCCCACAGCTCGTGCATTTCCTGTCGTTCCTGCACGTCGCTGTATCTCAGCAGCCCGAAGGCCTGGGTTTGAAAAAACACTATCGCAAGAACTGCGAGAAGGCCACCGACGATGAGAATCCGACGGGCGCCGCCTCGCGGTGATGCTCCAAAGCCTCTGGCGCGATAACCGCTACGGGAGAATGCCATTGTCAATCAGGCGTATTCAACTATACATCAGGGGAAAAGTCAATTCAGCAAAGAAAAGCGATCGGGGCGTCATAAGCCGGGTTCTGTGCGAGGCCGTCATCTATCTGGCCGCTGCGTTGCCGCAGTCGGTCACGAGCAACCTACCCGCAGGCATCGGACGGGCCGCCCGCCTGCTGCTTGGTCTTGCTCCCGGCAAGGTTTGCCATGCGCCGGAGATTACTCTCCGACCGGTGGGCTCTTACCCCACCTTTTCACCCTTACCCGACCACACGATCAGAAATCGAATGGTCGGGCGGTACGTTTTCTGTGGCACTTTCTCGCCCGACTCGAGGTCGGGGCCGGGTGTTACCCGGTGCCGCGCCCTGTGGAGCCCGGACTTTCCTCCGGAGCTTACGCCCCGGCGACGGCCGGCGCCCCGATCGCTGGAGACTCTTCGTGCTGACTACTCTTCTTCCTCTTCTTCTTCGTCCTCGTCTTCGTCCTCTTCTTCTTCGTCGTAGTCTTCCTCGTAGTCCTCGTCCTCGGTTTCCTCGACTTCTTCGTCGGTATCCGGCTCGAGCTCTTCCTCTTCCTCGACTTCCTCGTCCGCCTCGGCGTCGCCCATTTCGAGCGGTTCCTCATCGAGGACGTCCTCGATACCGAGATCGTCGCCACCGAAGGACTCCACGACGTCGGCAAGGCTCTCGGAGTCTTCCTCGGTGTACTCCGACTCCTCATCGCCGACGTAGAATACAATTTTGCTGCAATACGGGCAGAAGAGGATCTGGTCACCCCGCTGCACGTCGTTCACGAACTGGTTCGGCAGGATCATCTGGCATCCCGTGCAGACACCTTTCTTGAGCGGGACGATGCCTTCGCCTTCCTTGCTGCGGATGATGCGCTTGAACTTGAAGATCAGCTCCTCATCGAGGCCGGGGACGAGCTTCTTCTCGTCATCCTCGAGCTCGTCGAGGGTACGCTTCTTGGCCTCGGTTTCGTCCTTGATCTTGTCCTGTTCCTCTTTGACTTCCTGCTCCTGCTGCTCGATGAGGCTCTCCTCGCGGGAGAGCTCTTCCGACATCTCTTCGAGCACCTTGGTTTCCTTCTGCAGCTCTTTGCGCAACGACTGTTCGCGCTCGGAAGCCTCGCGAATCTCCTTATCCAGTGCCTCGTACTCCCGCTGCGTCTGGATCAGGTCCATCTGCTGCTCGTACCGTTCGCGTTCGCGCTCGGCTGCCTCCATCTTCTCGCGGAGGTCGGTAATGCGCTGTTTGGTCTCGTCGTACTGGTTGTTCTTCTCGATGTAGGACTTCTTCATCCGATTGAGGAGCTCGGTCTTGGTGGAGAGCGCCTTGGGAAGGTCCTTGATCTCCGCCTCGATCTCGAACTTCCGCGAGAGGACGTCCTGGAGGGTTTTGAGTTTGTCGATGGTGTCCTGAATCATTCTATGCTCCTTAATTACTGGTCGAGGTAGTCCTTGAGCCGGCGGCTACGCTTCGGATGCCTCAGCCGGCGAAGCGCTTTCGCTTCTATCTGGCGGATGCGTTCACGAGTGACGTTGAAGTACAGGCCGACTTCTTCGAGCGTCAGCGAGTACCCGTCCTCGAGTCCGAACCGCATCTTGAGGACTTCCTGCTCGCGCGGGGGCAGCGTGCCGAGCACCCCCTGCAGCTGCTCCTGAAGGAGCGTGAAGGCGGTCTGGTGTGCCGGATTCTCCACATCCTTGTCTTCGATGAAGTCACCGAGCAGAGAATCTTCCTCTTCGCCGATGGGGGTTTCGAGGGAGATCGGCTCACGGGCAACGTTCTTCACCGACTTCACTCGCGCCACCGACCAACCAAGCCGATCGGCGACTTCCTCATCGTTGGGCTCCCGACCCAGCATCTGCATGAGCTGGCGGGATTCCCGCACGACTTTGTTGATCTGCTCGATCATGTGCACCGGCACGCGGATCGTCCGCGCCTGGTCGGAGATGGACCGCGTGATTGCCTGTCGGATCCACCATGTGGCATAGGTTGAGAACTTGTATCCTTTTCGATACTCGAACTTCTCCACCGCCTTGATGAGGCCGATGTTCCCTTCCTGCACGAGGTCGAAGAAGTGCAGACCGCGGTTGGTGTACTTTTTCGCGATGCTCACCACCAGCCGGAGGTTCGCCTTGATGAGGCGATCCTTGGCGTTCTGCATCATCTCCTTGCCGTGGGTAATCTCTTCCGACATCTCGAGAATCTCGTCGATGGAATTCTCGAAACTGGTCTCCAGGTTGTTGAGCTTCTTCTCGGTGATCTGTATCTGGCGGATCTTGTCCTTGATCTGGTCGGCGCTCAGCCCGAGCTCCTCCTCGATCCGCATGCGCTCGGCCGTCACGGCAAGCCCCCGCCCGAGACTGCGGAGCTCCCGAAGATTCGAAACGCGAAGGCGCTTCTCGATGCGCTCCTGTTCCTTTCGGTACTTGCGGATCTTGCGGGCGGCGCTGATAAAGCGATCGGAGAAGTAGAGGATCTCTTCCTGATGTATCTCCACTTCGTGGAGCTTCTTCATCAGGTCTTTCCGCTTCCTGGTGAGCGCCTTATCCTCGAAGAGTTCTCCGCCCTTGGCGATCACCTTCTCTTTCTGCTCGATATACCCCCGCAGATCGGGCAACAGATCCTTCAAAGCCTCGCGGTAGAACTGCGACAGCCGTCGTCTCTCGGCGAGGAACTCGGAGATCTCCTTCTTGGTGAGGTTCAGCTCCTTGGGGTCCTGCTTGGAAAAGGCGCGCTGGGCAAGGTCGAAGAATTCCGGGATCAGGATTCCGGAGTTCTTGATAACCCGCTTAATGATGTTCTCGCCCTCCTCCATCTTCTTGGAGAGCTCGACTTCCTGTTCAGCGGTGAGAAGGTTCTCCTTGCCGATTTCCCGGAGGTAGAGGCGGATCGGGTCGTCGACCGCGCTGTCCTTCTCGCCCATCATGAGCTTCTTTTTTGTCTTTTCGTGTTTGGCCTCCGGTTCGGGCTCTGGTTCCGCCTCGCCATCTCCGTCGGCGCCGGCTTCCTCCGTGGTCTCCTCTTCCTCTTCGACTGCCGATACATCTTCTTCTTCGAGCGTAACGTTATGCTTTGCCAATATTCCGATAACCTCCTCAATCTTCTCCGAGTTCACAACGGAATCGGGAAGGAAGTCATTCACCTCGTCGTAGCTGATGCTGCTCTTGTTTTTGGCGTAATCAATGAGCTTCAGCATCGCCGGGTCATTTTGCAGCTCTGTCATCAATAAGCACCCTCAGCTTTCGAAGCTCGGCATCGAGATACTGCTGTTCGTGCAGCAGCTCCATCTCTTCAGCGTCATCGGCTGTCTCGCCGCGACGCAACCGCGCTTCGATGCGTTTTCGTCGTTCCTGGAGGTTGCGCTGCTTGATTCTGTAGGAGGTATCACGAATGATATCCTCACCGTTCAGCGCGAACTCGTCGGAGGAAACGCGCTCGACGATCAGTCGTCGCAGATCCTCGCTTTCGATGCGTTCGAGCAGAAGCTCAGTCGATTGCTCCCCTGCGCGAAAGCACTCCTCGAGAGCGACAAAGACCTCACGTGCGCGGTCGTCCCGGAAATCTTCAACGCTCAGTACCGTGCGTACGAAGGAAAAAAGATTTCGATTAGCAACCGTTGCAATCATGAGGTAGAGATCGAATGAGATTGACTGCTCGGCGGGTCGACCCGCGTATGCGGATGCACGCGTACGCCCCGCTTGGAAGTCGCGTTCAACAGCGTCACGATCCACTCCAAGCGCGTCGGCTACGAGATGTAACACTGCCTCCTGCCGCACCGCCGACCCGATGCTCCTAATATATGGAAAAACCTCCCGCAGAACAAATTCTTTGCCGCGCGGTGTGTCGATATTTGTCCGACTTATTGCGCGTTCCACAAGATAATCAAACAAGGTTTTAGTATAAGTCAGCCTTTTTTTCAATTGCTCGGCGCCTTCCTTCTCCAGAATGTCGCCCGGGTCCTGGTCGGCGGGCAACTGACAGACACGACCCTCGATGCCCGCCTTCTCGAGGATCTCTGCCGCCCGCCGTGCCGCATCGAGTCCCGCGGAGTCGGCGTCGAAGAGGAGGGTCACCACGCCCGCATAGCGCCTGATGAGCCTCGCCTGCCCCTCGGTGAAGGAGGTCCCGAGCGGTGCCACCGCATTGGCCACTCCGGCCTCGGCAAGGGCAAGGACGTCCATGTAGCCCTCGCAGAGATAGACCTCCTCCTGCTCCCGAATGGCCTTCATGCCCTGATACAGCCCGTAGAGCTCGTCCCGCTTTCGAAATATCGGCGATTCCGGCGAGTTGATGTACTTCGGCCCGTATTCGCCGAGACGACGGCCGCCGAAACCCACCACCTGTCCGCCGCGCGCATGTATGGGAAACATCACACGGTCGGAGAACAGGGCAACCTCGGGATACTGCCGCGAGAACAGGCCCGTCTGAGCAAGAAACTGCGGCGAGTACTGTTTCTTCCGGAGAAAATTGAAGAGCCATCGCCGGTCGGCCGGCGCATACCCGACTTCGTAGCGCTCGAGCACCTCCTCGGAGATCCTGCGGCCACGCATGTATTGGCGGGCCTGCTCCGCGCCGGCGGAGTTTACGAAAATGTGGCGGAAGCTGCCGGCGACCCGCGTGCTGAGCTCCTTCAGCGCGTCACGGGTACGGGATTCCTCGTCGGTTTCGCCGGCCTCCACACGGACGCCCGCCCGCTCCCCGAGGGCTCGAACCGCCTCGGGAAAGGACAGGCCTTCCATCTCCATGACAAACTGGAAGACACTGCCCCCTTTGCCGCTCGAAAAGCAGTAGTAGAGCTGCTTCTCGGGTTCCACGCTGAAAGACGGCGTCTTCTCGCTCGTGAACGGACTGAGGCCCCAGTAGCGCGCACCGCGCTTTTTGAGGGACACGTAATCCCCCACCACGTCCACGATGTCGACCTTCCGGGCGATTTCATCGATTACGTGTTTCGCTATCTTCAACGCGCCCTCTGTGCTTCTGAGTCCAGCATCGTTATCGGATCAGAATGAACTCGACCCGCCGGTTCTTCCACCTGTTTTCCAGATCCGTGTGCGGAACCACCGGATCGCGACCACCACGCCCGAGCGTCGAGATGCGGTCCTCGCTCATACCCCGCTCCACGAGCGCGGCCTTCACCGCCTCGGCTCGTGCCTCGGAGAGTGGCTCGAGCTCCTCGACCTCCTCGCGTTCGGTCTGGGTGATGTTCACCGCGTGGCCCTCGATGCGGATACGGTAGTCGTCGTACTTCGTGAATACCTCTACCAGTCGGGAGAGAATCGCTGCATTCCTCGCACCCCGCTCGGTCGCCGTATCGGTTATGAGCTCGGGGCTGTTCGGCGCGAAGGTGATACTCGCTATCTGCACCCGCAGGCGGTCCCCGTCGCGGATCACCAAGATGTCCACCGGAATAACGCCCTCGGTTACCGCGGTGTTTCCGAGCACGTCGGTCACCTCGAGGACGTAGGGATAGTCCTCGGCGGAGATGACGAGCTCCCCGTTTGCGGCACGGCCGTCCCAGATGATCTCTTCGGCGGGCTCGCCCTCACCGGAAAAGTCGGTGAAGTAGTTGCCCTCCCGATCGAGAATCCGCATCCGCCATGTCGCGATATCGCTTTCGTCCTCCACGCTGATGCCGATCGACAGTTCATCATCCACACCGTCGTTATCGGGGGAGAACGGGACGGGATCGAGATCCACGTCGACTTCCGGTGCGGTAACGTCGAGTCGGAACGGCGCCGTCTCCCCGCTCGGCCGGTCGCCCTTGGCGTATATCACCTCGAACCGCGCGGTATATTCACCCTCCACGATGTCGCCGTTCTCGTCGACACCGCGCCAGATGACCTCGGTGCTGGCCTGGGCCGCTTCTCCTTCGAAGCTGCGCACCGGGGTGCCAGTCTCGTCGAGAATGTCGAGGGTCCACGACTCCACCCCGTCGAGAAGATTCGTATACATCGTGATTGTCACTGCCTCGCGGAAGCCATCGCCGTTGGGCGAGAACCCCGTGACGTCGGAGGTCACGAAGACCGCCGTGCGTCGCGTGTCGACCTCGAGATCCGGGAGGGTTTCGGTGGTCGTGTTTCCGGCCGCGTCGGTGGCGGTCACCTCGTAGCGGTAGGTCCCGTCGGGCACCATGTTGCCCGAATCGTCACGGCCGTTCCACTCGATCTCCGGAAGCGTCTCTTTCCAGAACCACGTGCGGACCGCCTCACCCTCGGAGTTGACGATACGAGCCTCCCACAGCGGTTCGCTCGAGGAGTTCTGGCGAATGACCACGGTGTCCTTGTTCCCGTCGTCATTGGGCGAGAACAGGGTGTACTCGGCTGCCAGCTCCGCCCGCGGATAGCTCGTGTCGAGGCGTATCGCGGACGTGGTCGCCTCGATGAGATCCCCGTCGCGATAGGAGACGGCAAGCCGTGCCCGGTAGCGGCCATCGGCGGCACGCTCGCCCTCGTCGGTAAACCCGTCCCAGACGAACGGGTCCTCGATCGGCCCGGTGCCGCGGATAGTACGAACCGCCGCCCCGGTATCGCTCTCAATGGTCAACGTGTAACTCTCCACGTTGCGGTTCTCCTGCACCTGGGGGAAGAGCTGCACTCGGTCCCGGGTGCCGTCCGCGTTGGGCGAGAAGGCATCGTACTCGGCGGAAAGCAGAACTTCCGCCTCCTCGGTGTCGAGCACGAACTCCACGGTCCGGGACCCGCCGGTGTTTCCGGCGCGGTCGGTTGCAACAAGCCGATAGCCGTACCGGCCATCCTCGGCCAGCTGACCGTCGGCCCTGCGGCCGTCCCAGCTGGTGCTGAGATCCGCGGTTTCGCGGAAAGTAAATGTACGGACAACCTCACCGTCTGCCCGCGTAACGCGGCCCTCCCAGAGTTGCTCTACCGAGGTCTCCTGGTCGAAGGTGATCACATCACGGTTTCCGTCTCCGTTCGGCGAGAATGCCTCGTAGTTGGCGCGGACCGTCGCACGCGGCGGTGTGACATCGAGGGTAAACGAGGGAGAGGTCGCCTCAGGCTGGTTGCCGCTCTGATAGACGATTCCGAGCTCCGCGCGATACTCACCCTCGGGCAGCCTGTCGCCGGCGGAATCGGTGCCGTCGAACGCGATGCGCTGCGGCGGGGTGCGCAGGCCCGAGAAGCGGCGCGCGACCTCCCCGTCCGGTCCGATTATGTCGACGCTCCAGCGCTGCAGTCCGGAAGTGACAGGCACATCGGGCAGAAGTGTCACGGTATCCTGTACCCCGTCCTCGTTGGGCGAGAAGAAGGCCGAGTCGATCGTCATGCGGACGGGAGTCGGCTGAGTGTCGAGGATGATGTTTTCGAGGGTTTCCTCGGTGGTGTTACCCGCCCTGTCGGTACTGGTGATGGTATACCTGTATACGCCGTCGGGCACGAACTCGCCGGCGTCGTTGGTGCCGTCCCAGGACAGGGTGTCAGGCGATGTTTCCTCCCATGTCCAGGTCTTGACCACGGTACCGCGGGCGTCCTCTATCTGCGCCTCCCACAGCTGCTCCGTGCTGCCGGACTGCGCGAGGGGAAACTCGTCTTTGTTGCCGTCGCCGTTCGGCGAGAAGATGCGGTCCTCGGGCGTCGGCTTCGTAAGCTCGATCTCCGGGCTGGTGTTGTCGACGACGACCTCATAGTCCTCGGACTGCGCCCGGTTGCCGTTGTCGTCAACGGCGGAGAGGACGAAGGTGTAGGTTCCGTCGGGGACAACTGAGCCCTCGTTGGAAGTGCCGTCCCATCGCAGGGTCTCCGGCACGGGAATGCCGGACTCCACCGCCGCAAGCCGCTGCAGGATATTCTGAAATCCCTCGTTCTCCGGGCGGTCTTCCTTGTTCTCGATGGTACGCGCCACCGAGCCCGATTCGTCTCGTATGGTCAGCGTGTAACCGCGAACGTAGCGGTCATCCTCGATGCCGATCGGAAACCGAAGCGCATCCGAGTTTCCGTCGTTGTTGGGAGAAATGTAGGCGGTTTCCTCGTACCCCACAGTAATCTCGGGCGGATCACGGTCAACCACGCCGAGCGGGGCATTCACCCCGGCCCCGAAGGCCCATGTGTCCTCATAGAGCGGCGCCGCGGTCACCCGTGTGCGCAGCTCGCTCTCGTTCCAGCCTCGCTCGGAGATGAAGCTCTCACTCTCGGCGAAGTCTGTGGCAAAGTTCACCGATATACCGACCGATGGAATGAAGCTGCGGTGTTCGAGGTTTCCGTCGAACAGACGGCGAGCGTCGCCCCGCACGCTCGTGAATATCGAGACGCGGTCGGCTATGTTGAGCGTGGCGCCGAGATTCATCCGCAGGTTCTGAAAGGTGGGCGCACTGACTGTGTTCCGCACCACGAGCTCCACGTCCTCCGTCTGGATTGCGGCAAATTGCGCGCCGACAGCGGGTGTAAAAATCGACGGTACCGAGCTCCGGCCCTCGACGGGCGTGTACGGCAGTCCCATACCCAGGAGAGAGACTCCCCACCGGAAATCCTTGGCAATTCCGAGATCGCCCGGCATATGCAGGACGCCGAGATCGGCGGTCAGTCCCGTATCGATCACCCCGTCACCGCCGACACGAAAGTTGAGGCCGGTGCCGACAAGCAGATCGTCATAGAGGTCCTTCGAAAAGGACGCATGGGCGAGGAAGGTCGAACCGAGGTCCATCGCCGCGAGATCTGAACCGAGGAAGTGAACCATACCGGAGAACACGCCGACCCGCGACGGTATCGTGGCCCCGAGGTTGGCGGCGTGCCCCTGCCAGCCCTCATTGTCCGCAGCGTCTCCGAACCCGGTGACGCCGATGTAGCTCGCATCGAGCGTTACCCGTTGCTTGAGACCGGAGACGGCCGGGTTCATGAGGTTGCCCGTCGGGCTCTCATCACCTGTCACGGAAAATCCGCCACCGAGAAAGAGCGGCGAAATCAGCTCATAACTATCGTCTCCGCCGGCGGGCGGATCGTACTGAGCGGCGGCCGGAACGGCAAGAATTGCCGCCAGGGCTACCAGGGTCCATATCCTCTTCATCTACAATCTCCAGACAAAATAGCGTAGCGCGCTCTGCATGTAATATCAGGCCTTCCCCTGCCCGCGACTATAGGACTCGTGGAGGCTTTCCATTTCGTCGATCGACAGGTGGTGAAAGAGCACGCGCTCGAGGGTATTGAGCACCCCGAGGGTATTCGTATCGAGCTCTTCCTCATGCTCGCGCAGAAACAGATAGAGGCCGACCACGGGCTTGCCGCCCAGCCGCACCTCGACTTCGTCTACACGGTGGTCCATCGGCGTTATACCTCCACCTCCGTGCCTTCATCACTGAGATAGATCTGTAGTGTCGTGTTTCCCAGCCGGTTTGCATACCAGCGGGCTGACTGCAGATTCTTGTGCAGCTTCTTGTCATCGTACAGCGGCTCGTGGTGAAAGAGATACAGGCGCTTCGTTGCCCAGGCCGTCGCGAAATCAACACCGAGGCTGAAACTCGTGTGGCCCCAGTTGTACTTCTCGATCGCCTCTCCGAGAGTATACTGCGTATCGAGGATCATCATGTCCGCTCCCTGGAAGAAACGCGTGTTCTCGGGAGTCTTTTCGAAATCGCTTTCGAGCAACTCCACGTCGGTGGCGTGCACGAAGGTTCTCCCGTGCTCGCGGATCTGGTAGCCGAAGGCTGTTCCGGGATGATTGAGTTCGCGCCAGGTTATCTCCGCGTCGCCGAGTCGCAGCGGCCCCTCGCCCAGAACCACGAACTCCAGATTGCTCATCTTTTCTTCCATGGTGATAGGGAAATATGGATGCTGCATATGCTGTTTGAGGTTCTGCTCGAGCTCCGGGCGCGGGCTGTAGAACGTCACCTTCACGTTCGGATTATACGCGGGCGCAAAGAACGGCAGTCCCTGCACATGATCATAATGAAAGTGAGTGAAAAAAACATGGAAGTGTCGAACGTCCCGGCCATCCCTCTGCATTGCGGCGGAGAGGGCCTGTATACCGCTTCCCGCGTCGAAAACGACGACAGAATCGTCGGAAAGACGAGCTTCCACACACGGCGTGTTGCCACCGGTTGTTCCGAAAAGCCACGGAGGCAGAGAGGCGAGAAAGCGTTCGCGGGACTCAAGCGATTCCAGATCGACGGTCCGGATGCGCTGCACCACGCTTGCAATCTTGCTCCGCACTTCCTCCGGAAGCAGGGGGCGAGGATGCGAGCCGCGAACTCCCCAGAAGCGGATGGTCATGATCTACCCTTCACAGAAGCACATCGCGTTCGTGCGCAGCAAGCCACTCGCGGATCTGATCGGCCGAGTGGCGACCACCGATGTTCACGCCGGGACATTCGCGCTCGACCTCGTCCCACTCAGCGCGCGAGCCGAGATGCGCGGGCCAGAACGGGTAGCTGCGGCACTGCAGGGGGCGATGCTCATAGACCGAGCACTCGCCGTCGATCCAGAACACGCAGTCCTTGTTCGGTTGCTCCCGAAGGCTCAGACGCGAGACGAAGCCGAGATCCACACGCTTGCAGTAGACCTCCGAGACGGTCTCCATGGATTCTCCCAGTCCGGCCGCCAGTCTTCTGAGATCGGAGTCGGACAGAAATACATAGCCGGTGTCGAACCGGCAACACATGGAGCACCGCGTACAGTGGAAGCGTAACCCGTCGGAATAGAACTCGTCCCGTTCTTTCACAGCCGTCCCGTGTACTCGTGCAGACGCACCGCGCCTGCAGGTTTCCCCACAATATAGCGCAGTGTTTCCGGTATCGTAAATCCTTGAAATGAAAGGGGTGGGATGGGGAGTGAAGGATTCGAACCTTCGAAGGCGAATGCCAACAGATTTACAGTCTGCCCCCTTTGACCGCTCGGGAAACTCCCCCTGTTGTTTCGCGGCAGGCTATCACAGCCCCCGGAAACGCGTCAAGCCATCTGTCGGATTCGAACCGACGACCCCGAGATTACAAATCACGTGCTCTGACCGGCTGAGCTAAGATGGCCCGCTGTCTGGACTACCGGGAAGATAGCCACAGCTCCGGGCCGTTGTCAAGAGTCAGTACGGTGGAGCCTCGCGGTCGAGCTCGCCGTCGTAGGTAAGAACCTCGGTGTGTCGTGAGAACACCGAGATCGTATGCTCGAACTGAGCGGTGAGGCTACCGTCGGCCGAAACGTAGGTCCAGCCGTCGTCGAGCTTGCGCACGCCTCCGTTGCCGAGGGTCAGGACGGGCTCCACGGTAAGCACCATACCCGGGACGATGGGATCGCCCGTGCCCGCCTCGCCGGTGTTCGGGACTGCGGGCGGCTCGTGCATCCCGCGGCCGATGCCGTGGCCGGTGAACTCCCGCACGACGGAGCATCCGTAGCGCGCGGCCGTGCGCTCGACGACCGCGGCCACGTCCCCGAAGCGTCGACCGGCGCGACACGCGAGAACGCCGGCGTTGGTGGTCATCCATGCGGCCTTCAGAAGGCGATGCGCATCAGCGCTTCCCGTCCCCACGACGTAGGTCCACGCGGCGTCAGACGCCCAGCCGTTGACCCGGGTGGAGATGTCGACGGTCACGAGATCTCCATCCTCGAGCGGGCGGTCATCGGGCACGCCGTGGGCGGCGACGTTGTTGATGGAGATGCAGGCGGCACCGGGGAAGCCTACGAGCCGCTGCGACGCCTCGGCACCCGCCGCCTCGAGACGCGTCGCGCAGAAAGAGTCGATGTCCCGCGCCAGGGTGCCGGCGCTCAGGAGAGGCGCCAGTTCCCGAAGGATGCGCGCAAGGAGGCGGCCCGGCGGGCGCATACGCGAGACATCCGCCGAGGTCTTCAGTGGTACATGCCCCTCCATTACGCGGGACCGGAAATGTCGGGCCTGAGACCGCGGGCTCCGTCGAGATAAACCGGTTTCGGCTCCGTCGCGGAGTCGGCCTCGAAGGTAACCAGGGCGCGGAGAGTTCGAGGGAGGGAGTCGGGATACTCGGGCTCGGAGGTGCAGAACAGGGGTGTGGAGGCAAAACCCGCGCGACGCAGGGCGCGAGCCGGATTCTCGGCGGTGAGGTCGTGCGTCTGAGAGAAGATGATGCTCACGATATCCGCCTCGGTGATGCCGTTTCGCTCGAGAAGCTGCTCGAGCAGACGGCTCACACCATCGGTCATCGCCTGCGGGCTGTCGTTCTCCAGCTGTATGGCTCCGCGTACCGCCTTGATCGCCATATTCTCCTTCCTGCCTCCCTGCAATGTTTCCGTGGTGAGCCTACTACGGCACAGGCTGAATGATCACCGTCACGAGATGTGAGCTCAGCGCAGCTATCACGGCAAAGGCCACGGCAACCACCGCGTATATGATCCGCCCTATGAGAATGTGTCGCCGGGTTATCATCCAGACCACGAGCGCGGCCGCATAGTAGACCGTCGCGAACGCGCAGAGGGCGCTCGTCACCCGAAGGATACCGAGCAGGAGCAGCTGCGAGGCCGGGAGAAACTGCTGGTAGTTGCCGAGCAGATACATGGACAGTACGATGATCGAGAGCAGAAGCAGAAGCGCGCTTATGCCCTCGAGAATGCGCATACTACGGTAGAGAACGGGATAGAAGTGTCGACGACCCCCGTGATGCTTTGTCATGGCGCGCTGTTTCGCAGGCAGTATAGCAGAAGCCGTTGTTGCATCGAAGGGGTATTTCGCCCTACTATACATACGCACCGATGCCGGACGCCGCCGCCGATATTACCGTGAATCATCTCTCGACAGAGGCACTGGATCGCGAGTCGGCCATCCTTATCGTGCGCCGCCGGTCGGCCGCGCGCAGCCCCCGGCCGGTAGACGACGGCTCCGCGCTCGGATCTCCGCTCGGCGCTCTGCTTACCTCCGCGCCCGCCTCCGCGCCCGCCCCGGTCGACGGCATACGGGCGATTCTCTTCGACATCTACGGCACCCTTTTCGTTTCCGCCTCGGGCGATGTGGGCACGGCGCTGAGCGAGGGCGAAAACGACCGCTTCACCGAGGCCTTTGCCGAGGCGGTGCCCGAGCTCGTCGGGATGCGCGCAAGGGCCCGCGATCTGCCTGCCGAGCTCGGTGAGAGCGCAAGTGAGGCCTACTTCAACGCGATATCGCGCGCTCATGCGGCCTCTCGTCGCGCGGGAATCGATCATCCGGAGGTGGAAATCCGGCGCATATGGGAGGAAGCCTGCGCCGAGCTGGCCTCCCGCGGATTCCTCTCCCGCCATCCCGGCCCTGCCGAAATCGAGCGGCTCGCGCTGGCCTACGAGCTGCGCTCGAACCCCGTCTGGCCCATGCCGGAGGCCGCGCGGACGATCGGAGAGCTCGCGACGGCGGGATACCGGCTGGGAATCGTATCGAATGCACAGTTCTTCACTCCGCTTCTGTTCCCGGCCCTCATGGGTGCCGAGCCGGAGGAACTTGGATTCGAGACCGGGGCCTGCGCCTACTCCTTCGTGCAGGGCGTTGCCAAGCCATCCCCGCGACTTTTCGACGGGCCCCTGCGACACCTGCGGGATTCCCACGGGATCACCCCTGCCGAGATACTGTACATTGGGAACGATATGCGAAACGACATACTCACCGCCGGGCGAGCCGGGTGCAGAACATGCCTCTTTGCGGGGGATCGACGCTCCCTGCGGCTACGCGCCGGTGACCGGGACGTAGCCGACATAACACCGGACGCTGTGATACGATCGATGTCGGAGCTGCACTTGGTGCTCTCATCCGAAGGAGGAACCCCGCATGCGTAAGCTGGTTATCAGTCTCATTATACTCCTGATCGCGGGGGGTACCGCTTTCTATTTCGGCTGGGTGCAGTTACAGATGCCCGCCAACAGCTACGGCGTGGTGTTTACGAAAACCGGCGGGTGGGACGACTCGGTGATACGCCCCGGCGAGTTCCACTGGCGGTGGGAGCGGCTGCTGCCGACGAACTTCACGCTGCACGTCTTCCCGTCCACGCCGCACGAAACGGAGGTACAGTCCTCCGGCACCCTCCCCTCCGCGGATGCGTATGCGAGCTATCTGGAGGAAGATCCGGATTTCAGTTACGAGCTCGAGGTATCCCTGGCCTACCGCGTACGCGTAAGCGAACTGCCGCGGCTCGCCCGCGAAGCAGACCTCCATCCCGCCGGTCTCGAAGAGTGGTACGGGCAGTACGACCGGCGCATTGCAGATCGCGCGCGCGGGCTCGCGGGGCAGCTCTATGCCGACGCCCAGGAGGGGTCCTCCCCCGGACCGGTGCAGCTCGACGCCTTCGAAGAACGGCTTACCGACCGGCTTGCGGAGGATTTCCCCGACCTGGAGATCATCTCCGCCGTACCCACGACGATATCCCTGCCGGACTTCGATCTCTACCAGGCTGCCCGCTCGCTGTACTTCGAGTCGATCGAGGCGCGACGGGCTGCGATAGCCGATCAGGCGTACGAGGCCGAAGAACGCCGGGTGACCGAGGAGTCCCGCATCGAGACCTTGCGACGCTACGGAGAAGTGCTCACCGAGTACCCCACCCTGCTCGACTACTTCAGCCTGACCGCCGAGCAGGGCGTGGATCCTCTTGATCTCGAGACCATCCGGGAGCCCGGCGCTCCGCAGACGTCGCCGGA
>CAYOFA010000006.1:26770-42381 GCA_964402885.1 uncultured Spirochaetaceae bacterium
ATCCTCTTGATCTCGAGACCATCCGGGAGCCCGGCGCTCCGCAGACGTCGCCGGAAACGCAGTAGCCGGCCGCCCTTACATACCCTCTTCCATCGCCATGTTCTGCGTGATGAGCGTGTGCACTTTCTGCAGGGTTGCGCTCTCCTCCGCGAGTTTCCACTCGAGAGCGTTCTGATGAGGGCTGGTGGGGTCGTAGAGTGAGTAGCGTTCGCGCAGGGCGTCGGGCACCGCCGCCGCGATCTCCTGCAGGGCGGAGCGAATGCCGTCGATGTGGCCGAGCCCCGCGTCAATGAGGGCCCCGATCTCACGATCTGTCTGCGCGACGAGGTTGCGGTAGGAGCGATGCTGAACCGGGTCCGAGTCCGCAGCGTAGCGAACCCTGTGAAAGATCTTTCCCGAATCGGCATCCGGGGAGAAGCCCTGATCGAGTGACTCCGTCTTTTCCTCCACATCCTGCAACCCGCTCGAATGCGCAACGATCGCGCTCGCGATACCCTTCTGCCTGGCCGGCATCATCCGACCGAGCACCCGAAGAAACTCCTGCAGGTTGCGCCTGAAGGGATGTTTGACGTACTGATGGAGCACGTTCAGGGCGGCGACGTGCTTGATGGGCGGGAGACCCTGGCTTCGCAGGGTGGAGGGTGTGCTCTCCGGAAGAAAATCGAAATGCCGCAGGTCACCGGAGAATATTTCGGCGATCAGCCGGTCGATGACGCCCTCGCGTATCTCCGGGAACTGCTCGTCGAGGCGCGAGAGAATCTCGATGCGCATTGAGTTGTTGTAGAACTCCCGCAGGTTCAGCTGCGGGGCGTACGCCATGACGCGATGGTAGGGATCGTTTCTGTGGAAACGGATGAGCTCGACCAGCGGAGTGCGGTGGTTGAACCGCAGAACTGCGTCGTGGAGATCCCGCAGATGCTCCTCGAGATGCGCCACAACGGCTTTTCTCTCCTGATCGGGGGTCGTGTGCTCGCTCGTCTCTTTGTTGCGATCGGCGAAATCCTCCAGCAGTTCGCGATGCACGAAAAACTTTCGCGGCACCTTCAGCGTCGAATAGATTCCGTAGTAAAGCTCCTCGAGGTACGGAAGTGTGGCCTGCGGCGACGCCCGCCGCATGTTCGGCTTGTCTCCCGGGGGCGCGAGCCCCGGACGATACCCGAACTGCTGGAAGAAGCGCTGGTAGTCGAAAAGCCCCATATCCCGCATGTAGTACAGCGGTATGACGCCGGTCTCGATCTGCGCGTAGACTTCGTCAGGAATATTCTTCAGGTACTCGTCGAGACGCGACAGCAGCTCTCGTCTGATGTCCTCCTTGCTCTGCGTACGAATGAAGATATCCTCCATGTCGCTCTGAGGCAGGAGGTCTTCGGGGCTGTGCTTCGCATCGGGGATCTTCACTTCGAGAAGACGGTGGATGATGAGCCGAAGGCTCTCCTTCTTCTCCCACAGGTGTCCGAGCAACGGGATGACCGGATAGGCCGCGCGGTAGAGCTCGAACACGCGCTCTGCAATCTGGGGGTCGATGCCGTCGGAGTGCGAGCCGGTGGGGTGCAGACCCGCAGACTGCAGTTTCCGTCGCAGTGCGGCGAGGCGGGCGTCGAGGAAGCAGTCTTCAGGTTCTTTTCCGGTGAGGAGCCGACGGAGCCACACGCGAAACCGCATCAGGAAGGGCATGCGGCCCATGTCACGACGAATCAGCTCCGCACGCTGGGTACGTTGCACTTCCGCAGGATAGATTCGCTGCGAGCGATCAAAATCCAGGCTCAGGCTCTTCATGATGCGACGATAGAGGTCGTGTCGCTCCTTGTCCGGGAGCGCCTGCACGAGTTCCGGAAAGCGGGAGCTCACCCTGATTCCTCCAGAGACTGAACCATGATCAACCTCCCCGACAGCATATCCACCCGAAGGACGTCATCGACGACTCTATTGCTGATTCCGACATCGCCATGGCGCCATTCGAGTCCGTCGAGCGGCCACTGAAGCCCGGTCGACGTCATTCGACAGGTTTCGTTCCCTACAGGAAAGAAAGATACCACACGTCCGCGCATTCCACGTCGTTCGAGGTGACCGTCGACCGCCGTGACCTCGTCCCGGTCGGTAAGCCACACCGTCGGGTGCCGCTCGCGGTCGAAGATCGCCAGAATGCCGACGAGGTGGTCCAGGCGGCCGCCTCCCCCGCCGGCAAGCACAACCTCATCGTAACCCTCCGAGAAAAGGATTGCGAGCGCAATCTCGGTATCCGTATCGTCCTTGTCCTGGTCGAAGGAGCGCACCCGTTCGGTGGGGAACCGATCGAGGAGGCCCCGATCGCGCAGGGAGTCCATGTCGCCGACCACAAGGTCCGGCTCGACGTCCGCTGCACGGGCGCGCTCCAGTCCCGAGTCCGCAGCGACGATTCGTACGGCTCCCCGACTCCAGTTCCGCAATACCGCGGCCGGTGGCCCATTGCCCCCGGTGATGACAAGACCTCTCACATTTCCTCCCAATTGCTGCTGTCCGCTCAGGATAGAGCATTTCGACAACCCTGCAAAGAACCCCGCAATGATACGAAGTACCGCAGAAATAGCTAAAGCACCGAACTCAGGCACCGATGGATAGAACGTAAGAACACCATGGGCATGGAAGTCCACGGTATACATTCAAGGAGGAATCCATGGTCATCAACCACAACATGAGCGCGATGTTCGCCCAGCGGCAGCAGAAGTTCAACACAATGGACACGCAGGGCAATATCGAGAAGCTCTCCTCCGGCATGCGCATCAATCGTGCAGGCGATGATGCCTCCGGGCTTGCGGTTTCAGAGAAGATGCGAGCGCAGATCGGCGGTCTCCAACAGGCAGAGCGCAACGCTGCGGACGGTATCTCGATGATTCAGACCGCAGAGGGCTATCTGCAGGGTTCGCAGGACATCCTGCAGCGCATGCGTGAGTTGGCTGTACAGTCCTCGAACGGTATCTACACCGCCGAGGACCGCATGCAGATCCAGGTCGAAATCTCGAGCCTGGTCGATGAGGTAAACCGCATCGCGTCGCATGCACAGTTCAACGGCATGAACCTGCTCACCGGCCGGTTCGCACGCGAGACGGGTACGAACACCGTTACGGCCAGTATGTACTTCCACATCGGTGCGAACATGGACCAGCGCGAGCGCGTGTTCATCGGTACGATGACGGCTCAGGGTCTGGGCATTCAGAGCTCCGACGGGCTGCCCCACACCGCCACATTCATCTCCATGTCGACACCCGACAAGGCGAACATCGCCATCGGTGTGATCGACGAGGCGTTGAAGACGGTGAGCAAGCAGCGCGCCGATCTCGGTGCATACCAGAACCGGCTCGACTACGCTCGACAGTCTCTCTCGGTCGGCGCCGAGAACATTCAGGCTGCCGAGTCGCGCATCCGCGACACCGACATGGCGGACGAGATCGTGAACTTTACCACGAACCAGATTCTCGTCCAGTCGTCGACCGCGATGATCGCACAGGCCAACCAGCAGCCACAGAGCGTTCTGCAGCTGCTGCAGTAGGCGAAACCCGTCCTGCACGCCGAGACCCGGCCGCCTTCACGGTGGTCGGGTTTTTTTTGCCTGCGGTCCCAGGCCGGCGGCGCCCGGTTGCAACGCGGCGGACGCTCCGGAGATAATGACCGCCGTGAAACGCTTTTCAACGCCGCGCGTTCTCGATGAGTTCGCCCGCCACTTCGACAGGGCCGGATTCCGCTGCTTTCTCGTCGGCGGTGCACTGCGAAACATCGCGCTCCGTGGTGAGCCCATCGACTATGATCTCGCCACAGACGCCCATCCCGAGGACGTTCAGAAGATTTTCCGGCGCGTCATTCCCACCGGCATACAGCATGGAACGGTCACCGTCCTCTACAAAGGACATCAGTTCGAAGTCACGACGTTTCGCACCGAAAGCACGTATTCGGACGCGCGACGGCCCGATTCGGTGGCGTTCTCCACCTCGATCGAGGAGGATCTCGCGCGACGGGACTTTACGATCAACGGAATGGCCCTGGATCTCGTCAGCCGGGAGTTCCATGACCCCCATGGTGGACTCGCGGACATCAAGTCGAAGACGGTTCGCGCGATAGGAGATCCCGCGGACCGGTTCAGTGAGGACGGGCTGCGGGTGATGCGCGCCATACGCTTTGCGACACAACTCGAGTTCGACCTCGACTCCGCCACCCGGGAAGCGATTCCTGGCGCGCTGCCGTCCCTCCAGCGCGTCTCCGCGGAACGAAAGCGGGATGAGCTCGTCAAGACGATTCAGGCCGCCCACCCGGCGGGGGGTATCCTGCTCATGCAGGAAACCGGCGTCATGGCGCAGCTCATTCCCGAGCTCGCCGCCTGCGATTCCGTCGCCCAGGGCGAGGGCGTGAACCGCACGGTGCTGACCCACTCCGCGTACGCCTGCGAAGGAGCCCCTGCCGACCGCCTCGAGATACGGCTTGCGGCTCTGCTGCACGATGTGGGAAAGGTCGACACCTACGAGGAGGACGAGGAGGTCGGTATGCGCTTCCACGGCCATGACGCAGTGTCGGCGGACCACGCCCGCGCGATTCTCAGTCGGCTCAGGTTCTCAAACGACGTCACGAATACGGTGGCGCACCTCGTTCGGCATCACATGTTCGACTACGATCCCACCAGCTGGACCGACGCTACGGTCAGGCGATTCATTTCGCGGGTCGGACCGCAGTATGTCGATGATCTCATTCTTCTGCGACGTGCCGACAGCTACGGAAAGGCCGGACACCCGGTACGCGACCGCCGACTCGAAACCCTCCAGGAGCACGTGCGGGAGGTGATCGCCGCCGACAGTGCACTGAGCGTTCGGGACCTGGCGGTAAACGGGAATATCCTTCACGAGGAGGCGGGCATCCCCAAGGGGCCGCTCATGGGGCGGACGCTCGAGTTCCTGCTCGAAAGCGTACTGCAGGATCCCTCACAGAACTCCCGGGAGAAGCTCCTCGAGATAGCGCGGAAGTACTACGAGCAGAGACTGCAGGCATGAGGGTCAGCCGCGGCGTTTGCGCCCGCGTCCCTTTCGGGGTTCGGCCCGCTTCGGCTCCTCGATCGCGACTCCGTCCTCGTCTCCCGAGAATTGCGAGAGGCTCTCGTAGGCGATTTTCGCGGCCTCCTGCTCGGCCTGCTTCTTGTTCTTCCCCTGCCCCGGGCCGTAGGTACGGTCGTTGACGCGCACTTCGATCCAGAAGGTTTTCGAGTGGTCCGGTCCGGTCTTCTTCACCAGCGAATACTTGGGATAGCTCTTGAACTGCTTCTGCACGAGCTCCTGAAGCAGCGTCTTGTAGTCCTTGCGGTGTTTGTTCTCCAGGACCTTGTTGATCTCCGGCACGAGATAGCGGAGGACGAAGCGGCGCGAGGCACGAAAGCCGGAATCGAGAAAGTAGGCGCCGATAATGGCCTCGAGCGCGTCGGCGAGAAGAGCTTTCTTGGAGCGCCCGCCGGAGAACTCCTCTCCTTTGCCGATGAGAATGAAATTGTCCACGCGGAGGTCGCGCGAGATGGTGGCGAGACTGTCCTCTGAGACGACGAAGGACTTGATCTTGGCAAGATCGCCCTCGGCCTTATCGGTCAGCGTGTTGAATAGATACTCTGCAACCACGAGCCCGAGCACCGAATCACCGAGAAACTCGAGTTTCTCGTTGTTATCGATGTCGTTATGCCGCTCATTCGCAAATGAGCGGTGGCAAAACGCAAGATTCAGAAGCTCGAGCTTTTTGAAGCGAATCCCTGCCTGCTTCTCAAAAAGCTGAAGCTCCTGTTTCCGTTCGCCGTCGATCCCGGGCGGCTGCAGTTCTTCGTGTGACTTCATCAGCCGCACACTGCACCCCCTGACGAAAACGAAGTTCCCCCGCATATGCGGAGGAACTTCGCATCAAAGCGCTCACGAGCTGAAAAACACGGAGCTATTTCTGCTGCGACTTCAGATATTCGAGAGCATCCCGAACCGTCTCGAACTCATTGGCCTTCTCGTCGGGAATGGAGATACCCATTTCCTCTTCGATGGCATAGACGAGCTCGTAGGTGTCGAGGCTGTCGGCTCCAAGGTCCTGGCGGAAGGACGAGTCCATCGTGATCTTGTCCTCATCCACTTCGAGCTTGTCCGCGATGAGCTTTTTCATCTTCTCGAACAGTTCATCCATTACGGGTCCTCCTCCTCGGGTGTATTAACCCAACTCCTCCGGATCAAACACCTTTCTGCCGCGGTAATACCCCGACTTCATATCAACCCGATGGCGCTTGACCATCTCGCCTGACTCCGGGGAGGTTATCAGGGTTGGCAACTTCAGCTTGCCGTTTATGCTCCGTCGCCTGCGCGTACGAGCTTTGGAGTGCTTCTTCTTCGGTACTGCCATTCGTTTGTCCTCATGCTCCGTACTAAAATTGACCCCTACGTTAGCCAATCGGGGCCGCACTGTCAACAATAGGCATGGCCGTTCAGGCCGTCGCCTCCTGCTTCAGCTTTCGTTCGATCGCAACCACGACCGGTGGGGGCACCATGGTGGATATATCACCGCCGAGCCGTGCGAGCTCCTTGATCGCCGAGGAGCGCAGTACGAAGTACTGCGGGTCCGTGGGCATCAGGATGGTCTCCACGCGCGGGTTCAGACCCTTGTTCAGCATGGAGAGCTCGAACTCGTACTCGAAGTCGTCGAGCGCCCTCACCCCGCGGATCATGACCTTCGCGTCTTCCCGGTCGGCGAACTCCACAATCAGCCGGTCCCAGAGGTGGACATCCACGTTGTCCATGTCTGCGACCAGCTCCTGCATCATCCCGTAGCGCTCTTCCGCGGAGAACGTGTAGTGCTTGTGCGGATTCACCGCAATAACGATGCTCACCACATCGAATATACCCGCAGCTCGCCCCACTATGTTCATGTGGCCGTTCGTCGGCGGATCAAAAGAGCCCGGGAAGAGTGCCCTGATCATTGCCTCATAGTAGCGGCTGCGGGGGCAAAGGTCAATCATTCTGCCGGTTCGCGACCGAGAGAAGCGCGTGTTATACTGAAAATCACCGATGACCCGCCACCCCGGACTGCTCACGCTCGCATTTCTCCTTTGCATTTCGCCGACTACGGCGCCGGCCCAGACCCCGGACGCCGAGACGGAGCCCGGCGACGCCGACTGGATTCGGCTCGAGAGCGCGCAGGAGGGACGAACCCACGCCGAACGCACGGAGGTGCATATCCTCCACGCCCGGGCAACCTCGCCGGACCACTCGATGCAGATGCAGGCGCTCGCGCGGGTACGTAGCCTCGTGGAGGCAAACGACCCCGTCTCCCGCTTCCCGGAGGTCACCGAGATCGTCTCGATTCTCGTGCTCGAACCCTATCGAGTGGAGCGATACGGAGGGGACCCGGCGGACCCGCCCTCCGAGACGGGAAACCCGGCCGTGCGCATCGAGGCGCTGGAGCTACTCGGGCGAATCGGCGGGCAGGAGGCCTACGACGTCGTGGTAGAGTCTCTGCGGATGGAGCGTGATACCGCTGTCCGCGCCGCCGCGCTGCGGGTGCTACCGCGACTCGGGGTGCGGCCGGGGGAGGAGCTCCCAGGCATTCTGGCGCGAACCATGCAGCGAAGCTCGGGGGACGAAGCGTCACTGCGGTCGGCACTCGAGGCAGTCCGCGCCCTCCACGTCCGATATGGCTTCATGGACACCCCGGAGCTCTTCACCGCCGTCATCGATGTGGCGCAGGGACCGTACACCGCCGGCCTGCGCCGGGAGGCGTTCGAGGTGCTGGAATTGCTTCGGGAGTGACGGTCGAAACTCGCTGAGGCGGGCCCGGCCCGTTCAGTTCCGGTCCCGGTCCGCCGACGGTTCAGCTTTGGTCCCGGGCCGTGGTTCTGGGGGTGTACTGGTCGCCTTCACGTCGGTCGACCAGCTCGTTGGTAAGCTTGTCGGCAAGCCGCTGTATGGCCGCATCCAGATAGTTCTCGTCCTGGATGCGCTCCTTGAGCGCGTGTATTCGTTTGGGGTCAGGCTGTTTCGCGATTCGTACCATGTTTACTCACCGACGGCGACAGTCATGTGCCGAACCGTGCGTCCGCCGTCGGCGAGGAACAGGAGCTCGTATCGCCGGCGGAAGGTCGCCAGGACCGGGTAGCGCTGCAGGTACGCCTGCGACGTCAGACGAAGCCGCCGACGCTTACGCGCATCCACTACCCGGTCCAGCTCGGTTATCGGCATCCGTTCCCAGCTCTTCACTTCCACGAACGCAACCGAGTCGTCCCGCACAGCTATTATATCGACTTCTCCGTGCCGGCATTTGAAGTTTCTTTCGAGAATACGGTAGTTCTTCTGCTCGAGATATGCCGATGCGGCCTCTTCGCCCCGGCGCCCTTTGGCGGTCGTGCTTTCAGAGCCGTGCCGAATATGTCACTCCCCGCGCTGTTTCGAGATTTCCCGAGGATCTACCGCTTTGGCGATGAAGAGTTTCTTCTCCTCGGCGAGATCCACGACCGCCCCCTGGTCGTCCCGGTACTCGTGACCGTTCTCGCCGATCATGATCTTCACCTTTGGCTTTAGGGGTGCGCTCCGGTTGATCTCGACCACGCGTCCGATCGAGCTGTCGTTGAGCAGGACCACACTTCCCACCGGATAGATTCCCATTGCTCGAATGAAGACTTTGAGAACCTGGGGATCAAAGCGGCGGCCGTTGTCGCTGAGGATGTTTCGCATGGCGGTGTAGCCTATCATCGAATTCCTATACGGCCGTTTTGAGATCATTGCTTGAAAAGAATCGACAACAGCGATGATTCGGGCAAACAGAATGATGTTTTCACCGGAGAGCATCTTCGGATACCCCTGGCCGTCCCAGCGCTCCTGGTGCTGCAGCGCCGCGCGGCCGATTTCCTCGGGGTAGCGCAACTCACGGGTGATGATCTTGTAGGAGTGTACGGGATGCGTGCGGATCGTCTGAGCTTCCTCGGCCGTGAGCTTGTCCTTCTTGTTGACAATCTCCGAGGGCAACCGAAGCATGCCGACATCGTGGAGCAGCGCCGCGGTGGCGAGATGGATGAGCCGGTGTTTCGCCATTCCCAGGCTCGTACCGATTGGTGTCGAGATGATTGCGGAGTTCAGTGCGTTGTCGACGTCGGTCATGGCGCCCTGAAAGCCGTAGAGGATGTACTCGATGGTCTGATTGGGGTACTGCTCGAGCAGCCGAAACATGGCGTCGACGATCGTGTCGATATCCGAGGTTTCGACCGGATCATAGTTGCGGATCTGCTCGAAGATCGCCCGGAGCTGGCGGCGGAGCTTCGTGTGGGTCTTCATCACCAGCTCGTGTTCCTGGGTGTTGAAGGCCCGCATGAAGAAGGTGTTCTCCTCCTGCCCCTCGTCGAACCCCTCCGAGAGCATTTCCCCCTCGGTGGTCACCTGCGAGATCTGCCACTTCTGCAGTCGTTGGATGTCCTTCTGCCGGATGGGCACTCGAGGAGGCACGAGAATATTTTCCCCGTCGATGTACACGGGTTTGTCGAACTGTTGCCCCGGTTTCAACTCCGAAACCTTGATGCTGCGCATTACCTCGCCCGCCCTTCCGCTCGTAGCACGAAGGCAAGTATCTCCGCTACGGCCCCATAGAGGTCTTCCGGAATCAATTCTCCGATATCGAGAAACACCAGAGATTCGGCAAGCGCGGGATCCGTCACGATCCGGACGCCCGCCTCCTCCGCCACTCTCTGAATCCGCTCTGCCACATGCGCTGATCCTTTTGCCACGACAAGCGGTGCCGGCAGAGTCTCGTCGTATCGGAGGGCTATCGCCTTCTCCATACGCTCCCGCTACGCTTCGGTGTCGATGCCCCTGAGTATATCCACACTTTCCCCCGTTGAAAACCCGTCAAAATCCCCCTCGGGCCGGGCATCGACGCTGCCGAAACCGAGCGAGCCCAGTCTCTCGGTGAGGTCGCCGAGGAGATCAGCCGGCGGAGCATCACCCTCGGGGTAGAAGACCCGCGTTTCGCCGGCGGCTTTCTCGCCGGCGGCTTTCTCGCCGGCGGCTTTCTCGCCGGCGCGGCGCACGAGCTCGAACTCCCACCGCCCGCGCTCTCCCTCTGCCGAGACCGCCGCCCGGTCGAAGGTCGCGTGGCTACCGGAGAAGTGAATGCGGATGCTCCCGTGGTAGCCGCGCCCGTCCCCGGCATCTACGGAAAAGGGAACTACGACCCAGTGACCACCCTCGCCTCCGAGGTGGTTGAAGGCGTGTACGAGATCGTCGGCCTCCTCGTCGCGGCGCTCGACGATCTCGCGCACGGTCTCCTCGGCTTTCGGCCGTTCATGTTCACTCTTCTTCCGATCGCCGCGTCTGCGGTCGGCGTCGTCGTGGGCGCCGCCGTGCGCCCCACCGTCCCCGGCACCGTCCCTGCTCCCACCGTAGCCGTCGAGAGCGTCGATGAAGCGATCGAGCCCGTCCTCCGACGGCGAAAGGCCCTTCTGCTGCATCAGGAGGTAGGCGCGCACCATGCGCGGAGAGACCGAATCACGGTTCCTGAAGAATGCGTAAACGTTCCGGATATGCCCCGGGTCGAGGGGCATACCGCTTCGAAGTAGCGCACGGAGAATTGTCACCGAGAGCTCATCACGCGGCAGGCCCTCGGCGCCGAGAAAGCGCAGCGCACCCTCCCGTGCGCCGAGCTGCTCGTAGGGCTGGAGGAGCACGGTGCCGCCCTCGATGCGCACCTGCGCCTGGAAGGTCATGCCGGGAGAGAGGCTACGCTCCGAGGTCGCGGCAATGACGCGACCACCGATGCCGAGCATCCATTTCGACGGAGCGAGTTGCTTTATAACATTGGCCCGGACAACCTGTCCGGAGCGAAGGGAAGAGCGCTGCGGGGCGCCCGCCTCGAAAATGAGGCGAGCGATGGAACCCGGTCCACCGGCGCCCTGCATGAGCTATCGCTGCTTGGCCTGGGGCTTCTTGCGGATGAGCTCGGCCACCTTTGCAGCCTTACCCACGCGATTGCGGATGTAGTAGAGCTTGCCCCTGCGTACGCGGCCGCGGCGGGTGACCTCGGTCTTCTGGATGCGCGGCGAGTGCAGCGGGAACACGCGCTCGACGCCCACCCCGTACGACATCTTGCGAACGGTGAAGGTGCGCCGCACGCCGCCGTTGTTTTTGGCGATCACCAGACCTTCGAAAACCTGGATACGCTCGGTGCGTCCTTCAACGATGTTAAAATGAACCTTAACCGTATCGCCGACCCGAAAGTTCTCGGCGTCCTGCTTTGTCTGTTCGCTTTCGATTGCGCTGATGAGATCCATTCCCGGCTCCTTATTCCTCTGCTTCCTCTGAGTTTTCGTCGTGTGCGGCATCGAGCAAATCGGCGCGATTGGCCCGCGTCTTCTCGATGCGCTGCTGCTGTCGCCACTCCCGGATCCGCTCGTGGTGCCCGGTGAGCAGGACCTCCGGAACACGCATCCCCTTGTAGACCTCGGGGCGCGTATACTGGGGGTACTCGAGGAGGCCGTCTGTGAAGCTCTCCTCGGACAGCGATTCCGGCGTAATCACCCCGTCGATCAGTCTGACGACCGCATCAACAATGACGAGCGCCGACAGTTCGCCGGACGATACCACATAATCGCCGATTGTAAGCTCATCGTCAACATAGTGATCGATGATGCGCTGGTCCACGCCCTCGTAGCGCCCGCAGATAAAGACCAGCTCCTCCTCCGCGGCAAGCTCCTGCGCCACGTCCTGCGTGAACCGTCGCCCCGAAGGGCTCGGATAGATCGTTCGCCGCTTCTCCGCGCCGACGGAGTCGAGGGCGGCACCGAGGGGCTCGGGCTTCAGCACCATGCCGGCGCCGCCTCCGTAGGGGGCGTCGTCCGCCGTGCGGTGTTTATCATCCGCGAAATCCCGGATGTTCACCGCGCGGTAGGAGACGAAGCCGCGATCGACGGCGCGTCCGAGGATCGACTCGGAAAAAAAGGCCTCCACGAGTCCCGGAAAGAGTGTGAGCACATCGATCTTCATCCGATTCCGACCTCGTAGCGGCTCATGCGAGGACCCAGGGGGTCTCGAGCTCGATTCTGCGCTGATCGGTATCGACCTCGCCGATGAAGGGCTCACGAAACGGCACGTTGAAGACGTTTCCCTCGGGCGTTTCGACCTCGAGGATATCGCCGATCCCCGTTTCCCAGACGGAAACGACACGGGCGAGAACCTCCCCGCCTTCGCCGGGCGAGCGAAGCTCGCAACCGATCAGATCGGCGATGTAGTACTCCTCCTCGCCGCGCTGTGCCGCCTGCGACCGCGGGACCCAGATCTCGCACCGACGGAGAGCCTGTGCTGCGTCCCGCGAATCCACGCCCCGAAACTTCACCAGGGCCTCCCGGTGTGTCAGGCGCACATGCTCGATCTCAAGACGACGGATTTCGCCTTCGGAGGCTCCGGGGCAGCGAAGCCCCACTTCCGTGAGCGCGGTAAGGTGCGAAAGCTCACCGGAATAGCTCCCCAGCTTCACTTCTCCCGCGATACCGTGGGCGCCGCGGATGAAGCCGACGGCCAGCTCCTCCATCAGTCGAGGATCTCGAGCACCACCCGCTTCCCGGTCTTGGTCGAGGCGGCGCTGAGAACGGTGCGGATTGCCTTGGCGATGCGCCCGTGCTTGCCGATAACCTTCCCGATATCCGACGGAGACACCTTGAGCTCGAGGATGGTCGACTTCTCCCCTTCGATCATATTCACTTCAACCTCGTCCGGCTCGTCGACCAGAGACCGGGCGATATAGTTTACGAGTTCCTTTTCCACGCGTGCCTCCCCTCGTGCTGTAAATTGCTGCCTACAGGGTGCCGGCAGGTGTTACTTGATGTGGAAGTTCCTCTTATTGAGAAGCTGTCGCACCGTATCGCTCGGCCGCGCTCCTTTGTCGATCCATTCACGAATGCGATCTTCTTTGAGGCTCAGCTGCTTCTCCTCGATCTCGATCGGGTGATACAGGCCGACCTCTTCGATGGCGCGTCCGTCACGCGGCGCCCGCGTGTCCATGACCACCAACCGGTAGTAGGGTCTCTTTCGGGTTCCGAATCTCTTCAACCGTATTCTGGCGCTCACAACTTCCTCCTGGTTCGTATGCGCTACATGCCACCAAGTTGAGATAGCATCTGATTCTGATACTTCTTGTTCTTGGACATTTTCTTCATCGTCTGTCGCATCTTATCAAATTTTTTCAAAAGACGCGTCACCTCGTACACCGAAGTTCCGCTGCCTCTCGCAATCCGCTTGCGACGGGGCGGACCGAGAATCCTGTGGTTCCGTCGTTCCTCGGGCGTCATCGAGAGAATGATCGCCTCTTCGTGCTTCATCTGGTTCTCGTCGATGTCGTCCTCGGAGATCTGCCCCTTGAGGCCGGGAATCATCTCGAGCATCGACTGCACCGATCCCATCTTGCGCATTCGCTGGAACTGATCGAGGTAATCCTCGAGCGTGAAGGTCGCCGAGCGCATCTTCTTCTGAAGCGCGACGGCCTCCTCTTCGTCGTATGTCTCCTGCGCCTTTTCGACGAGGGACACGACGTCTCCCATACCGAGGATGCGAGAGGCCATGCGGTCGGGATAGAAGGGCTCGAGGTCTTCCATCTTCTCGCCGACACCGATGAACTTGATGGGCTTGCCCGTGACACTCTTGAGGCTGAGGGCTGCGCCACCGCGGGTGTCGGAATCGAACTTACTGAGAATGACACCGGAGAGGTCCATGCGCTCATCGAAGGTTTTTGCAACCTCCACCGCGTTCTGACCGGTCATGGCGTCCGCAACGAGGAGCACTTCCTGGGGATCTGCGACCTTGCGGACCTTCTCGAGCTCCGCCATGAGCTCCTCATCGATCTGCAGGCGCCCCGAAGTATCCACGAGAACGGTGTTGAGCCCCCGGCTCTTCGCCTCTTTGAGCGCGCCCTTGACCACCTTCACGGGATCCTTCGTGTTGCGATCGGTGTAAACGGGAATGCCGGTCTGTTCGCCGAGTACTTCGAGCTGATCGATTGCCGCCGGGCGAACGAGGTCTGCAGCGACGAGAAGCGGCGTGCGATTCTCGCGGTTCTTCAGGTGCGCCGCAAGCTTGGCCGCCGTAGTAGTCTTCCCCGACCCCTGCAGGCCCGCGAGAAGGATGACCGACTGCGTGTCGGGACCTTTGAGCTCGAGATCCTGGCGCTCGTCGCCGAGGAGGGACACCATCCTGTCATGGACGATCTTTACGAACTGCTGGGCGGGAGAGACCGAGCGCAGCACCGCCTCGCCCGTGGCCTCGCGAATCGTGTGGTTCACAAAACGGCGCACCACGCGCAGGTTCACGTCTGCTTCGAGGAGTGCAACTTTTATCTCGTCGACGGCATCCTGGACATTCTTCTCGGTAATCGAGGATTTGCCGGATACCTGCCGGACGATATCGCTCAGTTTATTGGAAATTCTATCGAGCATGGTCCTGGAGTCCGAAAGATGTAGCGTTATTTATACTGTTTCCAAAACGCCGATGTCAACCGTCAGCGGATGTCGAAGAAATGGCGCCTGAGATACTGCACACGCTCCTCCGCCGCCTGCCAGTGGCGACTGAGGGGAAATTCGTCCACCACACGCCGATAGTACTCCATCGCCGCACGGGCGTCGCGTCGATCCTCGTGGAGACGTCCGAGGCGGTAGTAGAGCTCGGCCGGGTCGTCGGGCGTCCCTCCGGCGTCCATGTAGGTCTCCAGCGGGCCGACCGCCCGCGAAGGATCGGCGCTCTCCATCAGCAGATTGCCGAGCCGCAGAAGCTCCTCCTCGGTGATATCGGGGGCCGCTGCCCCGGCGGGTGGCGTTACCTCGAGAAATGGCGTCACCTCAGCTGGTGAGGCGACGCCGGCGGTACCGCGGTCGGCCGTAGCGGCGCCTGCCGGGTCCGAAGGACCGGCGAGGTCCGCCGCGGACCGGTCACCGGGTTCCGGGTCGGCACGGTCCGTGAGCCCCCCCTCATCCAGCTGCCGGAAGAGCTCCCAGGCTGCCTCCGCATCGCCGGTTTCCAGCGCCGTTCGAAACAGCCCCAGGCGCGCGTTCCGCGCAAACGGCTCGTCGGCATCCAGATTCCGGCTCCAGTGCGAGCGCGCGGTTTCCCAGCGACCGAGCTCGTAGGCGAGCCGCGCGATGAGGCCGTGGACCTCGGGGTCGCCGACGGGATAGCTCTGCAGGAAAGCCTCGAGAGCAGCCTCGCGACGGCCTTCGTCGAGAAGGGCATAGGCCTCGTCGAGATCGGCCGAGGGGGTGGTCGCGTCCGGGATCTCGTCCTCCGCGGTCTCCTCTGATATGTCGGGCTCCGTCGACGGGGCGGACGCTGTCTCGGTTTCGGTGGATGCGGGTTCCGGGCGGGCATCGACGGCCACCCGCTCCTCGCGGAATACACCGCGGTCGAGGTCCTGGCGCTGAAACCGCACGACATAGTCGCCGGGCGCCTCGACGGAGAACACGAATACCGTTTCCCCGTCCTCGGAGTATCGCCGGCGGAACGAAAGGCCATCCTCTCCGCTCTCCTCGCCGAGATACACCCAGCCCCCGTCTCCGAGGGACAGGCGCACCTCATCTCCGACGACCGCCTCGCGGGTTCCGGACACCGGCGGTG
>CAYOFA010000007.1:0-5703 GCA_964402885.1 uncultured Spirochaetaceae bacterium
CCCGCCTGCTCGACCGCAATGTCTCGTTGAACCCGGCTGTTGGTGATGCCCTGGTAGCGCGCGTCGAGATGGCGTTCGAGATAGGCGATCGTCCCGCCGACGCCACAGCCCAGATCAAGGGCCAGAGGACCGGCACCGGTCAGCCCCCCGCCGGACACCGCCGTGGGGGCGGCGTTGGCGCCGGGTAACCTGTGCGCCTGCGCGAGCGTCCGGAGCTCGTCGAGAATGAGGCTGTCGACGTAGTTCATCGCCTCCAGGCGCGACGCTATGCCGGGGGCCCACACGGCACGATGGATCGATCCGGACGCCGACCCGAGGCCGAAGGTGAGGAATCGTCTTGTATTGGCATCGTAGTACTCGGCCGTATCGCTTGCCATGGGGCGATGCGAGCGCTCAGCTGCCCTCAGCTCCGGCGGTACACTCATGACAGACCCCGAAGAACTCAACGCGGGCCGATTCGAGTCGGTGCCCGTCGATGTCCCTGCGGTGGCTGTAGCCGTCGAGGTCCGGCATGGGGAGATCGTAGATGCGGCCACAGCTGCGGCACATGAAATGGGCGTGCTGCCCGTCAGCGGCTTCGTAGCGGTCGAAGGTGCTGCCGAAGTCCAGCTTGTGCACGTAACCCTGTTCTACGAGTATGGAGAGGTTCCGATATACGTTGCCGAGGCTGACCGTCGGAAACTCCTTGCGCAACTCATCGTAGAGCCAGGTTGCGGTCGGGTGCTGGTCGGTCGACCGGAGCAATTCGAGCATTCGGTTTCGCTGTTTGCTCCGACGCAGTTTTTTCGTCACGTCTATATGCTAAGCACGATGGTCGTGTTGGTCAATCTGCGTGCAAGCCCACCAGAGATTCCTCATCCCGTCTTTGCAGGTGAATGGTGGAAGATGGTATAGTTGGTGCAGCACCACTTGAGGGATTCGGAGTGGCTCTTGAGCGGTGGGTTCACACACTCTTTCTTCTTTTTTTCTCTTTTTTTCTTCTTTGCGACACCTACATGGGAGGGGATATGTGTCGGAAAAAGAGAGGACCGCCGTACAGCTGATCGAGAAATTTGATCTCTACACCCGCCTGCGGCGGTTTAACGATATAAGAACGAACCCAGCGATCGCACTGCCGACGATCCTCGTGTGTGTGGTGCTGATGCCGGTATTGTATCTGCCGTCGATGCTTGCTGTCGACCGGTATGCGCGGCGCAAGCGAATGAAATCGCTGTTTGGCTCGGCGCGGCGGTTGGTGGCAAGCGACTCTACCATTCGTCGTGCCCTCGGGTGGCTCTCGGGGCGAGAGCTCGAGCGGTGTATGCGCTCGGTGATTGAGCGCCTCGATACGCGGCGGATGTTTCGCGTTCGCCTCGCCCGCTCACGGCCGAAGCGACGTATAGCCGTCGTTGACGGAACCTACATGAGTGGGCACTGGATGGTGTTACTCGTACTCACGGGCAAGATCACCGCCTGTGCACAGCTTCGCCGCTGCCGCGGCAGAGGCTGGGAACGCCACGAGGGCCGTCATCTCATCCAAACAGCCGCTTCGCTCGGCGCTGCGACGCCTGAGCTGATGCTCCTCGACGCGCTGTACTTCGATGCCCCCACCGTGGAGCTCATCCGTGGCGCTGATATGCATGTACTCATCAAAAGCGAGCAGGCCGACTACCGCAGCGTCACCGCCGACGCGTTGAACCACATCACCGCTTGCGGCGCCGAGCTCCACGACAGTGACTACGACGGCGAGCGGCTGTGCCGGTGGTGGGTGGAGGTGACCTCCGGTTCTTTCGCCGGCCACCCGGTACAGGTTGCCAGGCTCACCGAACGGTTCTCCTCAAACGAGGAGGAGCGTCAGTGCTGGATTACTACAACCGATTTCTCGCTCTCACCGGCGGAACTGCGCGAGGCCGCACACCGTCGATGGGCGATAGAGACCTATTTCAAGCAGCTCAACGCAAGCGCGAGTACCAAGCGCTTCGCACTGCGAGACGCGCGCGCGTTCACCGCGATGCTCTCTCTGTTGTGCATCGGTACCGCGCTCTCAGATGCGGTGCGCGCGCTGCTTTGCGCTCACCCTCGTCTCGCACGGCGGTTTCTCGACGGGGAGAAACCCACCCGAGAGACCTGGATGCTGCGTCTCGTTGAATCGTTGCCCGAGGGTGTATTCGCCTTCGACCACTAACACCGGCATCCGAGCGCCGCACATTCGGGGCGCACCCGAACGCGGCAGTTAGAGTGTAGAGATCACCCGCGGCGGAGCACTTCTTCTTCCTGGGTTCGTTCCGCTCCGTCGCCTCACAACCGCCTACTCGCCTCTCCCCGCGCACTCCACGCCCCAGCTCTGCGCTCGCCTACGCGTGCAGCCTGCGCTCTTGGCCATTCTCCACTCGCTCCGCGCGCTTCGCTCCTTCACCTATCGGGTTTGAGGAATCTCTGCAAGCCCACGAGTCCTCACGATGAATGTGCTCAGTCGACTACTCGCCCGCCGCCGCTTCAGCGATTCCGGCGAGCGCGCCGGCTATGTTTGTCACGTTCGCGGGCAGGTCAGCCACACCGTGACGGTTCACGACATAGGCCGGATTGTTGTAGGTGAGACGGACGATTCCGTCATCGTCCTCCCATACGAGCATCTTCTGCGGCAGGTCAACCGCGATGCGGCGCTCGAGCTGCATCAGGGGGGTCCCGACGTTGGGATTCCCGAAAATGAACAGGGTGGTGGGCCCGAGCTCGATACCGTTTGCAGCCGCCGCACGGCTGTGCTCCACCACGAAGGGAACCCGGAATCCGCGGTCCTCCAGTACCGACTCGAGGTTTGATACGGTTGTGGCGAAGTCCTCGTTGCTCGTAACGCTCTCGAGTCCTGATCCCCCGGCGATCGAGCCGAGGTTGTCACCCGTGTTCCCGACAGAGGCGAGCTCCGTCCGGTATGCTTCCGCTTCGCCCGCTACACTCGAGGCGAAGTTGGCAAGAGCGCCGTTTATGGTCTGCAGTTGATCGATGTCGGCCGGTAGCTCGTGTCGGGTGCCGAGATACGGCGTGGTGTTGTAGCCGACGTACGTTGTACCGTTTTCGTCTTCCCAGACCAGAAGCTTCTGCGGGAGATCGATGCCTACCGAGCGTCGGCGCTGCATGAGCGGTGAGCCGAGGCCCGGGTTGCCGAAGAAGATGACCCGTGTGGGTGGGAGCGCCATGTCCACTGAATCAGCAGCGGCGCTGTGGCCCACGACACCGAGCAGGTTGATGTTCTCGTTGCGCTCGAGGCTGTCTGTGAGGCGCGAGGTCGTTTCCTCCACGCCGAAGTTGCTTGGAACGGCCACGAATCCGCGTGAATCGGTGAGCACCTCGATATCCCCGGGCATGTCTCCGGCCATCGCGCTTCCGCCAAAGAGTGCGAGAAAGGCTCCCGCTACCGCAAGTATTCTGTTACGCATACGTTCTCCTCGTTCGATCTATTCCCTTACAAGCTACATAGAAATGATTGTATATGCAATAGTAAGTGAGCACACACCCCGCCTGTTCAGTCGGCAGGCATCGTGCTACGATGTGCGGCCGTGGACGACGTACATGAGACGGCCTCCGGCCGAAGCATAGATGAGCATGTCGAGCTTCTCGAACGGATCGTCGCCGAGCTCGGTCGCGTGATCCGGGGCAAAGAACCCTTTCTCAAGCAACTGGTGGGCTCGCTCGTTGCCGGCGGGCACGTCCTCATCGATGATCTCCCCGGACTCGGCAAAACGACGGTGGCAAAGACGCTGGCCCTGCTCATAGGTTCCGACGAGACGAAGCACGAGCCGGTCGCGTTCCGTCGCATCCAGTTCACCCCCGACCTGCTTCCCTACGACATCACCGGTGTGGATGTTTTCGACCCCAAGACGCGAGAGTTCGTGTTTACGCCGGGCCCGGTGTTTGCAAATGTCGTGCTCGCCGACGAGATCAACCGTTCCACGCCGAAGGTGCAGTCGGCGCTGCTCGAGGTCATGGCGGAGCATCAGGTGACTGTCGGAAACCGGACTCACCGGATGGACGACCTCTTTCTGGTGATGGGGACGCAGAACCCGGTGGAGATCGAGGGCACCTATCCGCTCCCGCTCGCTCAGGTCGATCGCTTCCTCATGCGCCTGCACATCGGCTATCCGACGCCGGAGGTGGAGCTCGATATCCTCGCGAGTAATCCATCGGCGAGCGTCATGCCGCACATCAAACCGATCTGCTCGCGAAGTGAGATCCTCGCGGCGCGCGCGGTTGCCGAGGATCTGTATTGTGATGAGGAACTGATGCGGGCGGTCGTGGACATCGGAACCGCCACCCGTGAGCACGGAGCGGTCGAGTACGGTGTCTCGCCGCGCGGCAGCCTGATGCTGCTTTCGGCGGCCCGAGCGTACGCGCTGGTACGGGGGCGGGACTACGTGATCGACCAGGATATCATCGACCTTGCCGCGCCGGTACTCGCCCACCGAATCAAGCTCCGGGACACGAGCGTCGATCCGCGAGAGCTCGTGGATGAGGTTGCGCGTGGACGCATTGAAAGGGTTCATCGCTAAGCTCTTCCCCTTCACCCCAAAGGGCCGGGTGTTTCTGCTGCTCTCGGCGGGTCTGCTCGCACTCGGCGTCCTGCGTTCGGAGCTGGCCGTGCTGCTGTGGGGGGCGACGTTTGCACTCCTCGGCCTCTATGCAGCAATCGGAACCCTTCTCACCCGGGCGCTCCTCGCACGCCGTCTTCTCTCCGATTACGACGCGCTCCGTGTCGCCGTGGAGCCCGGCCGTGTGCCCCGCGCTGCACGCGCCACCGCCCGCATACGAGCACCGCTGCCGCGCTACCGGATTCCCGGCATACGCCTGTACGCGGGGGCGCAGCTGCTGTGGCACGGTCGCCGGCGAACGACGGAAGTCCTCGTCGAGCCGGGCGACACGGTCGCCGAGGTTCCGCTCGACACGAACAGACGCGGGATCTGGCGGCTCGATGAGACCCGGCTCACCGCGCGTGACCTGCTGGGGTTCTGCTCGGCGCCCGTGCCGACGCCCGCGTCGGGCTCGGTGACGGTTCTGCCCGACGTGGCTGATACCCCGGTCGGCGCGACGGCGGGCGGCGCGGGCGGAGAGCATCGCATTGAGACGGGAACCCGCCGACGAAGCGAGGAGCTTTTCGAGACGCGACGCTACGTGCCCGGAGATGATCCGCGAAAAATCAACTGGAAGATGTTTGCCCGGTGGAACGAGCTTCTGGTGCGCATCGGCGAAGAGGTGCCGCCCCCGCAGTCGCGGGTGATCTGCTATCTCTACACCGGGGCGGGCGGGCCCGGCGGGGGCGACGGCGCGCGTGGCGCGGGTGGCGGGGGCGACGGGGCCGGTGGGGGCGACGGCGCGGGCGAGCGCGCGCTCGAGGCGGCCGTCTCGACGTTCGTCGGCGCGTGCCGAACCCTGGTGCAGCGCGGCGTGCAGGTCAGCTATGGGTTCGGTGGCGTGCTGGAGCGCGGCACGGTCGGCCTGCGCGGTGATACCAATTTCCTCGTCGACGTGTCGGATGCGGACTGGGACGGCGGGGTGCTCCCGCCGGCGCCTGGAGGTCGGAGGGCCGGCGGCCGACCGATCGTGCTTATCGTTCCCGACGGAAACCTGGGTATCGACGAGGTGACGCGACAGCTGCGCGAGCAGGGGCCGGTTGCCGAGACCATCGTAGCGCGGGTGGACGGGCGGCAGAACGCGCCGCTGCGGCCCTGGTGG
>CAYOFA010000007.1:5803-8044 GCA_964402885.1 uncultured Spirochaetaceae bacterium
CTGTGCCGAACTCCCCGCTGCCGCACACCCCGGTGCCGCACACCGGAGGCCAGTCATGATGGGTCGAACGCGACAGGCGTTGTTCCTGCTGCACCTCGTGAGCATCGCGATACTACTCCTTCACTACCATCGCTACGTCTCGGGGCTGGTCTCGATCCTCTTCTTTGCCGTGGTTGTCGCAGCCGCCGTCGCAGCCGGAGTGGGGCTCGAGCGTGCGCGCCTGAGAGCATGGGCCTCGATCATCCTCGTCGGGGTCGCGGTATGGTTGATCAGGGAGGCGGGAATAGCCCTTCTCAGTCGGATACAGGCTGCGCGAGTGGCCTCCGGTGGGGAGGGGCTGACCGCAGCGTTCGACCGCGGACTGATTGCCTCGACTCCCGGCATCGTCGTGGCGTTTCTCGCGACCTTTGCCGTGCGCAGGCGTCCGCGTCTCTACGCCTGGCATCCGGCGCTGCTCGCTCCGGTGGTCGTCGCGTTGTTCTGGAGCCAGGGCCGCTTCAACGTCAGCATATTCGAGCACCCGAGCATTCTCGCGGCAACCGTCACGGGGTTCATTCTCGTCGAGGTCGTTCTCACGATGATCGCAACAATCCGGCTCGGCCGCCCGGCGGTGGCCGGCGGCGCGGCGGCAACAACTGCAGGCGCGGCGGCCGCCGGAGCCGCGGCCCGTCTGCGGCGCCGGGAGCTGTTGCCGCTTCTCGTCGTGGTGCTGCCGCTTCTCCTCGCGGCTCTCATGCTGCTCCTCGGGCGCTACAGCGAGGCATCGACCGCTCAGGGCGGAGGTCTGATCCGGCCCACTCTCTTTCGCTTCGATTTCGCCGACTACATCAATCTCGAAAGCGAGATCTCGCTGAGTCGCGATCTGGTCCTGCTCTACCGCGAGGAGGCGGAGACGGCGCAGCAGCAGCTGACCATGCGCTCCGGCTCCCGGCTGCTGCGGCGGTTCGTGCTTTCGGGCTACGACCCTCGGCAGGGGTTCTTCGCGGAGGCGGCGCCCGGCGAGGACCGTGCACCCCAGACCGTGGGCGAGGGTCCGTTCAGCCTGCCGCGGCGTGGATACGACCGGCGCTCGGACTTGCGGCAGGAGTACTATCTCGTCAACTTCGATCCCTCCTCGCTGGTGTCGGTGAACTATCCGGTGGAGGTGGTTCCCTTCGAGGCCTGGAGTGAGTCCTCCTTTGCCCGCATCTACGAGGTCAGTAGTCGGGCGAGTGACGCCACGCCGGAGGCCCTCGCCGACGCAGCGACTCCCGGCCCCCGCACGATGGGTGCGGAGCGGCACCGCTACTACACCGATTACGGCGGGAACGAGGCGATTGCCGACCTCGCACGTGAGGTCACCGCGGGAATTCCGGGTGATTACGCGCGGGCGCGAGCGATCGAGCGCTACTTTCACGACGAGTTCTTCTACTCGTTGCGCCCCGGCGTGGCCGCCGACGGCGATCAGCTCCGGCACTTTCTCTTCGAGAGCAGGAAGGGGTACTGCTCCTACTTCGCATTCTCGATGACGCTCATGGCGCGAAGCCTCGGTCTGCCGTCGCGGGTTGCGGTGGGATTCTTCGTTGATCCGCGCATGTCGGTGATGGACTACTACGCGGTGCGTGCGGATATGGCACACGCCTGGGTAGAGATCTACTTCGAAGACTACGGCTGGATAGAGTTCGATCCGACAGCGACGACGGTGGCACCCGGCGAAGAGTTCTCCATGGATCCGAACCTGGACATGGAGCAGATCTCGGCGCTGCTCGAGGAGCTCATGGAGCACCGAAACGAGCTCAGCCCTGCCGAGCCTTCCGCGGCGGACGCCGCCGGCCCTGACGGTGGCAGGGGGCTGAGCGCCGCTGCGGTGTACCGCTTCATACGGCGATACTGGGTGGCGTTGCTTGCCGCGGCATACCTCTTCGCGGTGACTGCCTACAGGCTGCTACCGCGCCTTCGCGCCACCGGCGCCCGAGATTTCCGCGGGCGGGTGCGGTTGCGCTTCCGGGCATTGCTCCGTGAGCTCGACGCGGTGGGGCTGCGCTCGGGGCCCGGCGAAACGGTGGCCGAGTACGCCGGACGGCTTGCCGCCCATCACGGGCTCGACGCCCGTGCCTGCGCCTCGCTCTACCTGCGGGCCCTCTTCGGGGAGGCCTTCGCCGACAGCGCATACCAGCGATACATCGAGGAGGAAGCGCGGCTGCGGCGCGGTGTGCGGACCGGCCTTCCCTGGTGGCGACATCTTCTGGGCTTTCTCGCTCC
>CAYOFA010000007.1:8144-13869 GCA_964402885.1 uncultured Spirochaetaceae bacterium
GGTTTCCGGGCGCTCGCGCCCGCCCTCGTGCGCTTCGTGGTGGCTGCCGCACTGGCAGTGACGCTGCTGGTGCTCCAGGCGGTGCTTCCTCCTGCAGGGACGCTTCTCGCGCAGCAGACGCGTCCCGAGGTGGCGGAGCGCAGTGCCCAGTGGTATGCCGACCGGGCCATCGAGGCGATCGACGCGGAGAACTATGAGCGGGCGGTGGAGATGCTCACCGACGGGCAGGAGAGGCACCCGGAGTCCGTACAGCTCTACACGATTCTCGGAGATCTCTACTTCGACGAGGAGCTGTATCGCCTGGCGCTCTCGGAGTATCAGGAGGCCGAGCACATCGAGCCGAACAACTTTGCTGTACTCCACAGTGCGGCCCTGTCACTCGGCCGGCTCAACCGCGAGCGGGACTCGGTTCGCTACCTCGAGCGGCTCCTGCAGCTCTATCCCGACAGTCCGGACGTCATCGCCGACCTCGGGTGGATGTACTTCAAGACGCACCAGCTCGAGAAGGGCGAGGACTTGCTCCTCGACGCGATAGGGGACTACGGCGAGGAGCGCAGCCTCACGATGACCCTGGGTACGATCTACGCCGACATGTACCGATTCGAGGACTCGAAAGAGTACTACGAGCGGTCCATCGAGAGCGCGCTCGAGGACGGCCGCAGCTATTTCGCCTCGGTCGCCTACTACAACCTCTCTCTGCTGCAGAAGGCCTTCTACCGGTTCAACGGTGCCATGCGGAGCACCGAGCGCTCACTGGAGCAGGCCACGCGCTCGACGGGTCACCTCGCGAGGGGCGAGCTCTACGAGATGCAGATGGACTTCCGCCGTGCCCACGATGAGTACACCGAAGCCTACAATCTCGACGAGGACACCCCGCTCGCGAAGCTCGACCTGGCGGCTCTCTACCGGACCTTCGGCCGCCTCGATGAGGCGCTGGCCTACGCCCGCGACGTGTACGACTCGGACGATTTGCACTGGATGTTCAACTTCGGCACCGACGAGCAGCGCCATCGCATGGAGCTGCACCACCTGCTCTCGGACATTTATCGCGGCAAGGCGCACGTTCTCTCCTATGATCCCGCGGCCGGGCCCATCGGGTGGGTTTCGAACCTCGCCGGCCGTATCCGCTATCGCGTCCTCGCCTGGTACCACGATATGACCTTCAGGCGATTCGCCTCGCAGGTTGCAGAGGCCTACGAGCAGGAGGGAAGCATCCTGAATGCCCACTGGACATTCTACCGGGCGCAGGAGCGCTACCCGAGACTTGCTCTGCGTGCACTCGACCAGGCGCGAGAGCTCGAGACGGAGGTCATCCCCGAGGCGGAGCCGTTCTATCTCATGCGTGCGGCGATACTGCGCGACGACCGGGCCGCCATCGCCGAGGCGGTGAACGCGATGCATCCGCGCTGGGAGCGGTCGAGCATTGCAGAGGGCCTGCGTGAGATTGCGATTCGGGCCCGGCGCGACGGTGATCTCGGGGAGGCGCAGCGCACTGCGGTGGAGCTCTATCGAGTCAACCGCGGCGGACTGAGACAGCACGGCATCGAGCTGCCCGTCGAGCTCTCGATCACCGGCGTGGACGGTCGGCGTGCACGGCGCCTGGCGCGTTCTCTGGAATCAGCAGGCTTGCGCCCCACCGGCGAGGCGACCGCGACAGGCGAACTGGCGGGGGTGCCGCTTCGCCTCGAGGTTCATGTCTTCGAAACGGGGCGTGTGTCCTATCGCTTTCTCGACGGGGACACGTTCCTTCTCGGCGACACGCTCGACGTGTCGGCGCCGGGCAGGGACGGAGCGGTGCGCATCGCGCGGGAGATCACCGAGGCGATCTTCCGGGTGGAGTAGAGCGACATGCTGCCGCTGCCTGCGTGGGTTCTCGTTCCGCTTTACGCGCTCATCTGGATCGCAATTCACATCGGCGCAGGGTATCTGGCACACCGGATGCCGCTTTCGAGGTTCGACCACCGGGCTGCGCTCTACCGCACGCGTGGATTCGAGCGAAACGGCCGGATCTACCGCCGTATCCTGGTTCACCGGTGGAAGGACAGCCTGCCTGAAGCCGGAGAATTCTTCACCGGCGGATTCAGCAAGCGTGCGTTCGCGGCCCCCGAGCCGGATTACCTCGAGCGCTACCTCGCGGAGACCTGCCGCGCCGAGGCATCTCACTGGATCTCCGCATCAATGTCGCTGACGTTCTTCCTGTGGAACCCGTGGTACGTGGGGGTGATGATGATCGCCTACGGCCTTGCGACGAACCTGCCCTTCATCATCGTGCAGCGTTACAATCGCCCCCGCCTCGCCGCGATGTACCGCCGGCTCGCGGGGCGCCGCTCGGGCGGCGGAGCGGACCCTGCGGCGAGCGCCGCTCAGCCCCGCTCATCCTCGTCGTAGCATCCCTGGCCGCCTACTCCCCTGCCGTCCTCTGAGACGCCGAAGCACTCACCTTCGGCATTCCCCCGCGGCTCTACGTGCACGACCACGTCGTAGACATTCGGAACCACGGAGCGGATCATCTCCTCGGTCTTCTGCGCAATCTCGTGTGCGGCCACGACGCTCAGCTCGGGGTCGACCTCGATGTCGAGGTCGATGACGTAGAGATGCCCCACGTGGCGGGCGCGGACCCGGTGCGGGCTCTCCGCCTCCGGTATTTGCCCCACCGCCTCGAACACGCGGTCGTAGACGCGGGTGCTGTGCAGTCCGTCCATGAGCTCGGTATTCGACTCCATGAAGATCTTGAAGGCAACGCGGATAATCCAGATGCTCACCACGAGCGCGGTGACGGAATCCAGGACCGGCATCTCGAGCGCGTGGGTCGCTACCAGGCCCGCGAGCACCGCCACCGAGATAATGACATCGTTCTGCATGTTTTTCCCGTCGGCGATGAGCATGGAGCTGTTCACTCGACGACCCACGGAGATCTTGTAGTAGGCGAGGAAAATCTTGGCGGCAATGGAGACGAGCGTGACGTAGACGGCGAGCGGCGAGGGCAGGTCCGTGGGCGTGTCGGCGAGGATGTGCCGGACGGCGGAGATGATGAGCTCCGCGCCGGCAAAGAAGATCACGAACGAGAGAAGCTTCGTGGCGATGGTATCGGCGCGCGTGTAGCCGTAGGGGAAGCGTGCGGTGGGTCGACGTGCCGCCACCCGGGCGCTTATGAGGGTGACCAGCGAGGTCAGGATGTCGTTTGCCGAATCAATGCCGTCGCTGACGACCGCGAAGCTCCCCGCAGCGATACCGGCACTGATCTTGAGCACCGAAAGCAGACCGTTTCCGACGATACCCAGCCAGGAGGCGCGCTCGATCTGTTTCGACCTGTCCGGTTCTATCTCTCTGTGGTACATCAAGGGGCATTCATACCGCTATGTCACGGCCCTTCCAGCGGACCGTCTGCTTCAGCCACGTCAGCTGCAGAGATCGTACGAAAATCACCATAAAGAACAAGAGGGTAAACGGGTAGAGAACCGCCGAGAGGAAGCCGAAATTGCCGATACGAACCTGCATGAAGTGAATCTGTACCACGTAGAGCAGGTAGGCGGCCAGCCCGAGCAGCAGCCTCGGCGGAGTCTCGGCAAGCGATCCGGCGACGAGCAGGCGAATCGCCACCCCCGCTCCCGCCATCCAAGCGGTGACCAGCAGGATCATGACCACACCGGCGCCGGCTGCTCCGAGCGCGAAGTTCTTGGTCCACCCGTCCACGAGGTCGCGAAGTCCGCCGGGATACATGCGGAAGGAGATGCTCCCGCGGCCGGCAAAACAGTGGAGAGGGTAGCCCGCTTCCGCGGCCCTGCGCCCGAGCTCGACGTCCTCGAGCACCGCCGCCTTCACTGCCCGGTGACCGTCGATCGCAAAGTAGTCCTCGCGCCGGCAGGCGATGGCCGGACCGAATAACCCGCGCGGGGGCAGTCGCGATCCGAGAATGGTGAACGCCCGGATACCGCCCATCACGATGAAGGCGAAGAACGCCGAAAGCCGCTCGTAGGCCGCCTCCATGCGGTGGTAGGGCTGCACCGAGACGAAGCCGCCGCGGACGACCTGGGTCTCGATCAGACGCCGCAGTCCGTCGTCCTCGAGCCGGGTGTCGGCGTCGAGGAACACAAAGAGCTCTCCCCCTGCGGCACCGGCGCCCTGCCAGCAGGCGTGATTCTTGCCGAGCCAGCCTTCGGGGAGCGGCGGGGGAGTTACCACGCGGGCGCCGCGGGCGTGGGAGACCTGCGCCGTTTCGTCCTCCGAATGGTCGTCGACGACGATGGTTTCGAGAGGTCGCAGCGACTGTCGCTCGAGCGAGGCGAAGAGCACCGGAAGATTAGGCGCTTCATCGCGCGCAGGAATGATAATGCTTACCTGCGGGAGTGACCGGCCGTCTGCGGCGGGAAGGGTGGGCACGCGAAAGAGAAACAGAAAGCCGAGGAGCCACAGGATGCCCAGGCCGATCGCGTCCCCTATCAATCGAAGCCCTCCAGAATGTCATCGAGGCTGGCGGACACCCGCGCGATGTAGGCGTTGATGTCCCGGGGTTCCGCGTTCTGCGGCAGATGTCCGGGGAAGCCCGCCCGCGCGCTCTCGATATTCGCCTCGGTGATGAAGCCTTCGATCGGAGTCGCTGCCGAGAGCTCGTCCGTGGGCGCGAGTACGACGTAGGCGTCGGTCAGATCGCCGAAGGTGAAGCCGTCGCGGAGTTTCGCATAGTCGCCGTGCTCGATGTAGTGTTCGCCCAGTGGCGTGCCGGAAATCGGGATGGCGAATCGCGGGCTCTCTTCCGCCGGTTCCCCCGACGGGTCGGCGGGAAGTTCGTCCACGATGGCGTCGATGAGGCCGCCGGCTGCAAAGGTAAGGCCGTTTCGACCTTGCTCGTCCGGCCAGGGGCCGTGGAGGTACACGGTGATGACATCCTCTCCGAGCTCGGCCTGCAGGATGTTTCCCGCGCGACGGGCGTCGGGGAAGCCGAGCTCGGCCATGCGGTTCTCGTACTCGAGGTCGCGGAAGCGGGTGAAGGCGTGGCGGGCACCGGCGTAGAGGAGCAAGGGCCCGTTGATGGTCTCGAGGGCGTCGAGAGCCGTCTGCGCCATGCCGCGGTCGGGCAGCCCGTTGGGAAAGAGGGCGCGTCCGAGCTCCGCTCCGGTCGGCCGTTCCTCGGGCGGAAGCTGGGTCGGACGCTGATCGTCCATCACGTTGAGACCGATGAGGCGTATGCGGTCCGCCTCGGGGCGTGTGTGGTTGAGCTCCCAGGCGGCACGAAAGACCTCGGCGTACTCCCGGTATCCCCAGATCGGCAGCCGGCGCCGGAGAATCCGCCGGGCGAGATCTTCGTCGTACTCAGGCGCCGTGGTGAGCCGGTCCAACAGCGCCTGATCGCGGGCGAGCGCGAAGTCGACTCCTACCGCGCGGACGCCGTGTTCGGGCAAGCGGGGAATGAGCTCGGCCAGGAAGCGCGGATGCTCGGCGATCTGCGGAAACTCACCGAGAAAGACGACGCGATGATCCTCGAGGGTGTCGAGGACGAACGTTGCCGGATCGCCTCCCCGGTCCTGCACGAGCGATACCCCCGCGGACACCATCTGCGGCGGCACCGGCGGGCGCCGGCGGGAGAACACCCGGTTCGTGACGTCCGCAGGGTCGAGAACCAGCACCACGACGGCGATGAGAATGAGTCCCGCGAAGAACAGGCGTCTGTTTGGTTGCTTCATCGTCCTGGAGTATACAAAAGACAGGGGCCGGGTTTCCATCCGGG
>CAYOFA010000007.1:13969-17648 GCA_964402885.1 uncultured Spirochaetaceae bacterium
GCCCCCGGCGGGGGCGACTTTTCGTCGGTCATGAGCCGACTTGACCCTGACTATTGCGCTGTGCTACGCTTTCCGTTCACCGAGGGAGGGCTCCTATGAGTTACAGTTTTCTGTACCCGGGCCAGGGCGCCCAGTACCCCGGCATGGGCCGAGATCTCTTCGACCATTCGCAGGCCGTGCGGGATCTCTTCGACGAGGCGGATCGTCACGCCGAATTCGACGTTAAACAGGTTCTCTTCGAGGGCGACGAGGATCAACTCAAACAGACCAACATCACCCAGGTAGCCATCACGCTCGTGAACCTTGCCGCAAGTCGGGTGCTTGCAGAGCAGGGTATCAGCGCGGACCGCTACGCGGGGTTCAGCCTTGGTGAGTACGCAGCGCTCGTGGACGCGGGTGTCCTCGACGTTGCCGACGTTTTCCAGGTGGTCACTACCCGCGGACGCGTCATGGAGGAGACCAGCCGCACCCTGGATACGGACGCCGGTCAGGCGGGCATGGCGGCGGTGCTCGGCCTGGACTTCGATGCGGTGAAGGACACCATAACCTCTCAGGGCGTAGAGAATCTCTATCCGGCTATCTACAACAGCCCCGTTCAAACGGTTGTCGCGGGCACCGCCGAGGCGCTGGCGGCGGCGGAGCCTGTCTTCAAGGAGGCCGGTGCGAAGCGCTTTATCCGGCTGAAGGTCTCGGGGCCCTTTCACTGCCCCCTCATGCAGGAAGCGCGAAATCGATTCTCGGAGTTTCTCGCCGGCGTGACCTTCTCCGACCCCCGGAAGCCGGTGTACTCTAACGTCAGCGGCCTGCCGATACGCTCCGGGGACGAGGCGCGGAAGCTCTGCCTCGACCAGCTCGTCTCCACGGTCATGTGGACGCGCGAGGAAGAGCAGATGGTCGCCGACGGAAGCCCGGGCTTCCTCGAGGTCGGTCCGGGGACGGTCCTCGGCGGGCTGTGGAAGGCCTTCACCAAGGCACATCCGGAGACGGAGCTGGCCTGCCGGCCGGCCGGAACACTCGAGGCGATAACGGCGCTCACCTCCGAGTGAGCAGGTCGAGTCAGGCAGAAGGAGCGATCCTGTGTTGATTGACGGAAAGAAAGCACTGGTCACCGGTGGCTCTCGCGGTATCGGGAGCGGCATAGTGAAGACGTTTCTGCGAAACGGTGCATCGGTGTACTACATAAGCCGCAAGCCGGGCGACTATCTCGAAGAGTACAAGAAGATTGCCGCCGAGAACGGCGTCGAGGTCATCTACAAGGAAGGAAACGTCGCCGACGAGGAGACCATCACTGCCACGGTGAACGAGATCCTCGAAGAGAGCGGCGGGATCGATATCCTGGTGAACAACGCCGGGATTGCCAAGGACGGCCTCGTCATGCGTATGTCCGCCGAGGACTGGCAGGATGTCATCAACATCAACCTGACCAGCGCGTTCTATATCTCGAAGGTGGTCAGCCGCAGCATGATAAAGCGCCGCACCGGTGCCATCATCAACGTGACCTCCATCGTAGGCCTCGTCGGTAATGCCGGGCAGTCGAACTACGCGGCCTCGAAGGCCGGGCTGATCGGGTTCACCAAGAGCCTCGCCCGCGAGATCGCGGGACGAAATGTCCGAGTCAACGCAGTGGCGCCGGGCTATATCCAGACCGAAATGACCGACAAGCTCAGTGATGAGCAGCAGGAAGGGCTGAAAGCCCAGATTCCCATGGGGCGCGTGGGCGAGCCCGAGGACGTCGCCAACGTGATCATGTTTCTCGCCTCGGATCTTGCCGGCTATGTGACCGGGCAGGTTATCCGAATCTCCGGCGGGATGGGAATGTAACTCTGTCCAATAAGGATACCCTATGTCGAAGAAGAGAGTAGTCATTACCGGGCTCGGTGCGATGAGCCCGATAGGAAACTCCATAGACGAGATCTGGCGGAACGTGCAGAACGGCGTGAGCGGGGTCGGCCCCATTACCCGTTTCGACACCACGGATTTTCACACGAAGATCGCCGCGGAGGTGAAGGACTTCAACCCCTCCGACTACATGGACCGCAAGGAAGCGCGGAAGATGGACATCTTCTCGCAGTTTGCGGCCGCGGCCAGTCTTACGGCCCTGCAGGATGCCGACCTCGATACGAGCGGCATCGAGCCCGAGCGCCTCGCCGTCATCCTCGGCGTCGGTGTCGGCGGATTCGAAACCACCGAGCACTCCTACAAGGCCCTCTTCGACAAGGGGCCTCAGCGCGTGCCACCGCTGACCATTCCGAAGCTCATCAGTAATGAGGGGCCGGCCAATGTCGCGATACTCACCAACGCCCAGGGCCCGGTCTACGCCATCACGACGGCCTGTGCCTCCGGCGCAGACGCGATGACCACGGCCGCCCGCTGGATCCGTGACGGGTACGGTCAGGTCGCGATCTCCGGTGGCGTGGAGGCAGTGATCACCCAGATGGGCGTCGCCGGATTCAACGTGCTGCAGGCGCTGAGCACGAAGTACAACGATCAGCCCGAAAAGGCATCGCGTCCCTTCGACGCCGACCGCGACGGATTCGTCATCGGGGAGGGAGCCGGTATTCTCATCCTCGAGGAGATGGAGCACGCCCTCGCCCGGGGTGCGAAGATCTACGCTGAGCTCGTCGGGGCCTCCTCGACCTGTGATGCCTACCATCGCACCTCGCCGCATCCGGAGGGCACCGGAGCAAAGAAGGCCATGAAGCTGGCCCTCGACGAGGCGGGCATGAAGCCCGAAGACATCGACTATATCAACGCGCACGGCACCTCGACCCGCGTGAACGATCCCGTCGAGACGAAGGTCATAAAAGAGGTCTTCGGCGATCACGCCTACAAAATGCCCGTGTCCTCGACGAAGTCTATGCATGGACACATGGTGGGCGCCGCCGGCGGCATGGAGGCCATCGTTTCGAGCCTCGCCATACGTGATCAGTACATCCCGGCGACCATCAACCTCGAGAATCCCGACCCTGAATGCGATCTCGATTACGTTCCCAACAAGGGACGCTCGGGCACCGTCAACGCGGTCATGTCCAACAGCCTCGGCTTCGGCGGGCACAACGCGATTCTGATTCTCAAGAAGTTCGAACAGTAGGATCCGCGGGCCCCGGACGCCGGGGCCCTGCATCGGCACCCCGCCGCCCCGGCATGTGGCCTGACACCGACAATTAGCTCCATTTTAGGCATTTGTTCGCCGATCTCCTTGATGTCGTCCTCCAGATACGGTACATTTCATGAAAACATACAACGGGGTTAGCCGTGAGTGATACGCCGCTCGTCCTGGTTGCCGATGACAACCAGGTCAATCGCCTGACTGTTCGCGCGACGTTGAAAGATAGTCCCTATGACCTGGTTGAGGCCGCTGATGGACGGGAGGCGGTCGATATTGCCGTGGAGCGTAAACCCGACCTGATCCTCATGGATCTCATGATGCCGCAGATGGATGGTCTGGAGGCGACACGGCTCCTGAAAAGCCGCGACGACACGGCCCGGATTCCGATTCTGATGCTCACCGCCCTCGATGATACCGGTGACCGCATCAGCGCCTTCGAATCCGGCGTGACCGGATTCCTCAACAAGCCCTTCGACAGACTCGAGCTGCTCGCCCATATCCGCTCCTACGTAAACCTATCCCTGATAAACCGCAGATACGTACTCTCGACAGCCAACGTCACGACGGGCC
>CAYOFA010000007.1:17748-21030 GCA_964402885.1 uncultured Spirochaetaceae bacterium
GCCGAGGATGCATACCTCGGCATGGAGAACAATCTTCGGTGGCTCGGACGAATCCGGCAGGCGCTCGCGCAGGACCGCTTCGTCGCCTACTATCAACCCATCGTGGATAACCGCACCGGTGAGATCGTAAAGTACGAGGCGCTTCTGAGAATGCTCGACGAGGACGGATCTCCGATCTCGCCCGGGCAGTTTCTCCTGGTGGCCAAGAACAGCAAGTATTACGGCGAAATTACCCGGCGCGTGTTTCAGCGTGCCGTAGAGGAGTTCCTGCACAGACCGGAGGGGGTTTCCGTCAACCTCTCGGTTCTCGATATCGACAGCCGCGCGACGCGCGCGCATATCCTTACCACTCTCGGGGACTATCCGGAGGTAGCCCGTCGGATGACTCTCGAAATCGTCGAGCAGGAAGGCCTGCAACACTACGATCAGGTGAAAGAGTTCATCGAGGCGGCGAAAAGCCTCGGCGCCACGATCGCGCTCGACGACTTCGGCAGTGGCTACTCGAACTTCGTTCGTATCATCGACCTCGACGTCGATTACGTGAAGATCGACGGAAGTATCATCACGCGGGTCTGCAGCGACGAGGCGATGAACAATCTGGTGCTTGGCGTGAAGTCCTTCGTCGGCGCGAACGGAATCGAACTGGTTGCGGAGTTCGTCGAGAGCGGAGACATACTCGATCGACTCACGGACATGGGTGTCGAATACTCGCAGGGGTACTTCCTCGGCCGTCCGCAGCCGACCCCCGATTCGTCGAGGGTCGCCGTCACGCACTGATCCGCATCCCGTCGGACTGTGTCCGGGCTGCATATTGACATGCCACCGCAGCCGCCGTAACTTGACCGACGTGTTACACGTGCGGCTCCTGATGCGGCAGATCCGGCGGCAGTTTCTCGGCCCGCGGGACGACTTCAGCCGGCTTCGTGCGCGTCGAGTCAAGTTCCTTGCCGCCTTTGCCGTGCTGTTCCCCTGGAGCATCGCCTTCACCTGGCTGTGCATGATGCTCGACGAGGTCTTCTTTCCCGGTTACCGGCGGGTCAGGGTCAGTAAGCCGCTGTTCGTCATCGGCAATTTCAGAAGCGGCACCACCTTCCTCCAGCGCCTCCTTGCCCAGGATGAGGAGAATATCACTGGCCTCACAACGCGCGAGATCTACGTCACCCCTACGATCAGTCAGCGCAAGCTCTGGAGCTTTCTGATGTTCGCGGACGGGTTCATCGGGCGTCCGTTCCGCCGTCTGCTCGCAGCGGTGGAGGACCGCGTCCTCAGACGGATTCCCTTTCACAGAATCCGCCTGGAGGAGGCTGAGGAGGACGAGGGACTGTTCTTCTACGCATGGGATTCGTTGTTCGTCTGGTTCTTCTTTCCGGTTCAGGCCGCCGATTTCCGGTATCCGTGGTTTGACGAAACGGTTCCCCGGTCGCGCCGACGGCGCCTGATGCGCTTCTATCGTTCCATGCTCCAGCGCCATCTCTACGTGCACGGCGAGCACCTGCGCGTGGTTTCGAAGAACCCGTCCTTTACACCGAAGATTCGCTCGCTGCTGGACGTGTTTCCCGACGCACGATTCGTGACCCTCGTGCGGGACCCTGTCGAGCTGCTGCCGTCGATGACGAACTGGTTCGCCTACTGCTGGCACTACTTCGGTGCTCCGAGCGACCCCTACCCCAACCGGCGGCGCATTCTCGACATCGCCGGGCACTGGTACCGCTACCCGGAACGGGTGTTCGCGGAGTTGCCCGCGCAGCAGGGACGCATTCTGCGCTTCGACGAGCTGATATCGGAGACGAGCACGATCGTGCGTGAACTCTACGAGACCATGGACCTGACCGTGTCACCGCGGTTTGCCGAGATTCTCGACGACGCCGACCGCCTTCCGACCAAGGCGACCCTGACTCCGAGCCTCTCGCAGGTCGGACTCAGCGAAGAGGACATCGATCGCGAGTTCTCCGATGTCAGACAACGGTACGGCTTCGACCGCGTTGGCGCGCGGGTGGCCGAATAGCACCCACGGGAGAAAGCAATGACGCTCTATTTCACTTTTCCGGACTGGATATCCACCGAGATCATCCCCGGCCTTCCTCTCCGATGGTACGGCATGATGTATCTCGTTGCCTTTGCCGTGACGTACCTGCTGTTCATGTATCAGGTGAAGCAGCGTAAGCTCGACGTCGACTCCGATACGGTGCTGAACATGTTCTTCTGGGCGATCATCGGGCTGCTCATCGGCGCGCGTATCTTCGCGACGCTGCTCTTCGACGGCAGTGGTCGCTACTGGGCTCGGCCCTGGCTGATCTTCTGGCCGTTCGACGAGAACATGAACTTCGTCGGCCTGCAGGGGATGAACTATTACGGGGGGCTGGCCGGTGCGGTGGTTGCCGTGCTCATCTACGCACGGTCCAAGAAGATCGACATTCTCGATTGGGGCGATATGATCGTTGCCGGCGTGCCGCTGGGTTACACCTTCGGTCGCATCGGCAACTTCATCAACGGGGAGCTCTTCGGCCGCGTAACCACCGTCGAGTGGGGGGTGATATTCCCGCACGCCCGCCGCTTCCCGGCGGACGAGGCCTGGGTGCAGGAGACCGCCCGCGAGGCGGGGATGAACGTCGCCGAGCTCTCCGGTATGGTGAACCTCCCGCGGCATCCGACGCAGCTCTACGAGGCTTTCGGGGAGGGCATCCTCCTGTGGCTCATCCTCTGGTTCATCTTCCGAAAGCGCGAGCACGCCCGCGGGGCGCTGATCGGCATCTATCTCATCGGCTACGGGGTGGTTCGATTCTTCGTGGATTACTATCGCGTGCCGCTTCGTGGCGATTTTATGCTGCAGCTCTCGCCGATAGAGAATCCGCCATATCTGCTGCTCACGCCGTGGAACTTCATCGCGAGCCAGTTCTACAGCCTGCTCATGATACTGGGTGGAATCGGCCTGATCGTGATTCTGCGGAAGCGGGAGGAACGGCTGGCCGCCGCCGAACAGAGTGAGGGGCGTGCGCGCAGCAGTGCGGCCGAACGGAGAAAACTGCGGCGGAAGCTTCGGAAGTAGGCGGCGGAAGAGGGCCGGGTGGGCCCCGGTCGGGTGGGATCAGTGCCGCGAACGGCTACTGTTCGGGGGTGAACTCATCCTTGGGGGCACCGCAGACCGGGCACACCCAGTCTTCGGGCAGATCGTCGAACGAGGTCCCGGCGGGGATGTCGGCATCGGGGTCGCCCTCATCGGGGTCGTAGATGTAGCCGCACACATTGCACACGTACTTCGTCATCGCCTTACCTCCGCGTCAC
>CAYOFA010000007.1:21130-30130 GCA_964402885.1 uncultured Spirochaetaceae bacterium
CCTCCGCGTCACGGCCACTGCACGTCGGTGAGAAGCATGAGCTTCGTGCGGGCTCGCTCGTCCTCGGGATTCATCTCGAGTGCCTTCTGCAGGCTCTTGATTGCCTCGGTGTTGTTGTGGACGCCGTAGTGTGCCACACCGAGGAGGTAGTGTACTTCAGCAAAGTGCGGGGTCGCCTCGGCAAGCTCTCCGAGCAGCTCCAGGGCGTCCTTGTACTTCTTTCGCTTGATCTTGATCTGGGCGAGATAGTAGTTGGCGATCATGGACTCGGGCGATGTCTTGTGGAATGCCGAGAACCCTTCTTCGGCCTTGTCGTCGTTTCCCATGAAAAAGTGAATGAGGCCGATGAAATAGCTCGCCATGGCATGGCTCTGGCTCTTCAGGTCGATCACCTTCGAGAAGGCACTCAGCGCCTCGTCGAGTTTTCCCATACGGTAGTAGCATACGCCAAGCTTGTAGTAGGCGATGCCGTACTTCGGGTCCAGGCGGATCGATTCGTTGTAGAGTTCTACGGACCGGTCGAGCTGACCGATGGAGTAGTTGATGTTGCCGAGCACCATCAGAATGAACGGACTCTCGGTGTACGTCTTCGACAGCTCGAGAAACGCCGACTGGGCCTCGCTCCAATCGCCCGAAAGATAGAGACGCATCGCTTCCTGATAATTCGGATCCGAGTAGTTGAGCTCCATGAATGGCAGTGTAATATGGCCCCCGGCCAATTGCAACCCGCAGACCTCCCCGGTATTCTGTTCGCCCATGATGCGTGATCTTCCTGCGTTCGAGCTCGAGCGCTACTTCGCCCGTCACGAGTTCTCGGTGACCTATCAGCTGAGCGCGTCGGATTGCGAGCCGCTGAGCCCCCGGGATCTGCTTCCCCCCGGCGGTGGCCGGCGCCTGCAGGAGTTCCTCGACAACGCCCTCGGCTATACCGAGAGCGCCGGCGACCCCGCGCTCCGAGAACAGATTGCGGGCTACTACGATACGATCGGGACGGAGGACCTGCTGGTCGCAGCCCCCGAGGAGGCCATCTTCCTGCTCATGAATGCTCTCCTCGAGCCGGGGGACCACGCGGTAGTCATGTCGCCGGCGTATCAGTCACTGCTGGCGCTGCCGCGCGGGCTGAGCGTGGCGGTCGACGAGTGGAGAGTCCGCGAGCGCGACGGCCACTGGGAGCTCGACCCCGATGAGTTGCGCAGGCTTCTGCGCCCCGAAACGCGCCTGGTCGTGGTGAACCTGCCGCATAATCCCACCGGCCTTCTGGCCGACGCCGAGACGCTCGAGGCAATCGTTTCCATCGCGCGTGAGCACGGCGTGTATCTGTTTTCCGACGAGATGTACCGGGGGCTGGAGTACGGCGCCGCCGCCGCGGGGCCCGCCGCCACCCCCGGGCGGCTGCCCGCCGTATGCGACCTCTACGAGAAGGGGATATCGCTCTGGGGGCTGTCGAAGAGTTTCGGGCTGCCGGGGCTTCGAATCGGCTGGCTCGCCACGCGGGACGAAGCGCTCCTCGGGCGAGTCGGGGCGCTCAAGGACTATACGACGATCTGCAACAGCGCCGCCTCGGAGTGGCTCGCGCGGGTCGCACTCGATCAGGGCGAGGCCCTCATGCGCACGAACCGGGAACGTGTCGGGGCACATGCCGAGCTCGTCGCTGCGCGACTCGCCGCCGACGGGTCTCCCGTTGCGTTCCTCCCGGGGCGCGGTGGCTCGACGCTCCTGCCGCGCTTCACCGACGGCCGCTCGAGCCGGGCCTTTGCCGACGAGCTCCGCGCGGCCGCCGACGTGCTCCTGATACCGGGGCCGCTGTTCGACATGCCGGATTCCTACTTCCGGCTCGGGCTCGGCCGCGCCGACTTTCCCGTCGCGTTCGAGCGATTCGCGGGACATCTCGGCCTCTGAATACCGCGCCCGGGAAGCACGAGACGCGGCGGGGGCCGGCGGGGGACGGCGCCGCCGGGTTCCGCGCCGCGCCTCAGATCATCCTGCGCGGGTCGAGCAGCTCGTCGAGCTTCTCCGCTGAAACGACGCCCGCCTCTTCGACCACGTCGCGAATGCGCCGCTTCTCTTTGTAGGCCTTGTAGGCGAGCTTTGAGGCCTGGTCGTAGCCGATCTCTGTGGCAAGCGGCGTGACGAGGGCGAGGCTCCACTCGATCCAGAAGCCCGCGCGCTCCTCGTCGGCGGCGATCCCGTCCACACAGCGGGAGGCGAAGGCCTCACAGGTCTCGGCGGCGAGGCGCACCGCGCTCACGGTCTCATAGGCGATAAGCGGGTGCATCATGTTGAGCTCGAGCGGGCCGTGCTGGCCGGCCGTCGTAACCGAGGTCACTTTGCCCATGAGATGAGCGGCAACCTGAATGACCATCTCCGGAATGACCGGATTCACCTTTCCGGGCATGATGGAACTTCCCGGCTGCAGCGAGGGCAGAACGATCTCGCCGATACTGCCGCGGGGGCCGCTTGCAAGGAGCCTGAGGTCGTTGGCGATCTTCATGAGCGCGCCGGCGAGGACATTGATCGCCCCCATCAGCTCAACCTGGGCGTCCCGGGCGGCGATGGCCTCGAAGCGATTCACGGCCGGCCTGAAGGGCAGCCCTGAGTCCGCGGCGATCCCCCGGATGGCGATGTCCGGCATGTCGGGATGGCAATTGATGCCGGTGCCCACCGCCGTGCCGCCGAGGGCAAGCTCCTCGAGGTTCGAGAAGGTATTCTCGAGCCGGTCGGCGCACTTCTGAATCTGCACCGCGAAGCCCGAAAACTCCTGCCCGAGTGTCATGGGAACCGCATCCTGGAGGTGGGTTCGACCGAGCTTTACGACGCGGGAGAACTCCGCCCCTTTTGCCGCGAGAGACTGCGCAAGTGTTCGCACCCGCGGGAGCGCCTGCTCGAGCTCCATGCGGTCTGCAACGTGCACCGCCGTGGGAATGACGTCATTCGACGACTGCCCGCGGTTCACGATGTCGTTGGGATGCACCGGGTTTCGGGTCCCCACCGGCTGCCCGAGGATTTCGTTTGCCCGGTTCGCAATCACCTCGTTGGCGTTCATGTTCCAGGAAGTGCCGCTTCCGGTCTGGAAGACGTCGATGGGGAAATGATCATCCCACTTCCCTTCGTAAATCTCCTCGGCGGCGCGGACGACTGCGTCGGCAAGCTTCGTATCGATAAGCCCGAGCTCCGCATTTGCGCGCGCGGCGTGTTTCTTGATGAGGGCAAGTGCCCGTATCATCGAGCTCGGAATCCGGTGTTCGGACACGCCGAAGTTCTGCACCGCCCGCTGTGTCTGGGCGCCCCAGTAGGCCCACGCGGGTATGTGGACCTCGCCCATCGAATCGGATTCTACCCGGTAATCAGTCTGTGGTTCCTGCATGAGATGTCCTCCTATAACCCCGGTGACACGGTCAACAACGGCTGGTATAGTAGCAGCGGGAGTCAGAAATGGCAAATATCGGCATCATCGGCAGCGGAAACGTCGGCGCGAACACGGCGTTTTTTATCGCGGAACACAACGTGGCACACGTGGTGCTGTACGACATCCAGGAGGGGCTGTCCACCGGGAAAGCCCTCGACATGATGGAAGCCGCACCGGTGCGAGGCTACGATGTGCGCATCCAGGGCACCGACCGACTCGAGCACGTGCTGGCGAACGACATCATCATCGTGACCGCCGGGTCGGTTCGAAAACCCGGCATGCAGCGTGAGGATCTCTACAGCGAGAACGCCGGCCTCATCAGGGAGCTCGCGAAGAGCATGTCCGGCAGCTCGGCAAAGGTGATTATGGTCTCCGAGCCGGTCGATCTGCTCACGGCCCTCTTCGTCGAGGAGTCGGGGCTGGACAGGCGGCAGGTCATGGGGCTCGGCGGTGTGCTCGACTCGACGCGCCTGCGCTACTTCATCGCAGAGGAGCTCGGCGTTACCACCGAGAACGTGCAGGCCACGGTCATCGGCCGCCACGCCGACGCGATGATCCCCCTCCCGCGCTACTGCACCGTCTCCGGTGTACCCGTGACGCAGCTCATGCCATCGGATCGCCTCGAGGAGCTCTTCGACGAGACGCGCAAAGCCGGAAGCCTCATCGTGGACATGGCACAACGGGCCAGCTCCTACTACGGGCCGTCGGCGGCCGCGACCGAGCTTGCCCAGGCGGTGAACATGAATACCGGGCGAATCATGACGGTCTCCATGATGCTTCGCGGCGAGTACGGCATCGAGGGCGTGGCGATGAGCCTGCCGGCGGTGATCGGACGGAACGGCATCGAACAGGTGATGCTGCCGCAGCTCACCGACGCCGAGCAGCAGACGCTCACGGCGTCGGCCGAGGACCTCAAGACCATGATGAAGAGCGCCGGAGGCAAGAAATGAGCAAGGTGTCGGTTATCGGGGCGGGCAACGTCGGCGCAACCGCCGTATACTACATTGCCGAGAAGAACATCGCCGACATAGTGATGGTCGACGTGGTCGAAGGGCTGCCCCAGAGCAAAGCCCTCGACTTCCTGCACGCGGCTCCGCTTCGCAAGTACAACGTGAGCATCCGGGGAACCAACGACTATTCCCAGATCGAAGGGTCGGACGTCGTCGTTCATACCGCGGGCATCCCGCGCAAGCCGGGCATGGACCGGATGGATCTGCTCAAGACCAACGTGCAGATCGCAAAAGAGGCGGCACAGGCCATAGAGAAATACGCGCCGGATGCCATTGTCATCGTCGTTGCGAATCCGCTCGATGTGATCGCGATGACGGTGCTCCGTGAGACGGGCTTCGCCCTCAAGCGGGTCGTCGGCATGGCGGGCATCCTCGACTCCACGCGGTTCCGCTACTTCATCGCCGAGAAGCTCAACGTGCTACCGAGTGACGTCTTTGCGATGGTTCTCGGTGGGCACGGCGATTCGATGGTTCCGCTTCCACGCTATACTTCGGTGGGCGGCTTCCCGCTGACCGAGCTCCTCACCCCGGAGGAAATCGAGCAGCTCGTGAACCGAACGCGGAAGGGCGGAGGCGAGATCGTGAGCTACCTCAAGAAGGGGAGCGCCTTCTACGCGCCGGGAGCATCAGTTGCCAAAATGGTCGAGGCGGTGGTGAAAGACGAAAAGCGCATTGCCGCCGCCAGTGCATACCTTCGCGGTGAGTACGGCCACTCCGGCATTTTCCTCGGAGTACCCGTTCTCCTCGGCAAGCACGGTGTCGAGCGAATCATAGAGGTCGAGCTCTCAGACGAGGAGAAAGCCGCCCTCGACGACTCGGCGAAGCACGTCCATGAGGGCGTGGAGACGCTCGAGTCGATCTATTCGCCGGGCTGATCGAGGGCGGGGAGTCCGCTATCTCTCCTCGAGGGGCGTCACGTGGCGCTCCTCCTGGCCGACGTAGAGTGCCTTCGGCCGGTAGATGCGGTTGTCGTGTCGCTGCTCGAGGATGTGAGCGAGCCAACCCGAGACCCGCGCCATGGCGAAGATGGGCGTGAAGAGAGCAGTCGGTATTCCGAGCATCCGATACACGGCGCCTGAGAAGAAGTCGACGTTGGGATAGACCGGCTTTCCCTTCTCCTCCATGCGATTGCGAAAGGCCTTCTCCACCGCTTTGAGTATGTCGTAGTAGCGGGTGTCACCCTTCTGCTCCGAGAGCTTTTGCAGGTAGTCTTCCATCACGATGGCCCTGGGGTCTTTGGCGCGGTACACGCGATGGCCCATGCCCATCACCTTCCGCTTCTCATCGAGCGCCTTGTTCACCCACTCCTCGGCCTTGTCGGCAGACCCGACCTCGTCGACCATATTCATGACCTTCTCGTTTGCTCCGCCGTGCAGGCTGCCGCGCAATGCGCCGACGGCGGCAGAGATGCTCGAGTAGCAGGTGGAGATGGTCGATGCGACCACGCGCGCGGTGAAGGTCGAGGCATTCAGACTGTGCTCGGCATGCAGGATGAGGGCTTTGTCCATGATTTCGCCCTCGAGCTCGGTCGGCTCCTCGCCACGCATCATGTAGAGAAAGTTCGCTCCGTGCGAGAGATCCATCCGCGGCGGGACGTACTCCTGACCGTTGCGGAAGCGATGAAGCGCGGCCACCACAGTGGAGAGCTGTACGACCTGATGCAATGTCGTCCTGCAGTTGCAGTAGGCGTCGTGCTCGATCTTGTGGTCGACGTAGCTGCTGAGATAGGACACCGAAGCCTGGAGGAGCTCCATCGGATGTGAGTCGTGCGGGAACTCACGGATCATCTCGAGAACCGGATCCTTGAGATGGCGGCTCTTGCGCATTCGGTTCGAGAAGCGGTCGAGCTCATCGTGATTCGGGAGCTCGCCGTAGAGGAGGAGGTAGACGACCTCCTCGAAGGAGCACTGGTCGACGAGCTCGCGAATCGGATAGCCGAGGTAGTACAGTTGACCGTTCTCGCCATCGATACGACAGATGTTCGACTCGGCGGCGATGACGCCTTCGAGACCCTTCGAATATTCAACGCTGGACATAACTCTTTCCCCTCTCACTGGTAATGCTATTCGGACTTATCCCACCGCGTCTACGCGCCGTGGATCGATCGCTTATCGACTGCAAGAGCCGCCTCACGCACCGCTTCGGGAAGCGTCGGGTGGGCGTGCACGGTGCGGGCGATATCCTCGGAGCTGCCGCCGAACTCCATGACCGCGACGATCTCACTGATGAGATCCGAGGCGTACGGTCCGACGATGGTCGCCCCGAGCACCCTGTCCGTCTCGGAGTCAGCCATGATCTTCACGAATCCGGCGGGAGCGCCCATGCCGAGCGCGCGCCCGTTTGCCGCGAACGGGAACTGGCCCTTGCGGTAGGAGCGTCCCTCCTCCTTGAGCTCGTCCTCGCTCCTGCCGACCGCGGCCACCTCGGGCCAGGTGTAGACGACGTTCGGGATGGCCTCGTAGTTTACGTGGCCCGGCTTCCCCGCGATTATCTCCGCCACCGCGACACCCTCATCCTCCGCCTTGTGCGCGAGCATGGCTCCTCGCACCACATCGCCGATGGCGTAGACGCCGGGCACGCTGGTTTCAAAGTGCTCGTCGATGTCTATGCGTCGGCCGTTGTCCTCCATCTCGACCCCGGCAGCCTCGAGGCCGAGGCTCTCGGCGTAGGGGCGACGACCGACGGCCACCAGCACTTTATCGCCGTCGAACTTCACCGCGGTGCCGTCCTTGCTCTCTGCCTCGAGTGTGACCTGCTTCTTCTTCGACGTGTCCACGCCGGTGACTTTGGTCTCGAGGTTGAAGGTGAGGCCCTGCTTCGAGAGCTCCCGCCGAACGGCCTTGGCAGTCGCTGAGTCCCAGCCGGCGAGGATCTCCGGGAGGATCTCTATGACGTCGACTTCGGCACCGAGGCGAGCCCAGACGCTTCCGAGCTCGAGTCCGATGGCGCCCGCCCCGACGACGAGGAGTTTTTTCGGCACGGTATCGAACGCCAGTGCCTCAGTGGAGCTCACGATTCGTTCCCCGTCGAACGGCAGGAAGGGAAGCTCCTGCGGAACGCTGCCGCTTGCGATGATGACGTTGGCACTTTCGAGTCGGGACTCTTTGCCGTTCTCGGCGGTGACCACAACCGGGTGGGCTGCCGCGGCGGCGCCGGAGGTGCCGCCGTCGTTGCCGGGCTTCCCGCCGCTCTTGCCCCCGCCCGCCTTCTCGAGGCGGCCCGTGCCGGTGAAGACGGTGATCTTGTTCTTCTTCATGAGAGTCGAGACGCCCGAGACGAGCTTCTCGACCACGCCGTCTTTCCGCTTCTGCATCGCGGCGAGGTCGAGCGTGAGCTCTTTGCTCACTACTCCGTGCTCAGCGCCCTCGTGCTTCGCGCGGGCGAAGAACTCGCTCGAGTCGAGGAGAGCCTTCGAGGGAATGCAGCCGATGTTCAGGCAGGTACCGCCGAGCGTGTTGCGCTTCTCGATGATGGCCGTCTTCATGCCGAGCTGCGCCGCGCGGATGGCGGCGACGTAGCCTCCGGGGCCGGCCCCAATCACTATAACATCAAACGTCTTCGTGTTGCTGTTACTCACGTAGTTGATCTCCTCTCTGTCGGCTTGCGGCTGCGGGGCCGCGGCTCCCGCCTCGCAGCGTCTCAGATGTCGAGCAGCATCTTCCGCGGGTCCTCGATGAGCCCCTTGATCTTCCCCAGAAACAGCACCGCCTCCCGCCCGTCGATGATCCGGTGGTCGTAGGTGAGCGCGAGATACATCATGGGGCGAATCACTACCTCGCCGTTCACCGCGACGGGGCGCTGCTGGATGGAATGCATTCCGAGAACCGCGGTTTGCGGGGGGTTCGGAATGGGCGTGGAAAGCATGGAGCCGAAGACGCCGCCGTTGGAAATCGTGAAGGTCCCGCCGCCGAGCTCATCCGGCATGATCTTGCGGTCCTGGGCGCGCTGGATGAAGTCGAGTATCTGCTGCTCTATCTCAGCGAAGCTCTTCGCCTCGGCATCCCGAAGGACAGGAACGATGAGGCCGCGCTCGCTCGAAAGGGCAACGCCGATGTTGTAGTAATCGTTATAGACGATTTCCTCGCCGTCGATGAAGGCGTTTACCTCGGGGAACTCCGCGAGCGCCGCACACGCGGCCCTCACAAAAAAAGACATGAACCCGAGCTTCACTCCGTACTTCTGCTCGAACTCATCGCGGTAGCTCTTGCGAAGCGAGGAGACCGGGCTCATGTCCACCTCGTTGAAGGTGGTAAGGTGCGCCGCGTTCTGCTTGGATGCCACCATGTTCTCGGCGATGCGCTTTCTGAGCGTGCTCATCTTCACACGGCGCTGGCGCTCGTTCGAGGGTACCGCGGGCGCCGCTTTCCGCTCGGGCGCCGGTTGGGGCTGCTTCGCGGGCGCCGCCTCGCGGGCGGCCGCAGCGGAGCCGCCGCCCGCCTTCTGCGCCTCGGCGGCCTTGAGGGCATCCTCTTTCAGGATGCGCCCGCCCTTGCCGCTGCCGGAGATTGCGGAGACATCGAGGTTATTCTCGGCGACGATGCGCCGTACGGCCGGAGAAAGGCCGTCGAGATCGTCCTCGCTCGG
>CAYOFA010000007.1:30230-37186 GCA_964402885.1 uncultured Spirochaetaceae bacterium
CCGCCGCCGCCGGCCGCCTGGCCCTCTGAATCGACGACGCCGACGGTCTGGCCGACCTGCACTTCGGTATCCTCGGCAACCTGAATCGAGAGCACCCCGTCGGCGGGTGCCGGAACGGCGAGCGTTGCCTTGTCGGTCTCGAGCTCGAAGAGCTCGTCACCCTCGGAGACCGTCTCACCGTCCGCCTTGAGCCAGCTCGCGAGAATACCGCTGGAAACCGACTCGCCTACCTCCGGGACTACTACATCACTCTTCATCATCCGTCCTCGTTAATCATTCTGCTCGGTTTCGGCAAACGCCTCATCGAGGAGGCGCTTGAGCTCGTCAACATGCTCCGCATGGGAGCCCGTCGCGGGACTCGCGCTGCGCGGTCGCCCGGCATATGTCAGCCTGCGACCCGTATCGGAGAGAATGTCCCCGATGGGTCCGCGGACGAAGCTGAACGCCCCGCGGTTTTCCGGCTCTTCCTGGCACCACACTACCTCGTCGGCGCTGTCGTACCGGGATATGATCTCCCGAATATCGTCTTCGGGGAAGGGGTAGAGCTGCTCGACGCGTACAATGGCAACATCGGTTCGCTCACGCTCCTGCCTGCGAGCGTCGAGGTCGTAGTAGACCTTGCCCGAGCAGAGTATGAGCCGTTTCACCTCGCCTGGCGCCCCGGCCGCACCGCCGCCGGGGCCGCCGCCTGCGTCGTCGAGGACGTGCCGGAAGGTGCCGGTAGCAAGATCCTCGAGGGTCGAGACACAGGCTTTGTGCCTGAGAAGGCTCTTGGGGCTCATCACGATCAGGGGTTTGCGGTAGGCCGCCCGGATCTGGTTGCGCAGGGCGTGGAAGTACTGCGCCGGCGTGGTGAGATTCACCACCTGAAGATTCTCCTCGGCTGAGAGCTGGAGGAAGCGCTCGAGGTGGGCGCTGGAGTGCTCCGGGCCCTGTCCCGCATAGCCGTGAGGCAGCAGCATCACCAGGCCGCTCGAGCGAAACCACTTCGACTCACCGGCGGCAATGAATTGATCTATGATGACCTGCGCGCCGTTGACGAAGTCGCCGAACTGCGCCTCCCACAGGACGAGGCAGTTCGGCTGGGCGAGCGAATAGCCGTAGTCGAAGCCGAGCACGGCGAACTCCGAGAGCGGACTGTCATAGACGGAGAACGCCCCCTGACCCTCCTCGATGTGCTGAAGGGGAACGTAGGTGGTCGGGACCTCGGTCTCCGCGTCCCACCACACCGCGTGACGCTGGCTGAAGGTGCCACGGCCGGAGTCTTCCCCGCTCAGGCGGACGGGGTGTCCCTCGACAAGTAACGAGCCGAAGGCCATCGACTCGGCCAGCGCCCAGTCGAAGTCCCGTCCGCTCTCGACGCGCTCGCGGCGGTCATTCACGAAGCGTTTGAGCTTCGGGTGCACATGAAAGCCTTCCGGGATGGTGGTAAGCACCTCACCGATCTTCTTCAGGCGATCTTTCGCCACGCGCGTCTCGGCGGGCTCGAAGGTGTATTGCCGGTTGATCTTCGCCCATTCGCCCCGCAGGAATGCATCGTCGAGATGGGGCTCGTATCCCTGCTTGGCCTTCTCGAGCTCGTTCTTCAGCGCCTTCTTGTACTGTTCGCGAAACGCGTCCTGATCTTCTTTCGGCATCACCCCGGTCTCGGCCACTTTCTTGCCGTGAATGGTCGTCACACTCTCGTGGTTCTTGATGATGCTGTACATGATGGGATGGGTGAACGAGGGCTCGTCGGCCTCGTTGTGTCCGAGGCGCCGGTAGCAGAGAATATCCACCACCGCGTCATAGCCGAACTTCTGCCGGTATCGCAGCGCAAGGTCGATGGCATGGAGGACCGCCTCGATGTCATCTCCGTTGGCGTGGAGTATGGGAACGGGCATGGACTTTGCGATGTCGGTTGCGAAGAAGGTCGAGCGTGCGTCGCGCGATGCGGTGGTGAAGCCGATCTGATTGTTGAGAATGATGTGTACGGTGCCGCCGGTGCGATAGCCCTTGAGCTGGGAGAGATTCAGCGTCTCGGCCACGACGCCCTGTCCGGAGAACGCCGCATCGCCATGAATGAGGATGGGCATGACCTTCTTCCGGTTGCGGTCACCGCGGCGGCGCTGGATGCCACGGGTCTTGCCCTCAACCACGGGATCCACCGACTCGAGGTGGCTCGGGTTGGCAACCAGGCTCACGTGCACGGTGCGCCCGTTCTCCGCATCCACGTCGGTGCTGTGCCCGAGGTGATACTTCACGTCACCGCTGCCACCATAGGTGTGTGGCATATAGTTCTCGGTGAAGTGGCTGAACGTTTCGGCGGGCTGCTTTCGCATCACGTTGGTGAGCACGTTGAGACGGCCGCGGTGCGCCATCCCGAGCACGAGCTCCTGCACTCCATGCTCGGGGGCCGCCTCGACGATGTATCGCAGCGCCGGTATCAGTGCCTCACCACCCTCGAGCGAGAACCGCTTCTGCCCGATGAAGTTCGAATGGATGAACCGCTCGAGCTCCTCGGCCTTGATGAGGTCCTTCTGGAAGCGGGTGCGGCGCTCGCGGTCCCATTTGGGCTGCCGCACGGGACTCTCGATGTGCTCGATGAGCCAGCGCCGCATGGGCTTGTTCTGGATGTGGAGGATCTCCGCGCCGAGGCTTCCGCAGTAGGTTCGGCGGAGCATTTCGAGCAGCTTCCGCAGGGGCGCTCGTTTCGGCTCGAAGTAGCGTCCGGTGTACACCTCCTCGTCGAGGTCATCCTCCGACAACCCGAAGGACTCGAGGGTCAACGACTCGTAGTTGCCCTCCATCGTGATGTACATGTACTTGAGCTCGGGGGTGGTGTAGTTCTCGAGCGGGTTGAGGTGGGCGTAGATGTAGCCGACATCCCGGTAAGCCCAGATGAGGCTGTCGACGCGGCTCTGGCGATAGACCGCCAGATCAGGCGTCGCCTCTTCGGGGGCCGCGGCGTGTCCGTTTCCCCGGCCGGCGGCCGGATGGGTGGGCGGAATCGGGCCCGGGTAGGGGCCGCCGTTTCCGCTCTCCTCTCCCAGTGACGCGAAATAGCTGCGCCATTCTTCGGGGACGCTCTGCGGGTCCTCGAGCCAGCTCCAGTAGAGCCCCTCGAGGAACTCCGCACTCGATAAATCAAGCATGCTCCGATCCAAAGTTACATACCCCCTTGCGATCGGTGACATAATAACACAGGAATGGGATGAGCTTCAGCGGCGCACCCCGATCAGCCGAGGCGCGCCTTGAGAAGACCGGGAATCTCATCCGGCTTATCGGCCACGGGCACACCGGCATCCTCGAATGCCTGCACCTTCGCCGCGGGAGTCCCCTTGCCACCGGAGATGATGGCCCCGGCGTGGCCCATGCGCTTGCCCGGAGGTGCGGTGCGGCCGGAGATGAAGGCGACGACCGGCTTGGACATGTGCTGCTTGATGTAGTCGGCAGCCGCTTCCTCATCCTCGCCGCCGATCTCACCGATCACCACGACGCCGGCAGTATCCGGGTCCTTCTCGAAGAGCTCGAGCATGTCGATGAAGTTCGAGCCGACGATGGGATCACCACCGATACCGACACAGGTCGACTGCCCCATGTCGTTGGTGGTCAGGTTGTAGACCACCTCGTAGGTGAGAGTGCCGCTTCGGGAGATGACGCCGATGTTGCCCTCTGTGTGGATGCGCCAGGGCATGATGCCGATCTTGCTCTTTCCCGGGGAGATCAGCCCGGGGCAGTTCGGCCCGATGAGCCGCAGGCCCTTGCCGCGCACGTAGTGGTAGGCCTCGAGCATCTCGAGCTCGGGCACGCCTTCGGTGATGGCAATGATCAGCGGGACGCCGGCGTCGGCAGCCTCGCGGATGGCCGCTGTGGCGAACTTCGCCGGGACGAAGATCACCGAGGCATCGACTGTGTGCTCTTTCATCGCGTCGGCCACGCTGTTGTACACCGGCACGCCCTCGGCCTGCTGGCCGCCCTTCCCCGGGGTGACCCCGGCGACGATCTTCGTGCCGTCGCCGATCATCGTGCGCGCGTGAAAACCGCCGTCGCGCCCCGTTATTCCCTGTACGATGACGTTCGTGTTCTGATCGATAAGAATACTCATGGGTGTTTCCTTCCTCGGTTAGGCGCTCTTGACGACCTGCTCGACGGCGTCCGAAAGCTTCTGATAGGCGGAGATGTCCTTCTCGGCGAGCATCGCGCGACCTTCTTCATCATTGGTGCCGATCAGCCGGATGACCATCGGCAGATCGAGGTCGATCTGTTCCATCGCGGTCAGGATGCCCTTCGCGATGTCGTCGCAGCGCGTGATTCCGCCGAAGATGTTGATGAGGATCGCCTTCACCTTCGGGTTGCGGGTGATGATCCGCAGGGCGTTTACGACCTTCTCCGGATTCGAGCTTCCGCCTACGTCGAGGAAGTTCGCCGGCGTTCCGCCGTAGAGCTTGATGATGTCCATGGTGGCCATCGCGAGCCCGGCCCCGTTGACGATGCACCCGATCTCGCCGTCCATGCTGACGAAGCTCAGCCCCGCCTCTCTGGCGTCGATTTCGTCCTGGGAGTACTCCTCCGCGTTTCGCATCTTCTCGACATCCGGATGCTTGAACAGGGCGTTGTCGTCGAAGTTCATCTTCGCGTCGAGCGCCTTGAGGGTGTTCCCGTCGATGCGGGCGTAGGGGTTGATCTCCACGAGCGATGCGTCCTTCTCGAGGTAGAGCGTGTACATCTTCCGCACCGCGTCCTCTGCCTGGGAGACGAGCTCCGGCTTCTCGAAGACCTCCTGAAGAGCCTTCTTGAGCCCTGCGTCGTCGATGCCCTCCGCGGGGTTGATGTGGTAACGGATGATCTTCTCGGGGTTCGTGACCGCGAGCTCCTCGATCTCGACGCCGCCCTCACGGCTCATCATGAGAATGAGCTGCTTTGCCGCGCGATCGGTGGTGAGTCCCACGTAGAACTCCTGCTCGATCTCCGCCGCGCGGGTGACCATCACCTTCTCTACGGGGATGTCCTTGATGGTGAGCTTGAGGATGTCGCCTGCCGCCTTCTCAGCCTCGTCGGGGGTCTTCGCGAGCTTCACGCCGCCGGCCTTGCCGCGGCCCCCCACGAGAACCTGGGCCTTGATCACGACCGTCCCGCCGATCTTCTCCGCGGCCTTCCTGGCGTCGGCGGCGTTGTCGACCACCTCCTGGGGCTCCACGGGAATGCCGAACTCAGCGAATAGCTCCTTTGCCTGATACTCGTGAATCTTCATTCCTACTCCTTGGGTTCAGCGGTCTCTTCGCCTCTGGATTCTCTGTATTTCTTGATCTCCCGCTTGGTCAGGTTGATGAGCTTGGTCACCTTGATCCCGCGCGGGCATACTCTGGTGCACTGAAAATGATTCTCGCAGGGCCACACCCCGTTCGGCGTGTCGAGAGCGGCAAGGCGCGGCTCGAGGCCCTTGTCGCGGCTGTCGAAGACGAAACGCGCGGCCTGCACGATGGCGGCCGGGCCGAGGAACTCCGGATTCTTGTCGAGGACGGGACAGGCGGAGAAACAGGCCTGACAGTTGATGCATTTAGTTGCATCGTCGAAGACCTCGCGGTCTTCCTGCGACTGGAAAAACTCGGCGGCCCTGGGCTCCGCCTCGGCCGGATGCATGAACGGCTTGACGCTGCGGAAGTTCTCGAGGAAGGGGGTCTGATCAACCATGAGGTCGCGCTGCACGGTCAGGTGCTTCAGCGGTTGTATCTCGATGGTTGTCTCGCTGTCGGTGACGACGTCCTTTACAAGTGTTTTGCAGGCAAGCCGCTCAGTACCGTTGATGCGCATGGCATCGGATCCGCACACCCCGTGTGCGCAGCTCTTCCTGAAGGTGAGCGTCCCGTCGTAGTTCCGCCAGACCTCCATGAGGGCGTCGAGGACGCGGTCGGTCGGTTTCGCGGAGACCTTGTACTCTTTCACATAGGGCTTGGCGTCCGTCTCGGGATTGTATCGTTCAATGGCAAGTGTAATGTCCATGGTGGCTCCTTGGCTCCGAAAATTCTCTAGTACTTTCTGGGCTTGGGTTCCCAGATGCTCGTGTCCACCTTCTTGTAGTCGATGGTCACCTCGTCGTCTTTCAGATATGCCAGTGTGTGCTTGAGCCAGTTCGGATCGTCCCGGTCGGGATAGTCCTTGCGAGAGTGCGCGCCGCGGCTCTCGGTGCGGTTGAGGGCCGACGCGGCGGTGATGAGCGAGAGGTCGAGCAGGTTTTCGAGCTCGAGGATGGACAGAACCTCCTGGTTGAAGGAGCTGTTGGCGTCCTGAACGCTCACACCCTGGAGGCGCTCGCGCAGCTTCTGCACCTCATTGACCGCCTGCGACATGTCCTCGTCGTTGCGGTACACGCCGACCTTCTCCATCATCACTTCCTGCATATGCTCGAAGAGGGGACCGGGGTGCTCACCCTTCGCCTCCTTGAGCTTCGCGATCTTCTCTTTCGCATGATCTCCGGCGCCGTCGGGAAGCGCCGGCATGTCGGCGCCCTTCACGAACTCCGCCACGTGGCGCCCGGCGCGACGGCCGTAGACCACCAGGTCGACGAGGCTGTTGGTTCCGAGACGGTTCGCGCCGTGGACCGATACACAGGCCGCCTCACCGGCGGCGTAGAGACCCTCGTAGACGAGGTCGTCGGTGCAGACGCGTCCGTCCACGTCGGTGGGTATGCCGCCCATGGCGTAGTGCGCGGTGGGCTGCACCGGCATGGCCTCCTCGGCCGGGTCCACATCGAGATAGGTCTTACAGAAGTCGGCGATGTCCGGGATTTTCTTGTACACGGTGTCGCGACCGAGATGACTCGCGTCGAGCATCACGTAGTCGTTTATCTTGCGGTCGCCGCGCATGCCGCGACCTTCCTGGATCTCGGTGATGATGGCGCGCGAGACCATGTCGCGCGGGGCGAGATCGAGCATGGTCGGCGCATAGCGCTCCATGAAGCGCTCGCCCTTGTTGTT
>CAYOFA010000008.1:0-15172 GCA_964402885.1 uncultured Spirochaetaceae bacterium
TCTCCTTACGCCCGATTCTCTTCTGCTGATTGTACCCACACGCTGCTATATACCTCAGAAGACTACAGCGTGCGCGTCCGCTTCAGCGCCAGCAACCGAATCAACCACCGCGGTACCGACTTGCCCGGGCCACCCTTCGTCAGATTGACGTTGAGGCCGAGCGCGGGCAGGATCGGTAATTTGTGCGTCTCGACGAACTCCACCAGGGTTCCGGCGGCATCCTCGACATAGGCGAAGCGGCCGCCGGCCTCCCCCATATCAAAGGTCTCGCCGGAATCAACTGTGAAGCCGATCCCGGCGTGCTCGCAGGCGGCCTTGAGCGCGTCCATCCCCTGGATGTCGAAGCACAGATGGATGAATCCGAGGTCACCCCAGTATCGATTCGCGAAGATCGGGCTGCCGGCCTCATCGAGGGACTGCACGAGCTCGATCGCGGTCGCGCCGAGAAGCGGAGCGAAGCCGCCGGTGCGGGGCCGGGAGTGCTCGAGAAGGACTCGTCGAACCCGGCGCTCGCCGCCGGGCAGTGCCGCAAGGTCGACGAAGGCACCGGTCTCATCGTAAACGACGCGGTCGTAGCCGAGTATCTCGTGGTAGAGCGGGAGCGTGCGGTCGATGTCGGGCGTGCCGAGCATGACGCCGGCGACACCCCCGACGCGCCCCGGAGTACGTGAGAACCAGTCCTCGCCCTCGACTATCTGAAACGCATTCCCGAAGGGATCCTGCACGAAGAAATGTTCGCGGCCGGCGGGATCAGCTCCGGGCGCGGAAAGCAGCGTGGCACCGGCCTCGCGAAGGGCGGTATAGGCCTCTGCGATGTTGCCGGACTTCAACCGTGGCGCGAGGATGCCGTGATCACCGAGTACAGGCGGTCGTGGTGGCCCCGTGGGCGTGCGGCTGGTGTACTGCCACACCTCGAATCCGCCACCGCCGCGCATGTTGATGGCAAGGGCGGCCTGCCGGCTCTGCACGGTACCGCCGGTATATGGCGTCATGAAGGGGGCCTCCGCCGCATCATTGAAGGCGGGAACATCGAAGCCGAAGTTGTCCGCGTACCACGTCCACGCGGTCGACAGATCCGTCACGCCGATTCCAACCTGTTGTATGCCCGTCACTCTGTACTCACGTTCGGTCACCACTCTCTCCTGTGTGTTTCTATCACTTCTGGCACTCCCGGCCCGACCTGCCGCCCTGCGTGCCACCCCCTACACCAGCAGCAGGGCCCAGTTTGCGCCGACGGCCACCACCATGAACAGCGCCCCGGCCACCGTGGTGGTTGCAACGCGCCCGGCCGGCGGCTCCTGCGGCCTGCCCGGCTGGTATAGTGAATCGAGAATATCATCGATGCTGCCGATGAGCCGTCGCGCCTCGAGCTTCTGTCGCTTCGTCTCGACGATGCGCTCGAAGTAGTAGAACAGCCGAACGAGCAACCCGCCGAGACGCCCGGGAAGCTTCAGATCGGGCCGTATGCTGAACAGCGAAATGAACACGAGGCCGATGATCGTCAGACCTTTCATCACCCCGTTGCGCAGCGCCCCCTCGGTGATCGCAAACGGCCCGGCCGAAACGAGGACTCTGCCCATGGGTGTCAGCAGATTGAAGAACGTGATGGAGCTGACCATCACCACGAAATACAGCCATTTGATCTTCTTGCCCGCAACGGTGGACAGGCCCGCGAACAGGAGAACCTGCGCTATCCGAAGCAACAGCTCGTCCTGAAAGAGATAGGCGGGAAGAATAAGCGCGCTCGTGATAAACAGATGCAGGGGGCTGGTATTGCGGGTGAAGAAGTTATCCTTCGAGGGCATCACGAACCCTCCCGAGCCATCGCGACCGTTCCCAGAACCTCTGCGCGAACAAGCCCACCGCCAGTCCACTTCCCACGCCCAGGGCCACGAAGGGTGGCGCGATGATCCACGCGCTGAGCCCGAAGATGAACCGAATGCTGAGATAGAGCTGCACCACGTTCGACGCGATGGCGCCGAATACACTCACGCCGACAAGGCTGATGCGGTCCCCGAACAGACGATCGGCGGCGAGCATCACGAAGACGCTGGCAAAGGAACCTCCGAGAGAGAAGAGAAACACGTAGGAGGCGAGCGTGCCGTTTATCAACCCCTGGCCAAGCACCTTCAGAAGCACGAGCAGCAGGACGTACCCGGGTGAGAACAGCCTGAGGCTTATAATGACGGGCAGGTTGGCAAGACCGAGCCGGAAGAAGGGAAAGGGCTTGGGAAAGAGGTACTCGATCGTCGCAAAGAAAAGGCACGTCGCCCCGAGGAAGGCGATGAGATCGAGTCGCTCGTACGTTTTCGGATGGCTGTCGGCGAGAGAACGCATCATAGCCGGCGTGCCAGGATGAAGGTGATGTTGTCCCGGCCGCCACCGGCGTGCGCGAGCTCGAGGAGTCTCGCCCCGGCGGTACTGAGGTCTTCGAGCTCCGATATGGTTCGCTCTATCACCTCGTCGGGAACCATGTCGCTCAATCCGTCGCTGCACAGCAGGAACAGATCACCGGGCTCGCCCTCACTGCCGAACTGCTGCGCCTCGAGAAAGAAGTCCTCTTCGGAACCAAAGCAGTTCGCAAGAATGTTTCCCGGAATCCGCGGATCACCTGAAAACTCGCGAAGCGTATGGTCGCGGGAGACCTGACGCAGAACCCCGTTTCTCGCCACGTAACAACGGCTGTCGCCGGCGTGCGCGAGGTAGAATTGCTCCTCGTAGAGGACCACGGCGGTGAGTGTCGTCGCCATGCCCCGGTGCCGCGGGTTGGCGCGTGCCCGCGTGAGAAGCTCATCCTGAATACTGCGCGCGATCTCGGTGAGCCGCTGGGAAACCGTCGTCGGAGAAAGCCCGGCCTCGAGAGCTGCGATCTCGTCGCGAAATGCCGTGAGGACATCCCTGCTTGCGACTTCGCCCGCGGCCTGTCCCCCGAGTCCGTCGGCGACCGCCATCACGTAGGGACGGCCCGGGGAGGAGATCTCGTGCACGCCGTCATAGCGGTCATCACGCAGCATGCGGGTGCCGAGCAGCGCCATATCCTCATTGTGGTTTCGTTGAAGTCCGACGTCACTCGTCGCGTGTACTGCCAGTTTCATGAAGCAGCCCCAGTATATGGAGATCGGGATTGACCGGCAAGCTCATCAATAGTCAGGACCCCGACCGGTAAGACGCAGGTGAGCCTTGTCGAGAAGCAGACGAGTGTTCTCGAAGGTAAGAAGCGACCGAGCCTCGGCATAGGATGCCCACCGGTGATCGGATATCTCGTCCGCCTGCACCCGAACCCGCGGTCGCCAGACCCGCGCGAGGAAGTAGACGACTTCCTTTCGGCGCCCCTTCGGGGTGAGGTAGTAGATGCGCTCGTAGAATCCGTGCCGGAAGTGCGGGTGCAATCCGGTCTCCTCGTGGATCTCACGCACCGCCGTCTCGCGCTCGCTTTCGCCCTTTTCGGTATGCCCTTTGGGAAAGCTCCAGTGCCCGCCGTTCTCGTGCTGGAGCAGCAGGTAACGGATACCCACGAGACTCCGCCGATAGATGATCGCCCCGCATGACTTCCGGGTCGACGAGCGTCCGGCGGTCTCGAGTCTCATCCGCCGGGCACGCGGCTCGAAGCCATGCCCCTCCCAGAACTCGAGGGCACCCCGGTTCCCTTCCAGCACGTCGAGCTGGATCTCGGCGGCCTGGGCCCATTCAGTGTCGCGCATACGGGCGAACATTGCGCTTCCGACCCCTTTGCCGCGCATCTTCTCGCTCACGTAGAACTGTCGTACATAGGTGTAGGCGGGTTCCACCCGATAGAGAACGTAGCCGACGACGTCACCCTTGCCCGCGGCCGCCCCGCCCTCTGCGGCCGCGGCTCCCTCGGCGCCGGCGCCGTCGTACTTGAAGAGCGCCGCCTGGTAGCCCTCCTCCACGAGGAAGGCGTTCATGCGGTATCTCAGCTCCTCGACCGTCATCGGATTGTCGCTGCCCTCGGCCTGTATCAGCGAGGAGTTCATCTCGGCAAGCAATCCGGCTGCTTCGGAACCTACGAGCCGGTAGGAGAGCCTGGCGCTGTCGACTTTCTTCCCTGAGCCTTTTCCCATAGCTGTGCGCCCCGTCCTTGCTGCTTCTCGCCGGCTCCGTGTATGCTCGGAATATGATCAGTGTAAATGAGAACGGTGAAAATCACTACACGGTAACGGTGAGTGAAGGTGGATCGGAGACGACCCATCAGGTCGAGCTCGACGATTCATACTATCGCAAGATCTCCGACGGGTCGATATCGAAGGCGGATCTGATCCGGCGCTCGTTCGAGTTCCTGCTCGCGAGAGAGCCGAAAGAAAGCATCCTCGGCCGGTTCCACCTCTCGGTCATAGCCCGATACTTCCCCGAATACGAGTCGGAAATCGGGTCGATGTAGGGAATTGAACGCGGCGGGATTCGAACCCACGACCTTCGGCTCCGGAGGCCGACGCTCTATCCAACTGAGCTACGCGTCCGTGGCCTGTAAGCTACCACAGGAGGCCCTCATGGTAAAGTTTATTCTCGGCATAATCCTCGGAGTCGCGGCGATCATCTTCGTGATGCAGAACACGGAGATGTCCACGGTCACCTTTCTGACGTGGGAAATCGAGATGTCCCGCGCGCTCCTGCTGCTCATCACGCTGGTGGTCGGAGGGTTCATGGGCTGGGTACTCGCCGCCCTCGGCCATCGCCGCCGCGGGAGGAAGTAGCGACGACCGGGAGCCGCCAACACGCTGCTGTATACCCCGCGGTTGACACTGCTCCCGGCCCGGCTACAATACGCCGCGTGAAACTCGGCAAGAACAACCTCGGCGTGCTCGCCCGCCTTATGCTTCTCACCGGCCTCATCGGAACCCTCGCCTGGGCGATACTGGAGCGCCTCGCGAGCGTGATGGGTGCCGAGGTATCACTGGCGGTCGGACCGATCGGCTTCGATGTGATGATCCTCTCGGCGTACGTGTACGTGAACCCCGGCACACTCCTCGGCGCCCTTGCGGCCATTCCGGTGTTCAGATCGATATGACGGACACCCCTTCGAGTGCTTCGACCGATTCCCTGACCCTCGCCTCCACCTCCCCGCGCCGCCGCGAGCTCCTGGAGCAGCTCGGCCTCCCCTTCGAGGTCGCCGAGCCCACGCCCGACGACGATCCCGCCGATCATCGCCCGGCGGTGGAGTTCGCCCGGGACCTCGCTGCCCGCAAAGCGGCCTCCGTAGCCGAAGCGCCGGCGTACGCACACCGCTGGGTCCTCGGCGCCGACACGGTCGTATTCGACGACGCTGAGATCCTGCTCAAACCCGCCGACCGACGCGAGGCGCGGCGGATGCTCGCGCGCCTCGCCGGGCGCACCCATCGGGTGGTGACGGCGCTCGCCCTCTTCGCGCCGCCGCCCGGGGTCGCCGGCGCCGCCCCGGGGATCTCCGGCGCCGCCCCGGGAACCGCCGGCGCCGCCCCGGGAACCGCCGGCGCCGCCCCGGGAACCGCCGGCGCCGCCCCGGGTTCAGTCCCGCCGACGCCGCACGAGCCCCTCGTCGCGGCAGACGTCACGGCGGTGACCTTCGCACCGCTGAGCGAGGCCGAGATCGAGTGGTACCTCGACACGAATGAGTGGCGCGGGGTTGCCGGCGGCTACCGGATACAGGGTCGGGGTGCAGTGCTCATCGAGCGCATCGAGGGCTCCTACTCGGGCGTCATGGGCTTGCCAATCAGGCTTCTATATTCTATGTTACGAGATACAGGCTTCCGATTTCCTTGACATCGGTTGCGAATACTCCGGCGGCCCGCCGGCTACGGCGGTTTCGCACGAGAAATAGAGACGGCTATGCGCCATATTCATACTCAGGAAGTGGCGCACGCGAGGAGGAACACGTGGCAGTAGTCACAATGAAGAACCTGCTTGAGTCAGGTGTGCATTTCGGTCATCAGACCAAGCGATGGGATCCCCGGATGAAGAAGTTCATCTTTGCCGAGCGCAACGGGATTCACATCATCGACCTTCAGAAGACCATCGGCGCGATCAAAGAGGCGTACGACGCCGTTCGCCAGACGGTCATCAACAACCAGTCAGTACTGTTCGTCGGCACGAAAAAGCAGGCGCAGCAGGCAATCGAGCGAGAGGCTACCAAGTGCGGGATGTTCTACGTGAACAATCGCTGGCTCGGTGGCATGCTCACAAACTTTTCAACCATCCGACATTCATTGAGTCGCCTCAAGAAGATCGACAAGATGGAAGTCGATGGTACCTTCGAGAGCCTCACCAAGAAAGAGGTCGCCCGGCTCAACAAGGAGCGGGCCAGGCTCGAGAAGAACCTCGGCGGGATCAAAGAGATGAAGGAGCTTCCGGGCATCGTCTTCGTCATCGACACCCGCAAGGAGACCATCGCGGTGGCCGAGGCGCAGCGGGTGGGTATCCCCATCGTTGCGGTCGTGGATACGAACTCCAATCCCGAGGGCATCGACTATCCCATTCCCGGAAACGACGACGCCATCCGCGCCATCAATCTCTTCACCTCAATCATCGCTCAGGCGGTAATCGAGGCGGATAACGAGATCGGCCTCGAGGTCATCGAGAGTCTGCAGGAGGATGAGCGCACCGAAAAGCAACCCGCCGAAGCAGCAGCGGCAACAGCCGAAGAAGCCCCGGAATCCGTAGAGGAGACCGAGGAAGAGGCCGCTCCGGAAGAGGAAACGGTGCCGCTTGCAGCGGTGGCGGAAGCCGAGTCCGGGTCCGAGTCGGAATCGAAGTCCGAAGAAGAGGAAGAACCCACCTACACCGCAGAGGACTACTCCGACTATCAGCCCGAAGAGGAATCCGACGACGGCGAGCAGAAGACCGAAGAGGAAGCCGTGGCGGAACGCTCCGGGTACAACGAAGAAGACCTGTACGAGCAGGACAAAGAATAGAACGGGCAGAACAGAAAACAGGAGAAACAGACCGTGGATATAAAGGCAGCAGACGTAAAAAAACTGCGTGACAAGACGGGGGCCGGCATGATGGACTGCAAGAAGGCCCTCACGGAGGCGGGAGGCGACTCCGCAAAGGCGGAGCGCATTCTCAAGGAGATGGGTCTTGCCGCCGCCGCGAAGCGCTCGGGTCGCGCGACCAACGAGGGCCGGGTGTTCACGAAGGTCGACGGCAAGCAGGCGGGCATTCTCGAGCTCTCCTGCGAGACCGACTTCGTGGCGCGCAACAAGGATTTCATCGCTCTCGGACATTCGATGCTCCAGAAGATGCTTTCCGAAGGGCTCGACGGTGATTCCGAGGAGGTACAGTCCATGCTCCAGGAAGCCATCGGCACGATAAAGGAAAACATGGGCTTCAGACGCTTCTCCCGCATGACTGCGGATGACAATGAGCTCATCGTGGACTACGTGCACGGAGACGGCGGCGGCATCGGTGTGCTGGTCAAGATCAAGGCGGACAAGCCCGAGCTCTTCGAGAACGAGGCGGTAAAGCAGTTCGCCTTCGACGTGGCCCTCCACGTGGCGGCCTTCAACCCGCCCTACCTCGCCCCCGACACGGTGCCCGAACAGTATCGGGTCGAGCAGGAAGAGATTTTCAAGAAGCAGGCAGAAGGCATGGGCAAGCCCGAGAAGGTGATAGACGGTATCATCAAGGGCAAAATGAAAAAACACCTTTCCGAGATTACGCTCGAAGAGCAGCCGTTTGTGAAAGACGACAAGCGCAGCGTGAAGCAGGTTGCCAAAGAGCTCGGAACCGAAACGGGCGGGCTCATCGCCGTGTCCGACTTCGTGTACTATCGCGTCGGGGATGCTACCGAATAGGGAAGACACCCGAATAGCCAGCGCCGCTTCCCGGGGAGCGGCGCTTCCTTCAGAGGAGAGACCACATGGACAGTAACGTTCACAAGGATGCGGAGCAGCGGATGAAGAAGTCGCTGCAGGCGCTGCATGAAGAGTTCAACACGCTGCGCACGGGGCGGGCATCGTCTGCGTTGTTCGAGAAACTCAAGGTGGACTACTACGGCAATCCGACGCCGCTGAGCCACATGGCGACCATCTCGGTGCCGGAGGCGCGGCTCGTGGTCATCCAGCCCTGGGACAAGTCGACGATCAATGAGATCGAGAAGGCCATCCAGAAGTCCGAGCTCTCGGTCAATCCATCCAACGACGGCAAGGTGATCCGTATCAACATTCCGCCCCTGACCGAGGAGCGGCGCAAAGAATACGTGAAGGTCGCCAAGAACATGGCCGAGCAGTCACGTGTCGCCATCCGCAACATTCGCCGCGACGCCAATGACGAGCTGAAGAAGGCCAAGAAGGACGGCGATCTCTCCGAGGACGAGGAGAAGCGCCTCGAGGAAGACATACAAAAGCTCACCGACAGCTACGTCAAAGAGATCGACGAGGCGCTTCAGGAGAAGGAAAAGGATATCCTGGAACACTGATGGAGCATGACTTACCGATGGATACCGAGCACCTGCCGCGACACATCGGCATCATCATGGACGGCAACGGCCGGTGGGCCGGCGCCCGAGGATTGAAGCGAACGGACGGACATCGCGAAGGCTTGAAAGCCGCCAAGCGGGTCGTGCGTCGTGCAAGTGAGCTCGGAATCCCCTTCGTATCGCTCTACACCTTCTCCACGGAGAACTGGAATCGCACCCCCGATGAGGTGAAGTTCCTCATGAGTCTCGTCGGCACGAATCTGCGCAAAGAATTCCCCTTCTACGAGGAAAACAACATCAAGGTCCTCCACTCGGGGGATCTGCGTGGCCTGCCGGAGACCGTGCAGAACGAGCTCAAGGCGGTAGAGCGCGACACCAACGGGTTCACCGGCACCAGGGTAAACCTCGCCATCAATTACGGCGGCCGTGACGAGATCCTTCGCGCTTTTGCACGCCTCTCGGCCTCCGAGGACTACACGCCGGGCGAGAAACCGGATCCCGAGCTCCTCGCCCGCTACCTCGACCGACCCGACTTCCCCGATCTCGATCTGGTGATCAGAACGGGCGGCGAGCGGCGGATCAGCAATTTTCTGCTCTGGGAGCTGGCCTACGCCGAGCTGTGGTTCAGCACGAAGCTCTGGCCGGACTGGGAAGGGGCCGATCTCGTCGACGCGCTGCACGACTTTCAGTCGCGGAAGCGGAATTTCGGCGGGGTGCGATGAGGAACTCCGTAAAACGGGTGCTGCTGTTCTTCCTGGCAACACCCGCACTGCTGGCCGCCGTCTTCTTTCTGCCGTATGCGAATCACCTGACCTTCAACATCATCGTGACCGTGGCAGCGGGCCTCGCCGGCATGGAAGTGGTCGGCATGTTTCGCGCCTCCGGCCTGCGTGCAGGCGCCCGTCCCGGGCTCGGCTTTCTCGTGGCGGCGGTGCCGCCCGCAGCCGCCACCGTCGCCACCCTGACCACCGCCGGGAGTGAGCTCGTGCTCGCAGCAGCGGTCATTACCGTGGCCGCCTTTCTCGCCGGTGCCGCGATCACGGCGAAGGAGGGGCATTTCGAGGCGGCGATGCCGAACCTCGCAGCCTATTTCTTCGCGCTCGCCTATCCGGGACTCTTCGCGCTCTACGGCGTGCAGATGACGACGCTACCCTTTCCATCCATCCTTATCGTGGTATTCCTGTGCTCGGTGTTTCTCAACGACAGCCTGGCCTATGTGACGGGGATGCTGTTCGGCCGAAACTCGCGGTCGATACTCGCGGTCAGTCCCAACAAGAGCCTGATCGGCTTCGCGGGCGGATTTCTGGCCTCGATCCTGGTCATAGTCGCCGCGGGCCTGCTGGCGCCGGGGGTGTTTCCCGGCACGATCGCCGCGCGCGTCGTCTTCGGCGCAATCATCGGACTCACCGTGATCCTGGGAGATCTCGCCGAGAGCGCGCTCAAGCGCGCGGCAACGGTGAAGGATTCGGGGAACCTCGTTCCAGGACGAGGCGGGATTCTCGATTCGGCGGACTCGCCTCTCTACGTTGCCCCTGTCTTTTACTACCTCTACATGATTATCTTCACTGGATAGCTTATGCTGTTGAACATACTGATCGGACTGATAGGACTCGGCATCGTAGTATTCGTACACGAGGCCGGACATTTGATAGTTGCAAAGCTCGTCGGTATCGACGTTGAAGCCTTTTCACTGGGCTGGGGCCGGAAGCTCGTCGGGTTCGAGTACAAAGGTACCGAGTACCGCATCTCCGTATTCCCGCTTGGCGGATACTGCAAGATGCGCGGGGACGAGGCGCTGCAACAGGCGTACCAGAACGGAGAGCGCAGTATTCCCAAGGACGAGGGCTCGTTCTTCGCCGCACGTCCGCTCCATAGGATATTCGTCGCCTTTGCCGGCCCGGCCGTCAATCTGCTCTTCTCCGTCGTGGTGCTTGCAATCGTGTGGTGGATCGGCTTCTCCATTCAGACCTTCGACAACCGGATCGTGCTGGCCTCCGAGTATAACTCCGGGCAGGGCCCTGATGCCGCCGCGGAAGCCGGGCTCGAGACGGGTGATGTCATCCGGTCGGTCGGCGGCGCTGAGGTCAGCTCCTTCCGCGACCTCAGACAGGAAGTTGCTGCCGCCGCGAAGCGGGATCTCAGCGTCGTCGTGGAGCGAGGCTCCCGGACGCTGGAGTTCACCGTCACGCCCGAGCTCGATCCCAACACGGGAGCGGGACAGATCGGGGTGTATCCGTGGATCGAGCCCGTCGTGGATGACGTGCAACCGGAGAGCCCCGCGGCCGAGGCGGGGATCCGTCCGGGAGACCGTGTCGCGGAGGCAAACGGACGCGAAATCCCCCACTCCATCGCACTCGGCGAGGCACTTGCCGAGAACGAGGGAGAGGAGACGCTGGTGCTCGCCCGCGACGGGACCCGACGTACGGTTACCGCGCCGAATGTAGCCGGGCTCGGCGCCCTCGGCATCACCTTCGAGCCGATGACCGTGAGCACGCCCGACCTCGGCCCGTTCGGAGCGCTCGCTCGCGGCGCGAGCGAGACCTGGGAGACGCTGTCCGTTACCGTGCGGGGCATCGGCATGCTCTTCCGCGGCGTGGACGTTACCCAGGCGGTCGCCGGTCCCATCCGCATTACCTACTTCGTGGGTGAGGTGGCGACACAGGGCATGAGCACGGGGCTCGGAGGCGGACTGCGCGCCTTTTTCAGCTTTCTCAGCCTGCTCAGCGTCGCCCTGTTTTTCATGAACCTGCTTCCCATACCGGTTCTCGACGGGGGCCAGATACTGCTCTATGCGGTGGAGGGGCTCAGCAGGCGGGAGCTCCACCCGAAGCTGGTCTATGGCTACCAGATGGTCGGGATGGTACTTGTATTCATGTTGCTCTTTTTTGCATTATTCAACGATATACTCTTTCTGAGCGGCAGATGAGCGGAACGGTGACCATGGTGAAGATCAAGCGTACGATACGGTTCCTGGTGCTTGCTGTTATGATGCTCTCGACCTTCGGCGTCTCCTGTGCGACGGCCGAGGTCGCCCTGCAGACCTCCCACGTCGGATCGGTGAGCGCGATCGCCTACCATCCGGCGACGGGATCTATTGTCTCCGGCGGCACCGACGGGCGCATCAAGGTCTGGGGTATCGAGCAGGAGCGTATCATCCGCACGGTGCAGGCCGGCACGGCGACGGTAACCGAGCTTGCCGTCCACCCCGAGCGAACGGAGGCTGCGGTGGTGAGCCGGGAGTCGGGCTCCACCTACCAACTGCAGGTATGGGATCTCGACAAGGGACACATGATGTTCTCGGAGGCCCTGCAGGCAGCACCCACCGCGCTCGACTACTCTCCCTCGGGCGATTTCATCGTCGTGGCGGAGTCCCGGATGTCCGGGATGCGTTACTTCAATTCGCGCAACGGCCGCAGCCTGCCCTACCCTGAGGTACCGCAGGGTATCGTCACCTACGCCACGGTCGCCGCAAGCGAACGCACGATCATGACCTACGTCGCCACTGACGGGACGATCCGCTACTGGGACCTTGCAGATCGAAGCATTCTCGGAGAGGCACAGACCCTGTTCGACATGGCCCACATGGAGGTACTGCAGAACAAGCGCTACGCAGCCGCCGTACATGAGGGAGACCTGGTCGTGGTGGATATCGTCGAGGGTAATCTCGTCGACCGCGTACCGGTCGGGCGGGTCAATTATCTGACCGTCGCGCCGGAGACCGGACAGATCGTGTTGCTGGAAACACGTGCGGGCGGGCGACGCGTGACGATCTACGAGTTCGACGGGGATTTCCTCAATCGCGAGCGCATACTCGAGAATCAGGCACTGGACCGGATGAACGTGGTTGCCCTGGCAGGCTCGAGTCTCTACGGCGGTTCCGACGACGGCGAGCTCTACGTTTTCCGTTCCTCCGACGGCGGCGGGGAAGCACTCGTTGAAAACGTCGTGGCACCGATTCACGACATTGCGCTGCTCGAGGACACCCTTTTCGTGAACGTCGGCGTGGACATCACCGCAATCCGAACTGATTTTTTCACCACGAGCAGGGGCCGACTGGATCGCGTGGAAACCGTGGAGACCTCCGGGGTGGAGAATCCGGTCGAAGCGCCGGTAAATATGACGGCCCTCTCTGACGGAACCCTCGTTCTCTGGGGAACCGAAGGGGACGAGGACTCGACGCTGTACCGGCTTGCGGAGGACGCAACGTTCGAAGAAGTGTTCGAGGCCGATGCGCGCATTCACGCGGTGGAGGAGTTCGACGGGACGGTTCTGCTGTTAAACCGCGCCGACACCCTCTTCCGGCTCTCGCTCGAGGATTTCGAAGAGGAGCTCCGCTACACCTCGCTCGGGATGGAGGCGGTGGCCGGGACGGAGCAATACGGCATCGTCGTCGGAAAGTCGCGCACGAGCTCTTTCGAGTCTGCGGTCCTCACCATCGATCCGGTCACCCGCGAAACGGTGGGCCTCGAAACCGAAGCCTTCCTGGTTTTCGATCTCGCCTACGACCGGGAGACGGGCGACCTCTACGCGCTCGGCATCACACGGGAGGCGGAGACAGAAACTACCGTCACCCGCTTCTCGGGTACCGCTGATCTCACCCGCAGAACCACCGTCTTCAGCCTTCCCGGCGAGTATCTCGACGGCAACATGGCACTGGATCCGGCAAGCGGCGCCGTCTACACCTCGATCGGTCGCTCGGGGATAACGCGCGTGACCGACGCGGAGGACGAGGTCTACGGCGGCACCACGCACGCGGCTCAGCGCCTCGAAAGCTCCGGCAGCTACCTCTGGTCGCTCAATCGCGACGGCAGCGCCACACTGTGGGAGCCCGAGAGCGGCGAGCACACCGGGGACCTGTATTTCTTCAAGGATGGGGGATGGGCGCTCATTACGGCCGCCGGCCGCTTCTACGCCTCATCCGATCAGGCGGAGCGGTTCGTGGCTGCCATCGACGCGAATACGGAGACCGAATCCTTCCGCCTTACGCTTCCTGACTGATCGCGTCCTGACTGATCGCGGTGCGTCCGCCGGTAATCATCTCAGGTCGGACGGCGGGTTCTCTCTGACAACGCGAATGGCTTCGGCCACTGCATCTCGGACCTCGCCGTAGTGTTTCTCGTCCAGAGCGGGTTTGTACACGCGACCGAGGAGCGTGGCACGGTATAGCGGGGAAACCTGGTTCAGAGCATATGCCGCCATGTCGAGCACACACTCTTCGGTTCGGCAGACGCCCGCGTTCTCCTCGAGTGCAAGCTGGCGTTCGAGCTCCTCGACCACCATGTTCTCCGCTTCGTTTTCCAGAAAGTCGAAATTGTACTCGTCCTTCAACGCCATGCGCTCTCAGCCTCCTTCCTCGGGTTACACCGGCTCCTGGCGCAGCGATTCGAACTTGGTATACTTCGGCACGAACGCGATTTTCACGGTTCCAACCGGGCCGTTCCGCTGCTTCGCCACGACGAGCTCGGTCTCGACGACGCTCGGGTGCTCGTCGCCGGTGCGGTCGCTTCCCCGCTCGCGGTGCAGAAAGATTACCACGTCTGCGTCCTGCTCGATAGAGCCGGACTCACGAATGCTGGCAAGTGAGGGCCGCTTCCCCTCGGAATCACGGGTCAACTGAGAGAGGGCGATAATCGGCACTCTCAGCTCGCGCGCGAGCGCCTTGAGCGAACGGGAGATCTCGGCGACCTGTTCGTGTCGCGGGAGCTCGGTGTTCTCCGAGGTGATGAGCGTGATGTAGTCAACGAACAGGACCCGTATGCCCTGCTGTGCAACCATACGGCGCGCCTGCGCCCGCAGATCGAGAAGCGGAATATTCGGCGTGTCGTTGATCCACAGGGGAGACTCGTAGATGAGACCGGCCGCGTCGGTGAGACTCTTGAAGTCCGAGGGCTTGAGCATTCCCGTTCTGATCGTCTGGGACCCGATTCTGGCCTCGGAGGCAATGAGGCGCTGCATGAGCGCCATGTTGGACATCTCCGCGGTGAAGAACCCCACGGGAATGTGCTGGTGTATCGCCATGTGGGCCGCCATGGTCAGCGCGAGGGCGGTCTTTCCCACCGACGGCCGGGCCCCGATGATGATGAGCTCGGAGTCCTGGAAACCGCTGAGCATGTTGTCGAGGTCGGGGAAGCCCGACGGCACGCCGGTGTAGCTGTCCTTGGTCTTGTAGAGGCGCTCGATGGCCTCTACGGTCTCCTGGACGATGTCTTTGGCCTTCCGAAAGCTCTCTGTGTGCTGATTGTCGGCAATGTCGAAGATGCGCCGCTCGGCCTCTTCCACGACCTTCCGGCTCTCGCGCGTATCGTCGTAGATCGTCGCGATGATTTCATTCGAGACCCGCAGGAGCTTGCGCCTGAGGCTGGATTCCTTGACGATGCGGGCGTAGTACTCGACGTTTGCGCTGGTCGGCACCGCACCGGTGAGGGAGGAGACATATCCCGAACCGCCGACGTTGTCGAGCGCGCCTTCGGCGCGCAGCTCCTGCGTGACGGTGATGATATCGATTTCCTCGGCCCGTTCGGAGAGGTTGAGTATGGCCTGGAAGATGCGAGCGTTGGCGTTGCGGTAGAAGTCGTCGGAGCGGAGATAGACAAGGACACGCCCGAGCGCCTCAGGATCGAGCAGTATTGCACCCAGGGTTGCAGCCTCGGCCTCGGTGTTGTGAGGCGGTACCCTGTCTTTCAGTGACTCTCCGTTCATTCCGACGAGAGGTTACTCACGATCTTCCTCACCCTCGAGGGCTTCTTCCTCGGCGGCCTCTTC
>CAYOFA010000008.1:15272-30789 GCA_964402885.1 uncultured Spirochaetaceae bacterium
GTCTTAATGGTACCGTCCTCGATGTCGATCTTCTTGCGCTCGACCTCGATGCCGCGCTTCTCGAGCTCCTCGGCGATTGTCTGACTCGTAACGGAACCGAAGAGCTTGCCTCGCTCCCCGGCGGTCATCCGTATGGTCAGTGTCTCGCCCTCGAGACGCTCCCGCGCGGACTTGGCGTGCTCGCGCTTGTCTTCCTTGCGCTTCTCGATGGTCGCACGGCGGCTCTCGATGAGTGCAAGGTTCTGCCGCGAGTACGGCATGACCATCCCCCTGGGGATCAGGAAGTTTCGTGCGTAGCCGTCGGCAACGTCTTTGACGTCTCCCTCTTCTCCGAGATTGCTCACATCGCTATTCAAAATGACTTTCATATCCCCTCTAGCTCCTTTCAGTACTACGAAAGTGTATCCACGTCTCGGCCACGCCCAGCCCCGGGAGTCCCAGCAGCACCAGGATGTTCGCCCCGGGCACCAGAACCAGTATCGCGAGGGCGGCGCCTACACCGATACGAATCCCGCGTGCGATCTCGAAACGGTCGAGCAGCGACCACAGTATTCCCAGTCCCTGCACGCCATAGAGGAACAGCGCAATGAAAAGCGCGTTCCATGCCAGGTGCTCGAAAACCCCGGCGTTTCCCACCAGACCGACCAGCGCCGCGCCGGATGATCCGACCAGCGCCCAGATGAAAACGTCCGGCAGGCGGAAATCCCGTATCCGGAAGCCTTCCTGGCCCTGTGTCCGTGCCCCGATCAACTGACCCAGATACCAGTTGCCCGCCAGTACCACGGTGTAGGCGAACAGGTAGGTACTGAGAAGCAGGTCGAGTACGGCCTCCATCATGCCGCCGACCGTCGCGAAGCGCCCCAGCCGTGCCGGATCGCTCTCGCCGCCGGTGAACATTGTATGCAGCAGCTCGAACTGCTGCCGAAGCGTCTCCATGGCGACGCTGCTCGAGCTCACCAGGAGGATTACCGGTACACTCACCGCCCCGGCGATCAGAACGGCCTGTATCAGACGATACAGACGTCTCACGCCGTACAGCAACCGCGTCTCCAGCAGGTAGAGCCCGCCGAGGAACACCGCCGGCGGCAGCACCTCCATGAGCAGGATCGCAAAATCCCACTCGACACCGAGCCGTATGAGGCTCGTAATTCGCGTGGCCGCGACGACGCCGCCCGTGACGAGCGCCGCCATCCCCAGCCAGTCGGCCCCGCGCCGATGCCCGAGTGCGGCAAGCGGCACGAGGAAAACGAACACGAACAGCGCCGACTGGTAGAGAAAGGCCGACACTACCGACAGTATCGCCGCCTCTATCCAGACGTCTCGCGCGTTCATCAACCCATCGGAAGAAGCGCCAGATACCGCGCCCGCTTGATCTCACGGATCAGTCGGCGCTGATTCTTTGCGGACGTACCGGTAATGCGGCGCGGAAGAATCTTGCCACTGTCGGTGACGAATCGACGCAGAATCTCGGGGCGCTTGTAGTCGATGGTAAGGTTCTGGGTCTTGATCTTGTCGACTTTGCGTCGAAAAAAGACCTTGCCGCGACCGCGGTATCCGCCACCGCGGCCCCCACGGTCGCCACCGCGGTCACCGCCGCCACTGCGGCCACGATCTCCGCCGCCGCCGCGGTCGCCACCGCGATCGCCGGGGCGGCTCGGGCCACCGGGACGACTCGGGCCACCGGGGCGCGGAGCACCCTCGGAGCTGCGGCTGTCGCTGCTGCGGTCGGGGCTGCGTGTGTCACTGCCGCGGCTGTCGCTGCTGCGGTCGGGGCTGCGTGTGTCGGGGCTGCGACTCTCGGTGCTGCGCGGAGCGCTCGATTCGCCCCCGCCGCTCTGCTCGGCAGAGGTGCTGCCGGTGTTTTCAGTATTTTCAGTTCGTGTTTCTTCGTTCTTCGGTGTTTCTTCAGCCATACGATTCCTCCTGTCTAGAATGGCACGTCGTCGTCGAAGCTGTCATTGTTTGCCGGTGGCGGACCGAAGTCGGGCTCGTTTCCGCCGCCCGAAGCCTGGCCGGGACGACCCTGGCCGCCGCTGCCGGGCCCGCCTGCGCTCTGGCCGCCGCCCCCCGCCCCGCCGAGGAGCTGAAGGTTGATGGCGTGGACTTTCACCTTGCTGCGGTTCTGGCCGTCCTGCTCCCAGCGGTCCTGTCGGAGCTCACCCTGAACGCCGACCTGCTTTCCCTTGACCATGAAACGCTGGATGGCCTCTGCCTGGCGGCCGAAGAGCTCGACGTCGAAAAAGCTCGGCTCGTCAACCCATTGATCTCCCTGTTTGCGCGAGCGGTTCACGGCGATGGAGAAATTCATGACCGACGTGCCGCTGTTGAGATAGCGCAACTCCGCGTCGCGAGTGAGATTGCCCACGAGTACGACATGATTGATGCTGGAGGCCATGTCAGTCCTCCTGACGTACCAGCAGGAACCGCAGCATATCGACTTTCAGCTTGAGATGATCTTCTGTCTGCTGGACGGATGCGGGATCCATCTCTACCACGAAGAGGTAGTAGTGGCCCTGACTCGTCTTGTTGATGGGATAGGCCAGTGTGCGACGGCCCATGTCGTCTTCTTTGGTGATGGTGGCGCCCAGGTTCTGCAGCTCGGTGCGTACGGTATCCCGGCCGGCATTGAACGCCTCATCCTCGGGGCGGAAGACGCACACCGCCTCATAGGTTCTCATTAGGTCCTCCTTGTGGACTCAATCGACCATCGGACAGCTTCCGATGGTAAAGAGGTTTACGCAAGCTACTATGTGCACGCAGGCCGTGTCAAGTACGCGCGCGCCGGGGTCGATAATGGAACAGGAATGACCTCTCGAGTCAACTACGACGACAACATATTCTTCGTCCACGCAATTGTGAAGTGCCTGCGCTCCGGGCTCGTACTCGACGTTGATCCGGAGCTGTTCAAGGACAAGGTGCTCGAGGATATCTTCTTCGTGGACTCCACGCTGATGAAGATCCTTTCCGGGCTGCGGGACAATCCGAACCTGATCCGGCGCGCGGAGTACCTCAAGGCACTGCTTCGCGTGGAGAGTGTCTTCCTCGACTTCCTCAGCGACATTCTCGCAGCCGAGCGACCCCTCGCGGAAAGTCTCACTCCCTTTTCCCACAAAGTCCGGGCCTGTCGATCTTCCCATCAGACGACCCACACCGAGCTTCAGAACATGCTGCACCGTCCCGAGGACCACGCACCCGAAGAGGACGTGGTCTCCCAGGAGGAACTCGGTTTTCTCCTGCAGGAGGACGAAGAAGACGACGGATCCGACAGCCAGGCTCCATAACCGGTAGAACTCAAGCGCGTTCCACGCTATTCTTCGTATGTATGGACAGACTGCGGAAGACAACGATCGTATGCACGCTGGGCCCCGCCGTCGACGACCTCGACCGGATGAAGGAGCTTCTCCGGGCCGGTATGAACATCGCCCGGTTCAACTTCTCCCACGGTGACCACGCGGAGCAGGCGCAGCGGCTCGAGATGATTCGACGGGCGAGCGCCGAAACCGGGATCCCGGTCGGCATTCTCCTCGACACGAAGGGCCCCGAGATCCGCACCGGCGTCATGGCCGATGACGCCAAGGTCGAGCTCGAGGCGGATGACCGCATCACCATCACCACCGACGAGGTCGAGGGTACCGCCGACCGTATCAGCATCACCTACAAGCAGCTTCCCGGGGAAGTCGGGCCCGGCAAGCACATCTTCGTCGCCGACGGCCTGATCGATCTCGAGGTGGTCTCCGTCGAGGGCTCCGATGTGCACTGCGTGGTTCGAAGCGGCGGTACGCTCGGGAGCCGAAAGAACGTCAACATTCCCGGCGTACGGGTGTCTCTTCCGGCAATCACCGAGAAGGACAGGAAAGACATCGCATTTGCCATCGAGCACGGCATGGACTTCATTGCCGCCTCCTTCGTGCGCAAGCCCACCGACGTGACCGAGATTCAGCGCATCCTCCAGGAGAGCGACTGCCACATCCATGTGATCGCCAAGATCGAGGACCATGAAGGCCTCGAGAACATAGAGGAGATCGTTCGTGTCTCCCAGGGCATCATGGTGGCGCGCGGCGACCTCGGCGTGCAGTTGAGCACCGAGCAGATCCCCCTCGCCCAGAAGCGCATCATCGCGGCCTGCAACCGTCAGAACAAGCCGGTCATCACCGCCACGCAGATGCTCGATTCAATGATCCACAACGCCGATCCCACGCGGGCGGAGCTCACCGACGTGGCGAACGCGATTTTCGACGGCACGGACGCCGTGATGCTCTCCGGGGAAACCGCAAGCGGGGCTTATCCGACGCGAGCGACCGAAACCCTGCACAGGATCGCCATGGCGGTGGAGGAATCCCCGGAGTACCACAGCCGCTGCGAGAAGTACTTCTCCTTTCACCAGAGCTCCTCGGACATCGGGCACGCCATTGCCAAAGCGGCATACCTCGTGGCGCACGACATCGAGGCGAGCGCGATCGTCGCACCGACGATCCGCGGAAACACGCCCCGACTCCTCAGTAAGTTTCGCCCGCGCCCGAATATCATTGCGGTGACGACCTCCGAGACGGCCTTCCGGCAGCTGCTGTTGCCGTGGGGCATTTTCCCCATCCTCTCCGAGCACGTGACCGACTCTGAGCTCATGATACAGAAGGCGCTGCAACGCGCGCTGCACCGGGGCTACGTCTCGCGCCTCGACAAGGTGGTCACCGCCGCGGGCATTCCCGTGAACTCCCCCTTCCCCATGAATACCATCAAGGTGCACTTCCTCGGGAACATCCTCAACCGGGGTCACCGGGCGGTCGGGCACACCTGCTCCGGCCGGATCGTGAAGGCCACGACGGCAGAAGAGGCCGAGACTGCGATCAAGGGCACGGGGGATGAGATTCTCCTCACACCCACGCTCGAGCCCGAGCATCGCCCCCTCCTCTCTTCGGTGATCGGCGTGATCGTCGAGGGGGAGACCTACCTCTCGCCCGATGAGACACGGGAGGCCAATCCCGAGCTCGTGCTCATCGCCGAGGTTCCGGACGCGGTCTCCCAGTTCGAGGACAGCCAGATCGTCAGCCTCGATGGTGGTGAGAAGATCATTTACGAGGGGCTACTTTAGGATCAGCACGACACGGAGCCGACAGATGACCGAACATTCCACCGTCTCATATCACGGGAAAGTCGAGGAGCTCTCGCTTCTCTTCGAGATAAGCCAGCTCCTCGACCAGAGTATGGAGCTCGACCGCATCATTTACCCGGTACTGCAGACGCTCGCAGACCGTCTCGGGATGCGCCATGCAGCCATCACCCTGCTCGACCGCAAGACGGGCGAGCTCTCCATAGAGTCGGCCTACGGCTACTCCTCGAGTGAGCAGGCCCGCGGACGCTACCAGCTCGGCGAGGGAATCACCGGGAAAGTGGTGCAGACGGGCCGGCCGCAGGTCATTCCACGCATTAACGAGGACCCACTGTTTCTCAATCGCACGGGTGTGCGCAAGAACACCGACGATCTCTCCTTCATCTGCGTGCCGATCAAGCTCGGAAACGAGACCATCGGCGCGCTGAGCGTGGACTGTGAGCCGGCGGAGGAAAGCGAGCTCGAGAGCTCGACCCGGCTCCTGTCTATCGTCACCTCGCTCATCTCCCAGGCCGTGAAGCTCCGACAGAACATCCTCGAGGAGAAGCGGCAGCTCGTCGAGGAAAACACGCGCCTTCAGAACGAGCTGCGCGCGCGCTTCCGCCCGCAGAACATCATCGGCAACTCCCAGGCAATGCAGGAAGTCTTCGACATGATCGCGCAGGTGGCCCGAAGCGAGGCTACCGTGCTCATCCGCGGGGAGAGCGGCACCGGCAAGGAGCTCGTCGCTCACGCCATCCACTATAACTCGGACCGCGCCGACAAGCCCTTCATCAAGGTGCACTGCGCGGCGCTGCCCGAAACCGTGATAGAGAGCGAGCTCTTCGGCCACGAGAAGGGCTCCTTCACCGGGGCGATCAGCACACGCAAGGGACGCTTCGAGCTTGCCCACGGCGGCACCATCTTTCTCGATGAGATCGGCGACCTCGCGCCGCTGACGCAGGTGAAGTTGCTGCGGGTGCTGCAGGAGCGGCAGTTCGAACGGGTCGGCGGAAACGAGACCCTGCGCACCAATGTTCGCATCATTACCGCGACCAACCGCAATCTCGAGGAGGCGATGGAGCAGAACGAGTTCCGCGAGGACCTCTACTATCGCCTCAACGTCTTCCCCATTCACATGCCGCCGCTGAGGGATCGAAAGAGCGACATCCTGCTGCTTGCCGACCACTTCGTTGAGAAGTACGCGGAGAAGAACCACAAGGACATCCAGCGCATCTCCACCCCGGCGATTGACCTGCTGTCGAGCTACCACTGGCCCGGCAACGTGCGGGAGCTGGAGAACGTCATCGAGCGGGCGGCGGTGCTCTCCATCGACGGGGTCATCCACAGCCATCACCTGCCGCCGACGCTTCAGTCCGCAGAGTCGACGGGCACCGTGGTCTCGGGCTCCCTGCAGGCACAGCTCGACAACCTCGAGCGCGAGCTCGTCATAGATGCGCTGAAGTCCACCAAGGGCAACATGACGAAGGCGGCGCAGCTTCTGCAGATAACCGAGCGGATCATGGGGTTGCGGGTGCAGAAGCACGGCATCGATCCGCGCAAGTATCGTACGCGCTCGTAGGACCAACTCCTCGATCCTACATTTTCGTATCCTCTAACCCTCTTTTCTACACATGCGTAGGTTCCGGAGAAGCTGCGGGGTCACCGGGGGCAACGGCGTGCGCGTGGCGCCCGTCGGCTAAAGTTCGGCCCCGGCGGGAGTTACTGCGGCGTGCACAGCCGTACCTGCGAGGTTGGCACCGGAATTGCAATAGGAACCGCAACAGGTAACTTCTAGGAGGGTATGCTTGATGAAAGCACGATTGTTCACCCTGTTCATTATCGTCGGATTGCTTGCCGGTGGCGGCACGGCCGTAGCCCAGGAGCAGTCCACGGAAGAGATGCTTGCGCTGTATTCTCAGGCCTTCGACATGATCTGGCTGATCCTCGCGGCCGCACTGGTATTCTTCATGCAGGCGGGCTTCGCGATGGTCGAAACGGGTCTCACCCGCGCCAAGAATGCCGGCAACATCATCATGAAGAACCTGATGGACTTCTCCGCCGGAGCGGTCGCGTACTGGGCGGTCGGGTGGGCCTTCATGTACGGCGCACCGAGCCTGGGAGGATTCATCGGGAGCAACGGCTTCTTCCTGTCCTACACGCAGGAAACGATGAGCGCGTACGGTGTAAGCGACATGTCGGCGATCTTCCGCGACTGGATGTTCCAGGTCGTCTTCGCCGCCACCGCTGCCACCATCGTGTCCGGGGCCATGGCGGAACGAACGAAGTTCGTCGGGTATCTGATCTACAGCGTCTTTATCTCAGGCCTGATCTACCCGATCTCGGGGCACTGGGTATGGGGTGGCGGCTGGCTCGCTGAGCTCGGCTTCCACGATTTCGCCGGCAGCACGGTGGTCCACTCGGTCGGCGCATGGGCGGCTCTGGTCGGCGCGGCCGTGCTCGGTGCACGCAAGGGCAAGTACGTGCGGGTAAACGGTCAGGTCACGGTGAAAGCGATCCCGGGCCACAACATGCCGCTTGCCGCACTCGGCGTGTTCATCCTCTGGTTCGGGTGGTACGGCTTCAACGCCGGCAGCACCCTCTCCGGCACCGATCTGTCGATCGCACACGTGGCCACCACGACCACGCTGGCAGCCTCGACCGGTGCCATCGGCGCGATGTTCACGTCCTGGATGTGGTTCGGCAAGCCCGATCCCTCGGTCTCCCTCAACGGGGCGCTGGCAGGGCTGGTGGGGATAACCGCCGGTACCTGGGTCGTGAGTCCCCTCGGCGCGGTCATCATCGGCCTCCTCGCAGGTATCATCGTCGTGCTCTCGGTCGAGTTTCTCGACAAGGTGCTGCATATCGACGATCCTGTTGGTGCGGTGTCGGTGCATGGGACGGCCGGTGCGTGGGGTACCATTGCTGTCGGGCTCTTCGCAGACGGCGTGAACGATCCCGGCATCGTGGGTCTGTTCTACGGCGGCGGCGCGGCTCAGCTCGGCGTGCAGGTGATCGGCGTGCTGGCGGTGTTTGCCTACGTGGTAGTTGCTGCGCTCATTCTGTTCGGCATCCTGAAGGCAGTCGGACTTCTCCGGGTATCGGAGAAGGAAGAGCTGCAGGGCCTGGACATCGGCGAGCACGGCGTGGAGTCCTACAGCGGATTCCAGATCTTCACTTCGATGTAAAGGAGGTCGAGCAGCATGAAATTGATTATTGCCTATATTCAGCCGCATAAGCTGAGTGACGTGAAAGAGGAGCTGTACAGGGCCGAGGTCTACAAGATGTCGGTGACAAACTCCATGGGTGCCGGACAGCAGAAGGGCTACACCGAGCACTACCGGGGTGTCGACATCGAGGTCAACCTCCTCAAGAAAGTACGAATCGAGATCGCCGTCAACGACAGTTTCGTTCAGCCGACGATAGACGCGATCGTAAAGGGAGCGCGAAGCGGGGAGATCGGCGACGGCAAGATCTTCGTGGTACCGCTCGAGGAAACGATTCGCATCCGAAGCGGCGAGACGGGAAAAGAAGCCATCGGCTGAGACTGTCCGCAGCCATTCATTGCCGGCGGGCGGGACTGCGGGGAAACCCCCGGGTCCCGTCCGTCTCTTTTTCGCCACCCTTTCTGTGTCGCCCCCGTTGAGCTACAATATCGCCCGTGACGCAGGAGTTTCAGTCCCCCCGCCCCACAGTTTCGGAGCTCAGCGCCCGATGCCCTTCGGTTCCAGAAGAGCTCATCCGACGATACGTCGAGCGCTTTCCGCAGCATTACTTCGAAACCTTCCAGGCAGCGGAGGTCGAGGCACATCTCACCGCCCTCGCCGACCTCTCCCCCGAGGATCCGGTTCGCGTGCTGATACAGCGAACGGGCGACGGCGCCGAGGTGACGTTCCTCTCCTACGACGCCCCCGGTGAGTTCTCCGTGCTCGCGGGCCTGCTCTCTGCCACCGGTTTCGATATCACCTCGGGTGACGTGTACACGGAGGCGAGGAGCGGCACGGGCGGCGCGGAGGACGGCGACGCCGGCGGGAGCACCCGGGACGCGGGCTCCCGTCCCCAGGCGGGCCCGCGGTCCCATGCGGGCGCGGGCCGCCGTGCGGGCGCAGGTCGCGGCGGCCGTCGCGGGCCGGGCCATGGCGCGCGGTCGTGGTACCGGCGCGCGGGCTCCTTCCCGGCACCGACCGCCCTGCCCCCCACCCGCTACATCGTGGACCGCTTTCGCGGAACGCCGCGCGCCCCGTTCGAAACCTGGTCGCAGGAAGTAACGACCAAGGCGAGAGAGTATCTCGGCCTCCTCCACCGGGGCACGGAGGAGAGCTACAACGAGACCAAGCGACGCATCACCGAGGAAGTCGCCTCGGCCCTCGATCGCTTCCCCGTGCGGCAGGAACGGGCCCTCTACCCGGTGGAGGTCGATGTCGAGCCGGGCGAGACCACGACGCGGATGCGGGTCAGCGGGGTGGATACCCCGTTCTTCCTCTACGCCCTCTCGAGCGCCCTCGTGCTGCATGATATGTCGGTGGAGCGGGTGGAGATCCACACCCGCGGTGAGCAGGTGGAGGACCTCTTCGAGTTCGTCGACGCCTCGGGGCGGCCGGTCAGCGACGAGCGCCGGCTGAATCAGATTCGACTCTCGGTGGCTTTCACCAAGCAGTTCACCTACTTTCTCAGCGTTGCCCCCGACCGCTATCAGGCTCTGCTGCGCTTCGAGCGGCTCATTCAGGACTTTCTGACCCTCTCAGAGCGCGATCAGATGGACGCGGTCCTCTCGAGCCCGAAGATCCTCCAGGACCTCGCCCGCCTGCTCGGCGCAAGCGACTTTCTGTGGGAGGACTTCATTCGTATGCAGCACGAGCAGCTCCTTCCCCTGCTTGCGAGCTCCGAGGAAACAGTGCTGAGTCACTCTCCCGAAGAAGTGCCGGATCTCCTCGCCGCCGCGATCGAGAAAGCCGAGGATTTCGAGGAGAAACAACAGGTCCTCAACGATTTCAAGGACCACGAGACCTATCTCATCGACCTCGACCACATTCTCCGCGGCGAGCTCGATTTCTTCTTCCTGAGCTCCCGCCTGACCGCCCTTGCCGAGGCGGTCATCGAGGCCGCCTATCGCATCTGTTTCGAGGCCCTCGCCGCGCGATACGGCAGACCGCGCACCGTTGCCGGGCTCCCGGCCAACCTCGCCGTCATGGGGCTCGGCAAGCTCGGCGGGGAGGCGCTCGGTTACGCATCCGACATCGAGATGATGTTCGTCTACAGCGACGACGGCAGCACCGATGGCCCGGAGCCCATCCGAAACGCCGAGTTCTTCGCCCACCTCGTGAACGAGATTTCGGGCTTCATCCGTGCCAAGCGCGAGGGCATCTTTCAGGTCGATCTGCGACTGCGTCCCTACGGGGCCGCCGGTGCCAAAGCGTCGAGCCTCGCGCAGTTTGCCCGCTACTACTCCGGGGAAGCCTCGAGCCTCGAGAAGCTCGCCCTCGTGCGCATGCGGCGTGTCGCAGGCCACGAAGAGTTCGGCCGACGCGTCGAACGCCTTCGGGATGATCTCGTCTACGCCGCCGACAGCATCGACCTTGCCGAGCTCAAGCGCCTGCGTGCGCTGCAGCTCAAATCCAAGGGCCGGAGGGGACAGCTGAACGCGAAGTTCTCCCCCGGCAGCCTCGTGGACCTCGAGTACAGCGTCCAGATCCTCCAGGTCACTCTCGGTCGGACCAACCCGCGGCTGCGCACCCCGCGAATCCACGTTGCGCTGCGCGAGCTGGTTGCGGCAGGCCAGATCGACGCCGCGGAGGCCGACAGGATCGTGGATGCCTACCACTTCCTGCGAAAACTCATAAACGGGCTGCGGATGCTCCGCGGCAACGCCATGGACCTGTTCCTGCCGGCGGTTGACTCCCTCGAGTACCAGCACCTTGCCAGGCGCATGGGCTACGCCGGAAGCGGTGAGCTCGGTCCGGCCGAGCAACTGCATGTGGAGTTCGAAACCCGCACCGCGCAGGTCCGCGTCTTCGTCGAGCGCGAGCTCGGCCGCGACGCCCTGCCCGGCGCACCCCTCGGTACGGTTGCGGACATCATACTCTCCGATCATGTAGACGAGGAGCGCGTGGCCGCCATTCTGAGCTCGGGCGGCTTCCGGGATCCGGAGCGAAGCCTGCGTAATCTCCGAAACCTCTCGGGCGAAGGCACGAGGCGCTATCTCTTTGCCGAGCTCGCCGTGCTCGCCTGGGACGTGTTCACGCGTGTCCCCGACGCCGACCTTGCGCTCAACCACTGGGAGCAGCTCGTGGGCGCCATCGAGGATCCCGAGGCCCACTTCCGCGAGCTCGTGCGCCAGCCCCAGCGCCTGGAGATACTGCTGAGCATCTTCGCAACCAGCACCTTTCTGTCCCACACCCTCTTCCGCGATCCCGACTTCCTCGCCTGGGCGACCACGCCGCATGTCATCCGCGGACTTCGCGGTGAAGAGGAGATGCGGGCCGATCTCGATGAAATCGGGGATGGGTGCGACTCGCACGAGGAGTGGCTCGACGCGGTGCGCCGTTTCCGGCGACGAGAGATACTGCGGATCGGAACGCGGGATATCTGCCTCGGCGTGGGACTGCGCGAGATAACCGCGGAGCTCTCGAACCTGGCACGGACGATTGTCGATGCCTGCCTGGAGCGGATACTGCGTGAGAGCCCGGATGTCAGCCCGGCGCGATTTGCGATTCTCGGATTCGGAAAACTCGGCGGCAATGAGCTCAACTACAGCTCCGACATCGATCTGCTCGCCATCTACGAGCCGGACCCGCAGGCCGACCCCGGAGCGGAGCGAAACGCCTACACCGCCGTGATGACGCGGCTCAACCGCGATCTCACCGCCCACACGGTGCAGGGCTACCTCTATCGCGTGGACCTGAGGCTCCGCCCCTTCGGATCGTCGGGTATGCTGGTCTATCCCGTGTCTGCCGCCGTCGACTACTATCACCGGCAGGCTGCGGCATGGGAGCGGCAGGCGGCGATCAAGCTCGGCGCGGTGGCGGGAAACCGCGAGCTCGGCGGCCGCTTCGTGGCCGCGGTGCATGAGAGCATACCCCGGCGGGTCGAGCCACAGGCGGTGACGGATAACATACGCAGATTGCGCGAGCAGAAGACCCGAGCTCTCGAGCTCGACCCCAACGTGGTCGATGTAAAGGAAGGCCGCGGCGGCATCCGGGACATCGAGTTTCTCGTGCAGGGCCTACAGTTGCTGGATGTGGCGCGGGCGGCTTCGGGGGGCGGGGGCGAACACCCGTGGCTCGAGGGCAATACTCTGGCAGCGATAGACTCTCTCGCCGAGCGGGAGATCCTCGACGAGGAAACCGCGGTGCACCTGCGGGAAGACTACGTGTTTCTTCGCAAAGCGGAGCACGTGCTGCAGATCGCGGCCGACCGGCAGGTTCACAGTCTCAGACTCGATGCAGAGGATACCGACGTGGTGGCGCGGAGGATGCAGCAGGCACAGAACATCACCGAAGACTTCTGGCCGCGTCTCTCCCGGACCCTCGAGCGCGCCCACGGCCTCTACGAAGCGATGCTCACTGGCCCCGCTCGTGACGATCGATGATCTCGGGAAACTCGAAGGTTACCCGCCCGTTGTCGTCGAGCTCCATGCGGACGCGAACGTTGTCCACGAGGCCCTGCAATAGCTCCTCGGCATCCTTGACGTCGACGCCGAGCTCTATGACGACGTCGGATACGCTCAGGCGACCGCCGAGCTTGCTCGCAAGCTGAAACACACGGGCCTCAGGGCTTCGGCCGTTTCGCGGCATGCCGTAGATATCGGCGAGGATGTCGCTTCCCTGCCGCCCCCGCCCGGAGACGTAGCGGTGCTGCTGCGAATCCCAGGAACGGAAGAACTGTGACCCCACGCGCACCGCAACCGCTGCGACGAACAGCGGAAGAAGAAACATGAACGGGAAGCCGAACCAGAAAAACACGTTACATCACCTCGGGAATAGTATAATGCAGCGCGCGAATATTACAAAGAGGGAATAGCGGGCGGCCGGCGGGTGGCGGCGTGGCTCCGGGGACCGGTGGCGGTGGGGCTCCGCGGTGGCGGCGGGTCCGCGGGGCGGCGGCGCGGCTCCGGTGGCGGCAGGTCCGCGCGGCGGCGGTGCCGAACGCGGGGTGGCAGTGTGGATCCGGTTTGCCGGCGCCTACAGGCGGGAGAACCGCCCCGCCATTTCGCGGTAGCGAGCGTAGCGCTCGCCGTAGCGCTCGTAGGCCTCGCGGTCGGGCGCGATGCGCTCGCGAAAGTGCACGATGCGATCACTTGCCTCGAGGAGGCTGTCGCAGGCCCCGATGCCGACGAGGCCACAGCAGGCGTTTCCGACGAGCTCGGCATCCTCAACCTCGGGCACGAGCACATCGACGCCGCTCATGTCCGCCTTCATGCGATTCCAGACGGGGTTCTTGGCCTGCCCCCCGCACACCCGCAGGGCATCAACCTCGCATCCCGCCTCCGCGAGAACCTCGAGGGAATGGCGGATGGTGAACCCGAGAGATTCCACGACCGCGCGGCCGAGCTCGGCGGGCCCGTGGTGTGCATTGAGCTCGAGAAAGGCGCCGTTTTCGAAGTTCCAGCCGTCGAGCCCCCGTGGTGAGGGGACGAACAGCGGTGCGTCGGCAGCCGCGGAGCGAATGTCCTCGAGGATATGCACATAGCCTTTGTCGTGCTGCCCGGTGATTACACGGAACCACTCGAAGGCACTCCCGGTGGACTCGAGAATGGCGGCGATGTTGTACATACCGGCTCGGACGTGGGGAAGCGTCCGGAGGCGCGGATCGGTTACCGGCGTCGGAGCGCAGTAGTTGATGCCCTCCGAGGTTCCCGCTCGGTCGCAGGTTCTGCCCGGAGCCAGGCTCGCGGTCCCGACGAGACTCATGAGGAAATCGGAGCCGCCGGCAACCACCGGTGTCCCGGCGGGAATCCCGTAGCGCTCTGCCGCGGGCGCCTGCACCTCTCCGATCCGCTCGCCGGTGTGTACGAAGGGCGGGAAGCGCTCGGCGTCGAGGCCGTAGGCGGCGATGGATTCGGCGTCCCAGATATAGGGGGTAAACTCGTCGGTGGGGGAAATCGTTACGACCTCACCGGTGAGCAGGTAGTCCACGTACTCGGGCAGTGACAAAAAGTATCGGGTACGCTCGTACACATCAGGTCTTTCCGCGGCGAGCCACGCGGCCTTCGGCAGGAAGAAGGAGGGCTGCCCCGAGACGCGACGTTCACGGCCGTCGTTCCACAGCAGAACCGGCTCAAGAGGAACGCCCTTGGCATCAATGGGCACGAGGGTCGGACCGTGGCCGCTTACCACCACGACGTCTACGGCCGCCAGCGGTCCGATTTCCCGTAACACATGTGCGATGGCTCCATGGCGTCGATCACCGTCCCAGACCGATACCGCCCGGGGATGATCGAGCACACGCTCGGTCGAGATGGTTCGGATGCGGCCGTCCCCATCGACGAGCGCGCCCTTTACCGTGGATGTACCAACGTCGATTGCAAGGATGAGCGGCAGGTCGCCGGACACCGGATCCCCCTGTCACGTGAATTGCGGCAAACGGTAGCACATCGCCATACCCCGGTCAACAATCGCCCCCTCGAGTGCTATCATGAGGGTATGCGTCACTTCATCGTTGTTCTACTACTAGCGATCGTAACAGCACCGCTGCCGCTGTACGCCTTCGGCGGAAGCGAGGACGAGGCCCCCGAAATCGACTACGTCTCGGTCATGCTTCCGGATACCGCCGACTCCCATCCCCTCTATCAAATGATCGTCGACGGCGCCCGAGCGGCCGTTGCCGAGAGGGAAAACCTCGAGGTCGAGGTCGTCACCGGCGTGCGACGCGGCGACCCGCGCCTCGGCGAGCGAGCGGGTGACCGCAGCGTGGCGCTCCTCGTGGTGGGCGGCGGGGCGCTTCTCGAGGACGGAATACGAGCCGCCGCCGAGCATCCGGGGGCGTCCTTCCTGATTGTCGGCGGGGATGCGCCGGCGTTGGCAAACGCTGCCGGGCTTCTCATAAACAGGCGCGAGCAGGCATTTCTCGCAGGCTACATCGCCGGGCTGCGCCTCGGGGCAGAGGCCCCCGCCGGTGCCGCGCCGGGAGAGTCGGCGGAAGCGGCACCGGCCACGGCGGGGCTTCTCATCGAGACCGGCCTCTACATGAGCGAGGAGGTCGTCCGTCCCGCCTACCGGCTCGGACTCAAGGCCGCAGCCGATGGGAACCGCGAGCGCACGAGGCGCCTGCCTCTCGGCGCCTCGGTCTCCGTCCTTCGCTCACGCATCGAGGACTTCGCTGCCGACGGCATTCCGGTGCTGATGCCGGCGCTCTACGCAAACCGGACGGCTGCCACGCGGAACCTGCGGGACACCGGTCTGGACATCATATGGCTCGACAGCGCACGCCCCG
>CAYOFA010000008.1:30889-35372 GCA_964402885.1 uncultured Spirochaetaceae bacterium
GAGCTCAGTCTGCGGATGCCTCCGGCGCCAGCTCCACCCCGTGACCAACAAGATCAGTGACCGCCCGGTCGAGCCGCGCGACGCGGAGCGCCAGTCGCTTCCGAAAGCCGGCCACACGCTCGCGCGGGGAGGCAAGGTTGATATTCCCCGGCGAGCCGTCGGCGCTGCGCCTGGCAAGCGCCTCGACGGGATCCGGTGGCGTGACGGAGTCCAGGCTCGTTCCCACCCGCCGGTAGGCCTCGCGAAACGGCACACCCTCGGCCACGAGGTCGAGGGCGGCGTCGGTGGCATACACCTCGGCAGGGATCGCCCGGCGCATGGCCTCGCGGTCGACTTCGAGCCCCGAGACCGCGGCCTCCATCGCCGTCACGCAGGACGCTGCAACGTCGAGCCCCTCCATGAGCGGAGCCTTCGTTTCCTGCACGTCGCGGTTGTATCCGGCCGGGAGTGAGCGCATGACCGACTTCACTCGCTCGGATACTGCCCCGAGGCCGGCGCACTTCCCGCGCACGAGCTCGAGGACGTCCGGGTTTTTCTTCTGCGGCATGATGCTCGAGCCGGTGCAGAGGGTATCAGGGAGCGAGACGTAGGCAATCTCGGGGAGCGAGAAGAATATGAGGTCGTTTGCCGCCCGTCCGAGGGTCATACCCACCTGATCGAGGGCATCGAGGAGGACCGCCTCGCCCTTCCCCCGCGATCCCACGGCGTAGAGGACGTTGTTCTGGACACGGGAAAAACCGAGAAGCCGCGCGGTGAGCGCGCGGTCGAGGGGCAGCGGCACGCCGTAGCTTGCCGCCGCGCCGAGGGGACATTGGTCATGATACTCGTAGGCCGCATCGAGGAGGGCGAGGTCGTCGAGGAGCTCCTCCGCGACGGCCGCGAGCCACAGCCCGAAGGTCGAGAGCATGGCCGGCTGCATGTGGGTGCGGCCGGTCATGACGGTGCGGGCCTCCTCCTCCGCGCGGTCGAGGAGCCGTTCGGCGAGGGTGAGAAGCCCCTCGCTCACGCGGTCGATCGCCCGCCGGGCGAAGAGCCGGAGCGCCGTCGTCACCTGATCGTTTCGCGAGCGGCCGGTGTGGACCTTCTTGCCGGTCTCACCGAGCCCGGCGACGAGGCGATTCTCGATGGCGGTGTGCCCGTCCTCGTCGGCCTCGGTCACGGTGAATCGGCCCGCCGCATGATCATCTATGACGGCAACGAGGGCCGCCTGCAGGCTCTCCCGCTCACCGGCCGTGAGCACGCCGGCCGCTTCGAGCCCCCGCACGTGCGCGATGCTTGCCACGCAGTCCGCGGGTACGAGCCTGCGATCGAGTATATAGTCTTTGCCGACGGTGAATCGGGCGATCTCGTCGTCGAGCTCACCGCCCTTGTCCCAGAGCCGTGCCACAGAGTCCTCCTCTCGAGGCGGCGGCGGCCGGTCGCCGGCGCCGCCACCGCTTATGCGTGGGTGAGCTCGGCGGTCTGCATCACGAGCTCGTCCCCCGAGCGGGAGACAATGATGCGATCGCCCTCCTTCACCTCGCCTGCGAGTATCTTCTTCGAGAGCGGATTCTGCAACAGGTTCTGGATGGTTCGCTTCAGCGGCCGCGCACCGAAGGCGGGGTCGAAACCGCGGTCTCCGATGAGCCGCTTTGCCTCCTCGTCGAGCTCCATCGACATCTTCCGCTCGGCAAGCCGGTCGGCGAGGTGCTGCACCTCGATGTCGACGATCCGCACGATCTCCTCACGACCGAGGCGGTTGAAGGTGATGATCTCGTCGAGGCGGTTGAGAAACTCCGGCTTGAAGGTGGCGTGAAGCAGCCCGTCGATCTGATCGCGCACGGAGGAAAGATCTTCGGCCTGGAGAATCATGTCACTCCCGATGTTGCTCGTCATGATGATGATAGCGTTTCGGAAGTCCACCACGCGACCCTGCCCGTCGGTGAGCCGCCCCTCGTCGAGGAGCTGAAGCAGCACGTTGAACACGTCGGGATGCGCCTTCTCGATTTCGTCGAAGAGGATGACCGAGTACGGCCGCCGGCGAACGACTTCGGTGAGCTGTCCGCCCTGCTCGTATCCGACGTAGCCCGGGGGCGCGCCGATGAGGCGCGAGACGGAGAACTTCTCCATGTATTCGCTCATGTCGATGCGGGTGAGCGCCTTCTCGTCATCGAAGAGAAAGTCGGCGAGCGTCTTGGCAAGCTCGGTCTTTCCCACGCCCGTGGGACCGATGAACATGAAGGTTGCCGTGGGCCTGTTGATGTCCGACAGTCCGCTCTTGTTCCGACGGATCGCGTCGGCCACCGCGGTAATCGCGTGGCCCTGCCCCACGACCCGTTCCTCGAGAATCGACTCGAGGCGCAGGAGCTTCTCCATGTCCGAGGCGAGCATCTTGCTCACCGGAATACCCGTCCAGGCCGAGACCACGCCCGCAATGTCCTCCTCGGAGACCTCCTCGCGCAGGAGGGTTTCCTCACTCTTGAGGGACTCGAGCTTGGCGGTTGCAGCCGACAGTTCCTGCTCGGCCTGCGGGATGAGCCCGTGCTTGATCTCGGCCGCCTTCGCGAGGTTCCCCTCGCGCTCGTAGCGCTTCTCGTCGGCGGCGTAGCCCTCGAGCTGGGCCTTGAGCTCGCGGATGCGGTCGATGATGTGCTTCTCGTTCTGCCACTGCAGGTGCTTGGCGTCACGGTTGGCCTGCAGATCGGCAAGCTCTCTCTCGATCTTCTCGAGGCGCTCCCGCGAGGCATCGTCGGTTTCCTTGCCGAGGGCCTGCTTCTCGATGTTGAGCTGCAGGATGCGGCGGTCGAGCTTGTCGAGCTCAGTCGGCTGGCTCTCGATTTCCATCTTGAGGCGGCTTGCCGCCTCGTCGACGAGGTCGATCGCCTTGTCCGGGAGAAAGCGCGAGGTGATGTAGCGGTCGGAGAGCATGGCCGCGGCGATGAGCGCCTCGTCCTTGATGCGCACCCCGTGGTGCACCTCGTAGCGCTCCTTGAGACCGCGAAGGATGGCCACGGTGTTCTCCACGCTCGGCTCCCCGGTGAACACCGTCTGGAACCTCCGCTCGAAGGCGGCGTCTTTCTCGATGTGCTGGCGGTACTCGTCGAGTGTGGTCGCTCCGATCGTGCGAAGCTCTCCACGGGCGAGCGCGGGTTTCAGCAGGTTCGAGGCGTCCATCGAGCCCTCCGCGCTTCCCGCGCCCACAAGGGTGTGGAGCTCGTCGATGAAGAGGATGATCTCCCCGTCGGACTCGGCAATCTCGTGAATGACCGCCTTGAGGCGCTCCTCGAACTCGCCACGGAATTTGGTTCCCGCGACGAGCGCGCCGAGGTCGAGCTGGAGGATGCGCTTGTTCTTCAGCGAGTCGGGCACGTCGCCGCCGACCACGCGCTGGGCGAGCCCCTCGACAATGGCCGTCTTTCCCACGCCGGGGTCGCCGATGAGCACTGGGTTGTTCTTGGTGCGGCGGGAGAGCACCTGCATGATGCGGCGTATCTCCTCGTCGCGACCGATCACCGGGTCGAGCTTATCGCGGCGCGCGAGGCCGGTGAGGTCACGGCAGTACTTGTCGAGCACCTGATAGCGACTCTCGGGATTCTGGTCGGTGACCCGCTGGTTTCCCCGGATGGACTGAAGGGCCTTCAGCACCTCGTCTTTGGTGAGGCCTCTGTCCTTGAGGAACTTCCCGAGCTCGGTGTCCTCCATGAGCATCGCGAGGAGAATGTGCTCGGTGCTGGTGTACTCGTCCTTGAGCTCACCCGCTTCCTTCTCCGCCTGCGTGAGCACGCGACCCGATGCCTTGGAGAGGCTCATCTGCTGGGAATCGCCGTAGACCTGGGGCTTCTTCTTTAGAATCGTCTCGACGCCCGTTTCGATCTCGTGCGGGGAGACGCCGAGCCTGTTCAGAAGCGGCGGCACGACGCCGTCGGTCTGGCGCACCATGGCGAGTGCAAGATGTTCCGGCTCGAGGGCGGAATGGTTGTATTCGTGTACGAGGCTCGTTGCGTCCTGTACGATCGCCTGAGCCTTTACGGTGAATTTATCGTAGTTCATCAGTTACCCTCCGATGAGTCTGTGGACTGGAGGAATGGGTGTGCTGCGCATAATATATCCCGGGCCGGCGCCGGCGGCAAACCCGTCGCCGCCAGGAACTTCGGGTGCGGCGGCAAACCCGCGAGCGGTTGATCGCGGGCCCCGCTCTTCGTACTATGTGGGCGGAGGTAACATCATGGGCGACGAGTCAGCAAAGCAGGAGCTTCCGAAGGAGCTCGAGAACAAGGTCATCATCATGAACGGCTTCACGCAGCAGGAGATCGTCTCGATCATGCGTGCCGTTCGCCGACTGTTCGAAAACCCCGGCGATCTCATCTTCGCCAAAACCACGCCGAAGTCCGTGAACATGGTGCTCAAGGACCTCATCGTGGATATGTCCGAGGATCATGAATACCTGAAGAACAATCCCCCCGAGCAGCTGCAGAAGCAGCAGAACCAACAGAAGGGCGACGCG
>CAYOFA010000008.1:35472-37063 GCA_964402885.1 uncultured Spirochaetaceae bacterium
CACGCCTCTACGACGGGGAGCCGGTCTTCGCCCCGATGCGAGACGGCCGCATTCTCCTCGACGAAATGCGCGCGCTCATCGATGGGAACACGCGGCTCGTATTCGTCTGCAATCCCAACAATCCCACCGGGACCTACATCGGTGCTGCGGAGCTTCGGGCTTTCGCGCGGGAGGTGCCCGATGATGTACTCCTCATCGTCGACGAGGCTTATAACGAGTTCGCAGACGCCCCCGACTTTCCCGACGCGGTGGAGCTGACACGGGAGCGAGAGAACGTGCTCGTGCTTCGCACATTCTCCAAGCTCTACGGCCTTGCCTCTCTGCGGGTGGGGTACGGCATTGCCTCGGCGCAGCTCATCTCCTCCATGCACATGGTGAAGCCACCCTTCAACACCGGACTCCTTGCACAGAAGGCGGCCACCGCCGCGCTCACCGATACCGCATTCGTCGAGAAGACGCTTGCCAACAACCGTGAGCAGCGCGAGGTGCTCCGCGCCGAGCTCGATCGTCTCGGAATGCCTCAGTATCCCTCCGAGGCAAACTTCATCTGTGCCGACTGCGGCAGGGACGCGAAGGAGTTTGCCGCAGAGCTCGCCGAGGAGGGCGTATCGGTGCGACCACTCACCTCATTCGGGATGCCGACCTGGGTGCGCATATCGGTAGGGACGGCGGAGCAGAATCGAGTCCTCGTCGGGGCACTCGACAAGGTCCGCGCGCGGGGCACTGCGCTTCACCCATGATCACACGACTCGCCCTGAACCTGGCAATTGCCGTGCTGCCGGCCGCTGTCTTTGTGTTCGGGGCGACACGCACGACAGATATCTCGCCACGCGGGTTCTACCGGGCATTTCTTGCGGGTCTCGTCGCGGTCTTTCCCGCACTTGCGGTGATGCTTCTCGTCTCCTCGGCTCTTGCCGGGGTCGGCGGCCTCATCGGTGACGCCCTCCGCGCCTTCGTCGTCGCAGGGCTCGTCGAAGAGGTCGTGAAGTTCGCTCCGGTGCGATGGAGCATGCGTCGGGCGGATTACGCGGACTCGCACGAGGGACGCGGGTTGCCTGCACGTGACCCGCGGGCGCGCGCCGCCGGGATTGCCGTGGCCGGCGCCCGCATTCCCGCACCGGAAGTGGCAACACGCCTGCCCCTCGCCGTAACCGCGGGCCTCGGATTCGCATTTCTCGAGAACGCGTTCTACCTCGCGGGGTCGTCCTCGCTCCTCATCATGCGGGCCCTCCTGGCCGTGCCGCTCCACGGTGCGACGGCGGCCTACCTCGGTCTGGCAGTGGCGGCGGGCGCCGCGCCCCACGGCTCCGACCGCCGCGACGCTCCCTACTCCGTCCCGGCCGCGATCGGCCTCGCCGCGGTCGTGCACGGCGCCTACGATCTGGCCGTGAAACGCGCCGCGCCCCTGGCACCGCTTGTTGTCCTCGCCGCCGTGGCCCTGGCGGCCATTCTCGCCCGCGGCGCGCGTAGATCCTCTTGACGCTCGGGCACGTTATATTTACATTAAGCATACACGACGCAGGGTAGAGCAGCTGGCAGCTCGTCGGGCTCATAACCCGGAGGTCGCAGGTTCGAGTCCTGCCCCTGCTAA
>CAYOFA010000009.1:0-17875 GCA_964402885.1 uncultured Spirochaetaceae bacterium
TGCACGGGTGAGCCGCTCACAACTCCTTACGCCCGATTCTCTTCTGCTGATTGTATCCACACGCTGCTATATACTTCACTCACAGCAATCCGCGCTCGGTGAACTTCTCGATGAGCTGTGTGTAGCTTATGCCGTGCTTTCTTGCGAGATCCCGCGCGAAGCTCCTGCCCTGCGGTGAGCCGGGCACGATGCGGTAGGTGCGCCGCACGGTTTCCCCGTCCCACTCGGTCTCGGCGGTCAGCCCGCGGACCTGCGGGCCGACGTCGGCCGGGTCATTGAGATCCCCGAGCCGCTCGGAGATCTCGTGGAGGTGGGTTGCGTAGAGCGTGCGTGTTCCCACCCGACGGAGCGCGGCAAGCATTTCCTCGGCGACGACGAGAGCCTCCGCGGCGTTCGTGCTGGCGAGGGACTCGTTGAGCAGCAGAAGGCTGTTGTCGGTGGCCTCATCGAACATGCCCGCGAGGTCCCCGAGCTCCTGGCTGAGGCGGCCCGTCTCGATGTTTCCCGCTTCGCCCGTGGGAAAGTGCGAAATGACCGTGTCAACCGGGCTGACCGTCGCGCTGCGCGCCGGCACGAAAAGCCCCGCCTGCGCCATCACCTGAATGATTCCGGCGCCCTGTACGAAGGTGGTCTTCCCGCCCTGATTGGCCCCCGTGATGACGAGAATGCCGACATCGCCTCCGAGCTCGAGCTCATTCATGACGATGTCGGTCTCCGAGTGCCGCTCGAGCGAGCGCAGGGCGAGCTGAAGGTTGTAGAAGCCCGACGCACTGAGTCGATGCTCCGCGGCATCGGCGATGTCCGGAAAACAGGTGGGCAGACCCGCAGCTTCGAGCCTGCTCTTCAGCCGGTGCGCGCCGAGATAGAAGGAGAGCTCCTGCTCGAGGCCGGCGAGGGGCGCGGTCTCCACGGACAGGAACTCTTTGAGGCCGCGGTGGAGGGATTTGCCGAGCGAGCGAAGCACGTCGTCGAGATCCCGGAACAGCGGGGTGAGCGGGACCTTCCGCTCGGGGAGATCGGCCGGTGTCGGCATCCTGTGCAGGGGCGCGCTGACGCGGTACTTCGGCGAGGATTCCAGGGAGTCGAGAAAGCGACCGAGAATGCCGGATTGCTGGAAGCGCTCGGGGTTCACCGAGAGAAGCGCCGCCTCGACCGGGCGGAAGCGCTCATCGAGGTTGATGCCGATGGTCACGCTCTGTTTCTGCTTGAGGCCCTCTTTCAGCCGGGGAAGCTCCTCTTTGAGGGCTGCGAAGTGCCCGGCAGCCCGGGCCTCGCGGGCGTATCGCGCGAGGGCCTGGAATCCCTCCGACAGCGTGTTCCCATCGCCGGGTGCGTCTCCACCGTTGCGTTCGGTGGCATCAAAAGCCGCGCAGAGATCATCAATGCACTCCACGTAGAGCTCGAGCTCTCCGATGCGCCAGACGGCCTGCAGCAGCGGTGCATCGGCATCGCGAACCGAACGTGAAAACGCGGTGAGCTCGCGCAGCTTCGGCAGGAGAGCTTCAAGGGCCTCTTCGAGCTCCGTCGACCGTGCGATGTCGGCGAGCACCTGCCGGCGGTAGACGATGGTCGCGGGGTCGGCGGGAAGCTGGGCCAGAACCCTCGTGGCCTCTCGCCCCGACAGACTGCCGCCGGAGAGCTCGCGGGCGAGCAGATCGAGACCGAGGTCCTCCTGCGTGCGAGGCGGAAGCGAGTTTTCGGTCGAGCTGTCGGTCGAGCGGGGTTTCCCCTCGGGGTGCATCAGGCTCATCATGTGACATTGAACGGTACTACGGGGCTGTACATCTGGTCAAAGCTTTGATATTCGGCCGAAAAAACTTGATAATACAACTAAGCTGAACTATATATTGGCGTACGAATATTGCTCGGGTACAACTCGAGGAAACGAAAGGGGTAATTATGGCGCGGTTTACGCATGATGTGATCGTTATCGGCGGCGGGGCCGGCGGGCTCGTGACAACCGTCGGCTGTGCACAGCTCGGCCTCAAGACGGCGGTCGTGGAACGCAAGCGGCTCGGCGGCGACTGTCTCTATCACGGCTGCGTGCCGAGCAAGACGCTTCTGCGCACTGCCTCCGTCTATCGCCAGGCGCAGGAATTCGAACGGTACGGGCTTCCGTCGGTGGATCTGCCGCCGGTGCGCATGGCCGAGGTGAATCGCCGCGTCCGGGGGGTGATCGAGGAGATCGCGCAGCACGATTCCGCCGAGCGATTCCAGAGCCTCGGCGCTGAGGTCTTTGCGGGACAGCCGCGCTTCCTGAGCCCCCATGAGGTAGAGGTGAATGGCCGGACCATCTCCGCGCGCTCCATCGTGATCGCCACCGGCAGCTCCCCCCGGGGCCTGCCCATTCCCGGCCTGGAAGAAACCGGCTACATCACCAATCTCGATGTGTTCGATCTGCCCGAGCTCCCGCGGCGCCTCGTCGTCATCGGAGCGGGTCCGATCGGGTCCGAGATGGCGCATGCCTACGCCCGCCTCGGAAGCGAGGTGACCGTGCTCGACGTCGCGCCGCAGATGCTTCCGAGAGAGGACGCCGACATGGCCGAGATCGTGCAGAAGCGGATGGAGGCCGACGGGGTCGCCTTCAAGCTCGGCGTGAAGATTACCAATGTCGAGGGAAGCAACGGCGCAAAGCGCATACACCTCGAGGAGAACGGCGAGGCGGTCATCCTCGACGCCGACGAGCTGCTCGTTGCCGCGGGGCGAACCGGCAACACCGACGACCTCGATCTCGCAAAGGCAGGTGTGGCGGTGGAGCGAGGGTTCATCACGACGAATTCGAAGCTGCAGACAAGCCAGCGCCACATCCTCGCGGTCGGCGATGTGAACGGGAAGTATCTCTTCACCCACGTGGCGGGTGCCGAAGGCTCGGTGGCGGTCCGGCGCATTGCGCTGCGGGTGGGCGGAAGCATGAACTATCGCAACGTTCCGTGGGTCACCTACACCGATCCCGAGCTCGCGTCGATCGGCTACAACGAGAAGGCAGCCACCGAGGCGGGTATCGACTATCACGTGGTACGACAGGAGCTCGCCGCCAATGACCGGGCACAGGCCGAGGGAGAGCCGGGCGGTATGATGAAGATCCTCCTCGACCGCAAAGACCGGGTCGTCGGTACCCAGATTGCGGGTCTTCACGCGGGGGATCTGTTGCTGCCGTCGATTTTCGCGGTGGGCAAGGGCTGGAAGCTCGGCGAGGTGATGTCGCCCATATACCCCTATCCGACGCTCGGCGAAATCCACAAAAAGGCTGCGTCCGGCTACATGGCCCCGAAGCTGTTCAATACCCGCGTGCGCAGAATCCTGCATGCGCTGTTTCGCTACCGCGGCATCGTGGAGGGCCACGAGTACCACTAGATAGGGCTGCGCTCGCTTGACGTACCGATTGGGTTCTCCTTATAAGTAAGGAGCGGAGATAGTCCGTACCGTAGACGGTTCTCCGAGCTTCTCCAGAGGTAGTTCTTTGCGCATCCGCTATTCGACATCCGAGGACGGCAAACCCGTCCAACAGGCCTACATCTACACGCGTGACGAACATGGTATCGATCGAAAGAACGTCGATGTCGAGGCGCTGAAGGTGTTGCGCCGTCTGCGTGCCGGCGGGCACAACGCCTATATCGTCGGCGGCGCCGTCCGCGACCTCGTCCTCGGCAGGACGCCGAAGGACTTCGACATCGCCACCGATGCTCCGCCGGGACGCATCCGCAAGCTGTTTCGAAACTCCCGCATCATCGGAAAGCGTTTCCGGCTCGTCCACATCTTCTTCCGCGACCAGATCATCGAGGTTTCGACCTTTCGCGCGGAGGAGTCCGGCGGCTTCAATAATGTCTTTGGTGCCATCGAGGAGGACGTGAAGCGGCGTGACTTCACGATAAACGCTCTCTACTTCGAGCCCGACGAGGGCATCATCCTCGACTACGTGGGCGGCTACGAGGACATCCGCAGCGGCAAGCTCAAGCCGGTGATTCCCATCGAGCGCATCTTCACCGAGGATCCGGTGCGGATGGTCCGGGCCATCAAGTACGCGCAAACGGGCGGATTCAAGATACACGGCCCGTTGAAACGACAGATCAAGCGCAACTGCGAGCTCATGGAACAGTGCCCGGCCTCACGGCTCACCGAGGAGCTGTTCAAGATCCTGTCTTCGGGGGCGACGCGGGCGATCTTCGAGCAACTCCATCAGTTCGGGCTGCTGAAGTACATGCTGCCGTCCGTGGCCTTCTTTCTCGAGGGGCGCAAGTTCAGCGAGTTCCAGAATCGCTTCTTCGAGAGCCTCGGCCGTCTCGACGAGCGCCGTGCCGCCGGTGAGGAGGTCGGCCGGGATATCGAGTTCGCCCATCTGACCGCGGATTTCCTGTTTCTGATAAGCGAGTCGGGGAAGGAGCAGCGCGTTCCCTTCAAGGAAGCTTTCACGGAGATAAAGCAGTTCATTCGCCCCGCGAGCCCGCCCAACAAGGACGTCGAGCGCGCGCTGGTCTACCTGCTGCGAAAGCGAAAGACGTACCGGAAAACCGGGCACATCTGAGCGGGCCGCCGAGGGCGCTGCCGGCCCCGGCGACTCCCGGTCCGCGCCCGCTCTCGTCGTGGCGCGGCCGCCGCCCGCTCCGCTCACTCCATCCGCGAAATAAGCTGCTGCGCCTGGTCGGCGTATTCCTCCGGATCGAGGTCTATCGCGCGCTCGAGGTACTCCGTGGCATCCTCGAAGCGATCACTTGCGTAGGCGTTTACTCCAAGCGCGTAGTAGGTCAGCCCTTCCTCGGCGCCGTGCTCGAGGGCCTGGCGATAGTAGTACTCCGCGAGGGAGTTGTTGGCCCGGTCGTAGTTGATGAGGCCGAGATAGTAGTAGGGCACGTGATTGTCTTCCCGCAGCGTGAGGGCCTTTACGAAGGCCTCCTCGGCGGCCTCGACATCGCCCTCCTCGTAGCGCTCCATGCCGTCCTCGACGAGCCCGCGAAAGGAGCGACGGTCCTCGAGGTAGCCGACGTATCCCTCAACGAGGCGTTCCCGATCGACCCACTCCACGGCCTCCGCCTCAACGGCGCGGACGTTCTCCCGCAGGGCCGCGTTGGGCTCGAGGGCGTTCATGGCGTCCCAGAGAACGCGGTTGACGTCGCGGTCCTCGGTATTGAGCAGATAGGAGACCACGCCCCAGGCCTGAGGATAGAACACGTCGAGGCGACTGCGGGCCTCGGCGACATCGATACGGAGCAATTCGTCGAAGGGGATGGGCTCCCCGTCCGAACTCCCGTCGAGGATGGACTTCAGCGTGTCGAGCCAGGACAGGTTCTCCCGATACACCGCCTGGCCGGTGGACGGATCGTACTCGATCTCCTCGAAGTAGACCGCGAACCCCTCCCTGAGCCACAGGGGCGGATTGGCGATGAAGGATCGGAGGTACTGGATGAACGCCTGGTGATTGAGCGAGTAATCGTACTCGGCATCCTCTCGGAAGTACCCTACGAGCTCACTGCGCGCGAGGTTCCCGTAGTGGAGGTAGATGAAGTCCTCGCGGGTCTCGTCGATGGTGTTCCTGAGGAAGGTATCGTAGGCGTCCCGGGAGGCGAAAATGCGCACACGCATGCGGTCGGGCAGCTCGCCGAGCTCGAAGTGGAAGTAATCGTTGAAGATCTCGAGGGTGGCCTCGAGACGGTCGGCGGTCTGCTCCGCGTGATTCCTGCTGACCTCGGAGACGACCCGATAATGCTCGGTTTGTGCTTCGAACTCTCCGCCACTCTGGGCCGACAGGGTCGAGGATACTACGAGGAGTCCCGCGAAAACCATTGCGATGCGTCTCATCACCTTACCTCCATGCTCTCTATGAGTGTCGGCACGTTACCCGGGTAAACTTCAGGCGCTACTCCGGCGTCTCGGTCACGTTGCTCACGATGATATTCAGCTCTTTGATGATGATCCCCGTGAACTTCTCGATGTTCTCGATGGTGTAACTCTGCATATTGTGGAGTGTCACCGCGAGCGGGCTCCCGAAGGGTACGTCGAGGAACACGGTGATTCGATACCCGGTCGGCTCGTTCTTGACCTGCACCTTTCGAATGCTGGTCTCGGGGGCGTACTCGTCGATGCAGTGCATGATCATCTGACTGAGCGCCGCCTCCGATATCGTGACGCGACCCTTGCTGCTGAAGTCCGGGCGCACGACGCTCTTCTCGTAGATCTCCTGCTGCCTGAACAGGCCCATCCCCTTGCGCCAGAGAATACGCACCGAATCCGCCATCGTGCGGGGGTAATTCCGGCGCACTTCGATCGAGGGGACGGGGATGACGTGGCTTCCCTGCACGCGGCGATAGTTGATGGCGGTATCAATCTCGTCGGCGGTGGCGACGTCCTCGATGCGCACGATGCGTGAGGGTGCGGGAAGCTTGAGCGCCTCCGCTATCTTGTAGACCATCCGCTCCGAGGTCCCGATGATGAGCACCCGCTTGAAGTTCTCCCGCTCGAGAGCGTGGCGGACGGCACGGCGATGCTCCTTATCGGTGAAGAGCGCCGTCTTTACCGCGGCGAGGTAGGCCTTCTCCCGCTTTGCCGACTTGCCGGCGATGATCTTCTGGTCGCGGATCAGCAGGCCGTCGTCGATGAGGAGATCGATGCTGTATTTCTGCATTATGAGCTTCGCCCGGAAGCTCTTTCCGGTGCCGCTCTTTCCGACGAGGGCAAACACACGAATGCCGCGAAATCGCCAGATAATCTTGCCGAGAAACCTGATCATTCTTCCATATTCTATTGATTGCCCGGCTCTTTGTATACGAGCCCCGAAAGTGACTCGGAGAGGGCGGTGCACGAAAGCGCCGCGTCGAGCTCCGCAGCCGCCGCGTCCCGGACCCCCAGGCGTGCGTCCAGCTCCTTCCGCCGTTCCCGACCCGGCGGAGCGCAGATTACACGGGCGGGGAAGATGTCATCGGGCTCCCGATTGATGAGCACTGCCGCGTGCAGGAAATAGGCGTCCGGCGGGTTGGCGGCTCGCCCGGTGGTGCCGGCACCGCGGTCACCAACGCGGGCGCGACCGCCGGCGCCGCGGTCGTCACCGCCGGCGCCGCGAGCCCCGCCCCCTCCGTATTTCGTATCATCGATGAGCGGGTATCCGTGCGCCGCGGCCTGCGCCCGGATCTGGTGGGTTCGCCCCGTTTCGATGCGGATGAGCGCAAGCGTCACTTCCGTGCCGCCCTGCGCGAAGCCGTCCGTCCCGGCGGGCTCGCCGGCGAGAGGCGCCACAACCGACCGCGCCGGCCGGCCGGCGCCCTCCGCGCCGTCGACGACCCGCGTGACGTTCCGCGACCTGTCCCGCTCGAGGATGTCTCCCCAGACCTCGACCCCGTGAAGACGACCCGAGAGCAGGGCGAGGTAGCCCTTCTCGAGCCGGCCGGTGCGCAGGAGCTCGGAGGCTCGCTGCGAGCCGCGGAGAGACCGAGGGAAGAGCATGAGGCCCGAGGTGTTGCGGTCGAGGCGGTGAATGGGGCCGGGTCGAAAGGAGATGCTCTTCCTCGGCCCGCCCTCGAGATAGGGCCTGAGTGCCGCAAGCAGGCCGTTTCGGCCGTGGACGGGCATCCCGGCGGGCTTGTCGATGGCCAGGAGGTGCTCGTTCTCGTACACGACGCGGTCGGCGAGGTCCGCGGGGATGGCTGCGGCGACCCCGGCGGCCCCGGCGTCCGCGTCGGCCCCGGCGTCCGCGTCGGCCCCGGCGTCCGCGGCGGCGACGCTGCCGCCGTCCGGGGTGCCATTCCCGCGACCGCCCGACGGGGCGAGCTCCTCGGGCAGCTCGAGAACGTCACCGCGCTCTATCCTGTAGGAGGCGGCCCGGCGTCGCCCGCCTACACGGATGTCTCCCTTGCGGATCAGGGAATAGATTCGGCCGAGCGAGACCTCGGGGAGGAGGCGGCGCAGTATCCGGTCGAGTCGCCGGCCTTCGTCGTGCTCGCCGAGGGGGAGGGATGTCCGTGGTGCGCTCACTCACCGAGTCTCTCACGGGAAGCGCGCGCTTGACAAACCACCCGCCGGCCCAAAGAATGAAGTCAATGGAACCGCATGGAGAAGGTGCGCTGTACGAGCTGTTCGCAGGACCGGTATTTCTGTCGGCCTTCTTCAGCTGGTTTCTCGCCCAGGTATTGAAAGCCGTTATCGAGACGCTGCGGAGCCGGACATCGGGCTCGAAGGACGTGGCGCAAACCATATTCTGGAAGACCGGCGGCATGCCCTCGAGTCATGCCTCCCTGGTGACCTCTCTGGCGACCTCCATGGGGTTCGAGTACGGACTGTCTTCACCGTTGTTCACTCTGTCGCTCTTCTACGGGATACTCATTATCCGTGATGCCCTGGGTGTCCGTCGGGCCGCGGGTTCGCAGGCCCAGGCGCTCAACCGGCTCGGGCTCGAGCTTCGGGACAAGGTGGGGATCCGCTTCAGAGCCGTGCGGGAGATCAACGGACACACCCCTGCCGAGGTTTCGGTCGGCGTGCTGCTCGGGTTCTTCATCGCCACCGGTTTCAGCCTGCTGTAGCCAGACCAATGAATCGTAACGGTGTTGACTGGCGCGGCCCGACCCTGATCGGGTGTCTCCTTCTCATTTATCTCCTGTGCTCCACAGCCTTCCTCCTGTTCGTGCCGCAGGCGAACAACAGCGACTCCTCGAACTGGAGCGGGTTCTACAGCCTCCTCGTTCCGCGTTCCGAGGAGCGCGCCGGCCTGGTCCCCGCCCTGCGCGCAGAGGGATTCGAAGACGTCCTGAGCCGGGGCACGGTAACCGTACGCATTTCCGACTTCAGCGGCCTCGAAGAGGTCCCTCTCACCGACCTCGACGAGCGGCTTGCGCCGATGGACCCGCGCTGGGATCCCTTTCTGCGCGCGCTGCCCGCGTTCTTCAGCGGCGGACCCGACGGCCAGTATGAGATCCTCTACCTCCGCTCCGGGGCTCCCATCGGCGAGGTCCGCAGGAACGTGCGGGATGCCGTGGAGGCCGTGGGCGGGATCGCCGGCTGGGAACTGGCGGAGTCCCGGAGCCCCGTGCGGGTCGTTTATCTCCTGGGGTTCGCGGCCGTCGTCGCCGCTGTGCTCATTCTCTCCGGGCGTACCCGCCGGGCGGCCGCAGCCGGCGCGGTGCCCTGGCTCGGGACCGTCGCCTGGGGAGGCGGGGGGACCTTCGTTGCCGCCGCCCTCATCTATTTTGCCTGGGTGATGTTTGCCGACAGCGGTCGGCGCTACCTCGATCACCGCCTGCAGTACGGAAACTGGCAGGCAGGACGCCGGGAGCTGCGGCACAGCGCTCTCGTCCTTGCCGCGACCTGGGCGATCGTCCTCGGCGTTCATCCCGCGGGGAGTATCGGGGCGCTCCTGCCGATTCTCATCTCCAGCCTCGGGCTTGCAGCCTGGAGCGGGCTCTCGGTTGCGGTTGCCGTGTTCAAGCGGCGTGAGCAGGATCACCGCCTGTTCGTGCCGGTTACGCTTCGCGCCCAGCCGGCGGCCATTTCGGCCGTGTCCCGTTACGCCTCTACCGCGGCCTGGGTTGCTCTGTTCGTGGTTGCCGCGCCGTTCGCCGCCGCACTGCTGCCGCAGAGCAGCGTCCCCGACATCCCGCGGCCGGTTCCCGTTGCCGGCAGCGGGGAGATGAGCCTCGAGGCACTCAACGCGCTCGAGGTTTCCGGGGCAGAGAGGACGGTGAACATCGCCGACTACGTCGCCCATCGCGCCTATCAGGAGGGCTTCGTGTACGGGGCAAGCTACGGCGTGCCGGCCTCCGGCTCGACGCTGACGCTGTCGCGCTTTCGTGAGGACGGGGAGCTCACGGTGCGAGAAGAGGAGGTAATGCTGCGCTACGATCGTGCCTGGCTCGACGGAGTTCTCGCGGAGAATGAGGCCGGAATCGGAGCGCTTCTGAGCAACGGGAGCGTGCCCTCGGGGGTTGTGCGAACCTCGGATCCGGGGGTATACTCCCCCGACACACACCCGGCGCGTTACAGTCTACAGGCGCTGCTAGCGTTTTCACCATTCCTCTTTCTCAGTATCCGGGTTTTGATCACGGCCGGGAGTACTGCGCCTACACCCGTGCTCAGACGCAAGAGGCAGGCAGCATGATCGGACGTAAGACCTTCCCTCGCGGGGGAGTTCATCCATACGAGCGCAAGTCGCTCTCCGAGCATAAGCGAATCTGGAACGCGGCGGTTCCCTCCGAGTGCATCGTGCCGCTGCAGCAGCACATCGGCAAGCCGGCGGAGGCCCAGGTGGGCCCCGGCGACGAGGTCCGCGAAGGCCGGCTGATCGGCAAAGCGCCCGGTTTCGTCAGTGCCAACGTCCACTCACCGATCCCCGGGGTGGTCAGAGAGCTCCGTGAGGTCTATCTTCCCAGCGGGCTGGCCACCACCGCCGTCGTCATAGATCTTCAGGGTGAGTTCGACCGCCTCGGTAAGCAGCAGATGGCGGCCGAATGGCGCGACCGCGACGTGAAGTCCCTGCTGAGCTCCATCCGAAAGAACGGCGTCGTTGGTATGGGCGGTGCCACGTTCCCGACCCACGTCAAATACACCCTTCCCCAGGGCAAGACCTGCGACTGGATGATCCTCAACGGCGTGGAGTGCGAGCCCTACCTCACCGCAGACCACCGATTGATGCTCGAGATGACCGACCAGGTCATCGAGGGCCTCGAGATTGCGGCGCGCATTCTCGACGTCGAACATGTTGCCATCGGCATCGAGGAGAACAAGCCGGAGGTCATCGAGAAGATGCGCTCGCGGGTGAAGGAGCGGGGCCTCGACTTCCGGGTGGTGAGCCTGGAAACCAAGTACCCGCAGGGCGGCGAGAAACAGCTTATCAAGGCGATCACCGATCGCGAGGTCCCCTCCGGCGGCCTGCCGATCGATGTCGGGTGTATGGTATCCAACGCGGGCACCCTGAACGCAGTGTACGAGGCGGTCGTCTTCGACAAGCCGCTCATGGAGCGTGTGGTGAGTGTGACCGGCGGGGCGGTGCGCGAGCCCGGCAACCTCAAGGCGCGCATCGGGACCACCTTTGGTGAGCTCATCGAAGAGTGCGGCGGCCTCGCGGAGATCCCGCAGAAGGTGGTTGCCGGCGGACCGATGACCGGCTTCGCCGTCTACGACCTCGACATGCCGCTCATCAAGGGAACCTCGGGCATTCTCGCGCTCACCGCGCGGGAGGTCAACGAGGCACCGCGCACGCCATGCATCAACTGCGGCCGGTGTATCGCAGCCTGTCCGATGGGGCTGCAGCCGACGGCGCTGTTCAAGTACATAGATCACGAAGAGTACGAATCCGCACGCGCGCTCGGTCTCATGGACTGCATCGAGTGCGGGGCCTGCAGCTACGTCTGCCCGGCGCATATCCCGCTGGTACAGGGCCTGCGCATCGGCAAGCGGGTTGCCCGAAAGAAAGGTTGATCGATGAGTACGCAGGCACCACCTGATCAGCAGATCGACAAGAATGCGCTGCGCGAGCACCTCGTCGTCACGAGCTCGCCGCAGTTTCACGATGAGGCCTCGACGGCGCGCATCATGTGGTCCGTCAGCGCCTGTCTCCTGCCCGCCGCCGCATGGGGCATCTACGTCTTCGGACTTTCAGCCCTCTGGGTGATGCTTGCCGCCACCGCGGCGGCCGCCGGGACCGAGTACGTCATCGCGACATGGATGGGCCGGGGGAACACTCTCCACGACGGAAGCGCCGTCCTCACGGGTTTTCTGGTGGGCCTCAACATGCCTCCCGTGATACCGGCCTATATCCCGATCGTCGGTTCCGTATTCGCCATCGCCGTGGTCAAGTGGACCTTCGGCGGGCTCGGCAACAACTGGATGAACCCCGCGCTTGCCGGCCGGGTGTTCGTGTTCTTCTCCTGGACCGGGCACATGACGTCCTGGAAAATGCCTGCGACGCTCCCCGCCACCGACGCACAGAGCGGCGCCACGATCCTCGGTGCCGTGAAGTCGGGTATCATCGAGACCGGCGGCGCGGTCGGCAACCCCAATCGCTACCTCGACCGCATCGGTTTCCCGCGAAGCGACCTCGACACCGGCATAACGAGCTGGCTCAACGACACGATTCTCGGCCCGCTCGGTATCAATATGCCGGGCGGCTACGTCGACCCCTTCATCGGCAACGTTCCCGGCTCAATCGGCGAGGTCTCCGCCCTTCTTCTGCTGCTCGGTACCATCTATCTCTTTCAGAAGCGCATCATCACCTGGGAGATCCCCGCTGCCTATTTCGGTACCTTCGCCGTGCTGACCTGGCTCTTCGGGGGGCTGCCGCTGGGCACCGGACTGTTCAGCGGCGACGTGCTCTTTCATGTCTTTGCCGGCGGGCTCATCCTGGGAATGTTCTACATGGCGACGGACATGGTGAGCTCTCCGACCACGTCGAAGGGGATGATCATCTACGGCGCCGGCGCGGGCTTCCTTACCTTCCTCATCCGGGTTTACGGCTCCTTCCCGGAAGGTGTCTCCCTTGCGATCATCCTCATGAACATCACCGCACCCATGATCAACCGGTACACCCAGCCGAGCATCTTCGGCAAAGCCGGTGCGGAAGAGGAAGCGTGATGCAGAAACTCGTCGAAATCGGTGGCCGACTGGCGATTATCTGTACCGTTGCCGCTCTGGTGCTCGCGCTCGTCAATGCGGTCACCGCGCCGGTCATCGCACAGAACCGGCAGGAGGCGCTCGACGCGGCACTGCAGCGGATCGTCGGCGATGCGGAGGTCGGCGATCGAATAGCCGTCGGCGAGGAGGAGAGCGAGATCGTGCGCGCCTACTACCCCGTGGGCACATCGAGCCCGCCGGCCTCGCGCTACGTGGTGGAGCTTCTCGGCTCCGGATACGGCGGTGAGATGCAGATCCTTGCCGGTATCGCCGCCGACGGCGAGGTTTTTTCGGCGGTGCTCATGCAGAACTCCGAGACGCCCGGTCTCGGCAAGGAAGCCGAGCGCCCCGGGTATATGGAGGGAAAGTTCATCGGCAGAGGTGATGAGGAGCCGATCCCCGCCACGAAGAGCGACCTGCCGCCGGAGGAAGCCGAGGCGGTGTCCGGCTCGACGGTAACCTTCATGGGCATCGCAGAGGCTCTGCGGGAAGGTTCGAGGTTCGTGAAAGAGAGGCTGTAATGATGCTCGACGAGTTCAACAAAGGCATATTCAGGGAGAACCCCGTATTCGTGATGGCCCTCGGACTCTGTCCCGCCCTCGCGGTGTCCGGGCAGGTGGTCAACGCCCTCGGTATGGGTGCCGCGGTGCTGTTCGTGCTCCTCAGCGCGAACGTGTTCGTTTCGCTTCTGAAGGACTTCATACCACCGAAGGTTCGCATTCCCGCCTACATCGTCATAATCGCGAGCTTCGTGACGATCGTCGATCTGACGATGCAGGCCTACCTGCCGGCGCTCTCGGCGTCGCTCGGCGTGTTCGTCCAGCTCATCGTGGTGAACTGTATCATTCTCGGGCGCGCCGAGGCCTTCGCGAGTAAGAGCACCACGGCGAGCTCGGCCGTCGATGCCCTCGGTATGGCGGTCGGCTTCACGATCGGCCTCACGGCCATCGCGCTGGTGCGCGAGGTGCTCGGGGCCGGAACCATCACGCTATTTCCCGTCGGCGCATTCAACGGCACGATCGACATCCCGGGTATCGTCGACTCGCCCGCCCGCGTCATGGCGCTGCCCGCCGGCGCTCTTCTCGCCATCGGCTTCCTGATGGCCGGTTTCAACGCACTGAAGGCGAAGCTGGATGCCCGGGAGGCCCGCCGTCAGGCCGCCGCCCGGACCGAGCCCGAGGTGGCATAGGAGGACGGTATGAGCTACGTCGGCATCATCATAACCTACGTGTTCGTCAGCAACTTCATCCTGACGCAGTTTCTCGGCCTCTGTCCCTTCATCGGTGTGTCGAAGAAGGTGGAGTCGGCTATCGGGATGGGAATGGCGGTTACCTTCGTCATGTCCATGGCATCGATTACCACATGGGCCATCTACCGGTTGCTTCTCGTGCCCCTGGGCATTCAGTTTCTGCAGACCGTCACCTTCATCCTGGTCATCGCGACCCTCGTACAGCTCGTGGAGATGGTCGTGCAGAAGGTGTCCCCGCCGCTCTACAAGGCTCTGGGGATTTATCTGCCGCTGATTACCACGAACTGCGCGATCCTCGGAATCGCTCTCATTGCCGTGCGCAACGAGTACGGACCGCTGGAGAGCTTCGTGGCGGGCTTCTCGGCCGGACTCGGCTTCATGCTGGCCCTGCTTCTGATGTCGACGCTGCGGGAGAAGCTCGAGAGTGAGTGGGTGCCGAAGCACTTCCGCGGCGCGCCCATCGCGTTCGTGACCGGCGGGCTGATGGCGCTTGCATTCATGGCATTCGACAAGGCGCTGCTGACCAACCTGATCGGCTGAAGAGTAAGGAGCTCGAGAGCTTATGGCTATGACGATTCTGTACGCGCTTCTGGTGGTCGGCTTTCTCGGCGCCCTCTTCGGCATCGGGCTCGCCTTTGCGTCGAACGCGCTCGCGGTGAAAAAGGACGAGCGCGTCGAGGCGGTCGAGGAAGCTCTGCCGGGCCTCAATTGCGGTGCCTGCGGGTACGCGGGCTGCAGCGCCTACGCCGAGGCCATCGTAAATCAGGGCGAGAAGCTCACCCTCTGCGGACCCGGCGGAAACGACGCCGCGGCGGCGATTGCGAAGATCATGGGGAAGGACATCGATCTCTCGGCGGAGAAAATGGTTGCCCAGGTGCACTGTCGCGGCGGCCGGGATGTGTCGAGCTACGAGTTCAACTATCAGGGGATGGAGGACTGCACGGCGCTCCATCTCCTCTACGGCGGCGATAAGGTGTGCAAGGAAGGTTGCCTGGGCCTCGGGTCCTGCATTCGCGTCTGCCCTGTGGATGCGATAGACTATGACGAGGAAGGCAAGGTCTGGGTGGATAAGGACGTGTGCATTTCCTGCGGGAAGTGCATCGAGATCTGTCCGACCGGCGTGATCAAATGGGTGCCGTACTCGGCCGACTATATCGTGGCCTGCAACAACACCGACACGGGCAGGAACGTACGGAAATACTGCTCGGTGGGCTGCATCGCCTGCAGGATCTGCGAGAAGAAATCGCCCGAGGGCGGATACGTGGTGGAGAACAACCTTTCCAGGATCGACTACAGCCGGACGGGAGACCGTTCCGCGGGGGCGGAGAAATGTCCGCCAAAGTGCATCATTCAGGTCGGCGAAACTTTACAAAGGAAAGCAGCCGACGTAGAATCCCACCATGCTTCCGACGGTGATCAGGCTGTAGCCGTCGGTGAGCAGCCCGATCGGGATTCGAATGAGAAAAATTAAGCTGATTTTTGGTACGACGAACAGTCAGCCCGTTGGTGCTACCGATGAGGAAGTCGAGGCCGTCTACCAGAAATCCTACAAGCCATTCATTCGCGCACTCTACAATGCGCCACACGTGCGAGCAACACTTCACTACTCGGGACGACTCCTGCAATGGCTCGAGCGACACCATTCGGAGTTCATAGATGTACTCTCCGAGCTCGTCGGGCGCAAGCAGGTCGAGCTTCTTGGCGGCGGCTTCTACGAGCCGATCTTTCCGCTCATCCCGCGGGCAGATCGCCTCGGACAGATCGAGCGACTGACCACCTACCTGCGAAAACTCTTCGGCAAGCGGCCCCGTGGCCTGTGGGTCACCAGGCAGGTCTGGGATCCCATGCTGCCGTCGCTGCTGAAGACGAGCGGCATGGAGTATACGTTTCTCAGCGACTATCAGTTCGTCGCCGGCGGCATACCTGCGGATCCCGTCCACAATCCGTGCATCACCGAGGACGAGGGGAAGATGATCATCGTCTTTCCCATTGCGAGCGAGCTGCGAACAGCCTGCAACGAGGGGCGTGTCGACGGCATCCGCGGGTATCTGAGCGATATGGCGACCGAGGACGAGGACCGCGTGGTCTCCCTGCTCTGTCCGGGCGAGTTGCTGCAGCCGGAGACGGACGAGGAGCAGGGCTTCGACGAGACATTGATCCGGGGCCTCTTCGCCCTGCTCGAGGAGGAATCCTCCTGGGCCATGACGGTAACCCCCTCCCGCTATCTCAAGAAGTCCTCTCCGCGGGTACGAGGCTACTTCCCCCAGGCTGCCTTCGACCCCGACTCCTTCGGGCAGGGGCGAGTCGCCGCACACGATGCCTCCGTGGAGGCCGACGCCGACGGCTATCTTCCCGGAACGTCGTTCCGCACCCTCCTGACGCGACATGCAGAGAGCAATCTGATGTACGCGAAGATGCACTATATCCACATCCTGGTGAACCAGATCCGCGGCGACAAGTACCGCAAGCAGCTCGCCCGTGAAGAGCTGTGGCGGGGACAGTGCAGCTCCGCGTACTGGGCCGGCGGAATCGGCGGCGGGATCTACTCCAACCACCTGCGAAAGAATGTCTATTCCTCCCTGATCGAGGCCGAGAAGGTCACCCGTGAGAAGGGCATCTTCAGCCCCTCCATCATCACCGTCGACTTCGACATGGACGGTCTTTCGGAGTTTCTCTACCAGGGACAGGAGCTGAACGCCTACGTGCACAAACAGGGTGGCGTCGTCTTCGAGCTCGACTACCTGCCGTCTCCCTGGAACTACGGTGATTCACTCTCCGCCGACATCGGAACGTCGCCGCCCGCGGGCCGGAACCGTCTGCCCTATACGCGCAACCTCTTCGTGGATCATTTCTTCGAGGCTGATCGCGCCGTTTCTCTCGGTTCCGGCGGCGCGGGTGCGGAGGAGAATGCGGTAGGCGGCGGCGAGCTCGGCGACTTCGTTACGCGCCTCTACGCGGTGCGGCAGCTCAGCAAGGACGGGCACCGCATCCATTTTGCGGCGCTCGGACGGGTCCGAACCGGCGACGCCGCTGTGCCGGTGGAGGTCTACAAGGAGTATGCGTTCGAGGGCGCAACTCTCCACGTTACCTATCATGTGAGGAATCGTGGCGAGGAGCCGCTGCGCACCGGATTCGGTTCGGAGATCAACCTCTCGCTCGGCGCCAACGACGGGGCGGCAGCCCACATCCTCGCGGGTGGCGGCTCCGGTGTAACCCTGTCCGCGGAGACCGCCGATTCCATCGACGGTGTCGACCGTGTCAGGGTCTATGACCTCGCCCGGGACGTGATGCTGCAGCTGCAGTACGGCGACCCGGCCTTCCTCAGCGTGACGCCGGTATACGTAGGCAGCGGCGACCAGGCGGCGAGCTACCAGAGCTCCTGCCTGTTTCCCCAGTGGCAGCTCGATCTTGAAGCCGGCGGCGAGTGGACGCAGAAGCTGATCCTCTCTCTCGTGGCGCAATGACCCCCGCAGAATGATCGACATCCTCGGCATCGACTGCGCGACCGACCCCCGAAACACCGGTATCGCTCACGCGACGCTCGACGTCGGCTCTCCCGGGGCGGCGGCCAGCCGCGACGTCGGCATCCCGGGGGCGGTGCCTGGCATCGGGGGTGGCGGCCCGGCCGGCCCCGCAGGCGGCCCCGAGACCCGCGGACCCGCGCCCCCGAAACCAGTCCTGCGCTATCTCGCATCCGGCACTGCCGCGACCCCGACAGCCGAAACGCTCGCGAGCCTCCTGACCCCGGGGCGCCCGGCCCTTATCGGCCTCGACGCGCCCCTTGGCTGGCCCGCTGCGATGGGGCGGGTCCTTTCCGGGCATCGGGCGGGCGAGGCCGTCGGCCTTCGGGCAAACGAGCTCTTCCGCCGTCACACCGACCGGGTCGTTCGTGAGCGCATCGGAAAGCAGCCCCTCGATGTCGGCGCCGACAGGATTGCACGGACCGCCGTGGCGGCCCTCGATCTGCTTGCCGACTTGCGACAGCTGACGGGGCGCGCCCTGCCGGTGGCGACGCGGGGGACGCCGCCGGCGCTGCCGGTG
>CAYOFA010000009.1:17975-20989 GCA_964402885.1 uncultured Spirochaetaceae bacterium
CCCGACGCCGCCCTGGAGGTCTATCCCGCCGGCCGGCTCATCGCCCTGCGCGGTGAGGGCTACCGTCGCGGCTACCGCGGGTCGGGGCAGGCGGCAGAGGACATCCGCCGAGCCATGCTTCGCGATCTCGAAGCTGAGATCCGCTACGAGGTCGACCCCGAGCCTGCCGTGGCCGACGTGGATCTTCTCGATGCCATCATCTGCGTCTGCGCCGTCGTGGATGTTCTGCGCGGGCAATGCACCCCGCCGGAGGAGTTCGGTCTCCCGCTCGATGAGATCGATCGTGAGGGATGGATCTGGCTGCCGCTCGGCCTCTCGCCCGACGGCGGCTATTAGCCGGCGGTGTCGCGGGCGGTGTCGTCGCCGGTGGCGCCGCCGCCGGTGGCGTCCCCCGCCAGGTTCGAGAGGATGCGGTCGATCCAGGGGCGGGTTTCGAGGTAGTAGTCATCCTGTGCAAGTAGAAACTCGAGAAATGCGGTGCGGGGCCGATCGGTGAAGTAGTAGGCCTGAGCGAGATAGAAGTGCGCCCGCGAGGCGACCCGCGGGGGCAGCGAGGTCGACAGCAGGTTCTCGAGAAGCATCTCCGCCTCCCGCCAGTTGCCGGCATCGAAGGCTCCCGTCGCGATCGTGGAGAGGGCATATGCAGGCCCTTTCTCCGCGGTGCTGCGGTCCTCGCGGAGAACGACCGGCTCGAGCGGCTCCACCTGCGGCTCCGGGAGGCTCTCCAGGATGCGGTCGACCGCGGCTTGCGTTTCCGCGTCCAGGGGCAGCCGCGGCTGCAACGCCACCGGGTTCTGCGGCAGCCGCGCTACGCCGTCCTCGAGGGGCTGTGAAATGCGCAGGAAGGGGAGCGGGTTGCGCGAGCGCGGTCCGCCTTCGAACGGAGGAAGGGTGACCCGGGTCATCGTCAGGGGGATCTCGACGGGCTCAGCGGTGACGGTGACCCCCGGCTCGAAGCGTGGCTCGCCCTCTGCGAGGGACTCGGCGGGGAAGGCGCCGTAGTAGTAGCCGATGCCCGGGACGGGGAAGTCGGTGACGGGTGCGTCCTCGGCGGCGAGCTCGGTGACGCGTGTCGCGCGGGCCAGCGCGTCGGTGGAGTCGAGGGGCCGGGCGCTGCGGAAGAGCACCAGGCCTCGGTCCGCCGGGGTGGCTTCGATCTCGACCCGCACTTCGTCCCCGCTGCGCTCGGCCGCTATCGCACGCACCTCCGTGCGTACCTCTTCGGGCTCGAACGTCTCGGTAATTCTCACCGGCTCGGTGGTCCGGTTGCGGAAGGGTATGAGCACACGGTAGACTCCGCCCTCTTCGGTTTCGGCGACGACCGCGTAGTGGTACATGCCGGGCTCCGGCCGGTCGAGATACGTCTCGGTGCCCGCCTCGACCGCCTCGAGTAGCGTTGCCTCCGACAGGTTGTCCGCGGTTATTTCCTCGGTATGGCGATAGACGCGATAGCCGGCAACATCGGCCGCGGCATCCCGCCACGTCAGTCGCACCTCCGGATCGCGAACGGCTACACGAAGCCTCGATGGAAACGGTGCGAACACCCCGCCGTCCTGAGCCCACGCCGGCGGCATGGCGGTAATCGACGAGAGTGCGAGAAACAGAACTGCGACAGAGAACGCACGGCGGCTCATCACTGTCACTATAATCGGCGGTGATTCGGCCTGTCTATAGAGCCGCCATGCGAGCTGCTGCTCGCGTCGTTCCGCGGGCTGTTTCTACTTGAAGAAGATCATCACCTTCGGGTCAATGACGCGGAAGCTGAAGGACTCGGTAAAATAGAGCTTCACCGAATCGCTGGTGTGCGAGTCGTAGCCGATCGACAGATCCTGCCCGAGCACGAGCTCGAGATCGCCACCTCGCACCGACACCAGCATCGAGTGATCGATGAAGGGGCTGAAGATGACGGGCCCGTTGAGGATGTACTCAACGTGGTGTTTCAGCGGACGGCCGTTGACGGCGCTGAGGAGATGGTTCCACACCGGCTCGGTGACGATCAGCGCGTAGGGGCCTTCGATCATCGACTTGCGCAGCTGGGTGACCGCCGAAGCCACCCCGGGAATCATGTTGGTCATGTCCTTCCCGAAGTGCACCTCCTCATGCTCGCTCGCGTCCTTCAGGGCAGGGATGCCGGTGTCGGCGAGGCCCTTGTAGACGGTCTCCTCCTCGAAGCGGGCCGCCTCCCATGCCGCCTTCTCGAGCGGCTCGAGGTCGATATCGCGGGCGCCTCGCGAGATATTATCGAGCTCCCACAGGCTCAACTCGAAGGGTACACGTACTTCGAGCATCGGAAGCGTACGCGTCACCCCGTAGCGGGCGCCTGACGCGGGCTGCGAGCCGGGCATCTCGAGCCGTCCGGTGGGAACGGCGGAGTATTCGATACCCCTGGGCCCGACCACGTCGGCAAAACGGCGCACCGAAAGTGTGGTCTCGAAGCACTGTCGTGCCGTTGAATCTATCTCATCCCATGCCGCCTCGGAGATCGGCGCCATTGAGCGACGAAGTATACTCACTACTCTCCTCCCCTGGATTTCAGACTGCCGATGCCGAGGTCGGAGTCCTCGCTGCCGCCACTCTCTCCACCTTCGGCCGCTTCCTCGATCTCGAGAAGATTGCCCTGGGTGAAGAGGTAGGTGCGCAGCGCATCGTCCCACCCGTCCATATTGCGGCGAAGCCACTCGAGCGTCATCGCCGCGTGTTCCATTTCCTCATCACGGTTGTGTTGGAGTATCTCACGCACGGTGGGGTCGCTCGATGCGGCCATCCGCTGGTTGTACCAGTCGACGGCCTCGACCTCCTCGCGAAGACTGTGAAGCACCCGAACCTGATCCCGGTGCAGCGCGGATAACTCCGCAGTAGGTTCATGATAATCGCTCATTTCGTTCTCCTTTTCGTACCTTCGTCTTTCGAGCGTTCCCTCTCAATATAATCCCGGGGGCGGGTCACATGGAAGGGATGAAGCAGGAACGATTCCTAATTTTGGCGGCCGACGCGGCTCGACGCGGGCCGACGCG
>CAYOFA010000009.1:21089-25110 GCA_964402885.1 uncultured Spirochaetaceae bacterium
CGACGCGGGCCGACGCGCAAAGGGTCCGATGACGGCGCTGCGCGATCCGGCGCTCGCCCGGTGGCAACTCGGCCCGAAATTCGCTATATTGCGGGACGAACCCCACGTACACCGGGAGGCACACAATGCTGCAAGAATTACAGGCTCCGATAGAGGAGCTGAAAGAGAATATCCTCGACACCTGGAGGCGTCTTTGACTCCGATCGAATGACGGAGGAGATCGAGACGCTGGAACAGAAGACGGCCGCGCCGGAGTTCTGGAACGACCGCGAGAAGGCCGAGCGGACCATGTCGGAGCTCAAGCGCCTGCGTGACCGGTACGAACCGTGGCGCGACCTCGTTGCGGAGATCGAAGATCTGGAAGGGCTGTACAGCCTCGCCGTGGAGGAGGGCGACCCCTCATTCGAGGCAGACATCCGACGGACACTGGATGATCTTCAACGACGCTATGAGAAGCTGCGTATCCTCGAGCTACTCGGCGACGAGCTCGACGCGAACCCGGCCTTCCTCACGATTCACTCGGGGGCCGGCGGAACCGAAGCCTGCGACTGGGTCAGCATGCTGCTGCGGATGTACCAGCGATGGACGGAGCGGCGCGAGTTCAAGACCCGCATCCTCGACCTCCAGGAGGCGGAGGGCGGCATAAAGTCGGTGACGCTCCAGGTCGATGGAAGCTACGCCTACGGATATCTCAAGGCGGAGTCCGGCATTCATCGCCTGGTCCGCATCTCGCCCTTCGATTCCGGCGGGCGGCGCCACACATCCTTCGCATCGGTCCACGTCTCGCCCGTCATCGAGGAGGACATAGACGTCGATGTAAAGCCGGACGACATCCGCGTTGACACCTATCGCGCGAGCGGGGCCGGCGGTCAGCACGTCAACAAGACCGATTCGGCGGTACGCATCACCCATCTGGAGACCAATATCGTGGTGCAGTGTCAGAACGAGCGCAGCCAGCACAAGAATCGAGCCACCGCGATGAAGGTCCTGAAGTCCCGGCTCTACGAGCACTATCGTGCCGAGCAGGAGAAGGAACAGCAGGAGTCGGCCATGGAGAAAAGAGACATCTCCTGGGGAAATCAGATCCGCTCCTACGTGTTCCATCCCTATAACATGGTCAAAGACCACAGAACCAAACGGGAGGTCGGTAACGTGCAGGCGGTGATGGACGGAGACATCGACGGGTTCATCGAAGAGTACCTTCGATACATGTGGTCGCAGCGCACGGCAGACGCGACGTAACTTATGTCGATCCGCGTCCTGGTCGTCGACGACCTTCCGATGATGCGCGCAGCCATCCGCAAGGCACTGTCACACGACGCGTTCCTCATCGTTGGCGAGGCGGAGAACGGCCGCGACGGCGTGCTCGCCTATGCCGAGAAGCGACCCGACGTGGTGCTCCTCGATATAGCCATGCCGGTCATGGACGGTATCACCGCCCTCGAGAAACTGCTGGTGGTTGACCCGGCCGCGAAGGTCGTCATGTGCAGCGCTCTCGGCGAGAAGGAGATGGTGATGCAGGCGCTTCGGCGGGGGGCGCGGGAGTTCGTGGTCAAACCCTTTACCACCGAGCGCCTGGTATCGGCGGTGTCGAAAGTCGCGCGTGCACATGCTTCGTAAGCGATACGCCACAGTCGGGCATCTCCTGTTTGCCCTGTGCGCCGGCGTGCTGCTTTCAGTGGGCGCGGCTACGGCGTCAGCTGCCGGCCGCAGCGAGTCCGACGCGGAGGTGGATATTCCCGAGGACGAGCGTGATGAGTATCTCGTCGGTTTTCAGGTCTTCTCGGGCGAGGAGCTCTCCGAGCAGAACCGGCTGCTTGCCCGGACCATACCGCGCCTGTTGCGGGAGCGATTGTCGGTGTTGCCCGAGCACGAGCTCTCCGAGGCGGAGCAGCGGGCCCTCGCGCGCTCACTGCTCGAGGAGGCGATCCGCAGGGCCGGCGCTGAGCTCGATGCCGCGGTGGCGGCGCGGGCGGAGCTCCGCTTCGAAACCGGAAGGGAGGACGAGCGCCGCCGCAGGATCGAAGCGGCCGAGGAGAAGGTGGCAGAAGCCCGGGCGAAGCTCGAGGCGGTGAGGGCGGTCGATCCCGCCACGATAGACATAGCCGAGCGCAAACCGATCTCCGTCGGCGAGGAAGACGCCGAGCCTTTCGGCCCGGAACGGCTCACCGTGCGCCTCGCGCGCGAGGAGGACCTCGACCTGCTGGTCACCGGCACGCTCGAGGAGCTCGACGGAAGTATCGTGGTGGAGGTGGAAGCCTATAACCGCTTCCTCCAAAAGGCGGTTTACCAGGACAGGTTCGTCGGCGGGGCAGGGAACACCGATGCCCTTATTGCTCCGATCCGGGCGGGTCTCGCGGAGGTGTTGCTCGGGCGTCCGTGGGGCACGCTGTCGGTGACGACCTCCCGCGATGATACGGCCATCTACCTTGACGATCGCCTCGTAGGCTTCGGAGCGGTGACCATCGACTATGCCCGCACCGGTCGGCGTGAGGTGCGGGTCTCGCGTGACGGCGTTTCCGAGAGCCGGCAGATGGTGACTGTCCGGCCTTCGCAGACCTCCGAGGTGGACCTGAGCCTGGAACCCGTGGAGGCCGGGACGGTGCGTATCGAGAGCACTCCGACCGGGGCCGACGTCTACCTGGGATCGATCTGGCAGGGGGTGACGCCCATCACCCTGGACCGTCCCGGGGCCGCGCGGACGGTCATTCTTTCCCGGGAGGGCTTTCTCGACGAGACGGTCGTCCTCTCCGAGGAAGTGCCCGACCGGGTGAATCGCGAGCTCGTGCCGGATCCGGGGAACTGGCCGGAGGTCGTGCAGGAGCGCCGCGACCGATTCTACCGCGCGTTCGGGTGGTTTGCGTTGTCCATTCCGGTACCGGTCATGCTCAACGGGATGTATCAGGATATTGCGGCTCTGTATCCCGGCGGTCAGCCGTCGCCGGAATTGAGCGAGGCGGAAGCAAATCGGCTTGCCGGCACGGCGAATACCATGCTGTGGAGTGCCCGGGGTACGGCGGTAGTGAGCGCGGGGCTGTTTGTAAACATGATGGTACACCTGATACAGTACATCCGCGCCGGACAGTATGCGCACGATTAGACGACTGAACAACGGACAGTGAGGCAGGAGCGACACATGGCAGGAAAGGGCCTCGGCGCCCGACTGAAAGACCTATTCACGCGCTCGCCCGAGGGCGAGGAGTTCTACGAGGAGCTCGAGGACCTGCTGATCGAGTCCGACATGGGCTCGGCGGCGACCATGGAGGCGGTTGATGAGCTCAGGCGCCGCGCGAGGTCGGAAAAGCTGCGCGATCGCGCCGGTTTTCTTGCTGCCCTCGCGGAGATCCTCGCAGGGTATCTCTCACAGACGCGTATCGAACTCGATCCCGAGCGGCTGAACGTCTTTCTCGTACTCGGCGTCAACGGTGTGGGGAAGACCACCACCATCGCGAAGCTCGCGCAGTACTACCGCGCTTCCGCCGGCACCGACGGCATCGTCCTCGCCGCCGGCGACACCTTCCGTGCCGCCGCCATCGAGCAGCTGTCACTTCACGGTGAGCGCCTCGGCATCCGCACCGTGAAGCAGACCCCCGGCGCCGACCCCGGCGCCGTCATCTACGATGCGCTCGAGAGCGCGCGCTCGCGAGGCGACCGCCTCGTGCTTGCCGATACCGCCGGGCGCATGCACAGCAAACAGAACCTCGTGAACGAGCTCGCCAAGATCGACAAGATCGTGAAGAACCGGGCCGCCGACGCCGTCTACCGCCGGATACTCGTCATCGATGCGACCACGGGACAGAACGCGCTTCGCCAGGCGGAGATCTTCCACGAAGCGGTGGGCCTCGACGCCATCATCCTCGCCAAGTACGATTCCACCGCAAAAGGGGGCATCCTCGTGCCCATTGCGCGCGAGCTCGGCATCCCCTGCGCCTTCCTCGGCCGCGGGGAAACCTACGACAGCCTCGTGCCCTTCGACGCGACGTCATACCTCGCCGAGCTTCTGGGGGTGGGGGAATGACGA
>CAYOFA010000009.1:25210-35177 GCA_964402885.1 uncultured Spirochaetaceae bacterium
GCGCTGCTTGCGGCGCTCCTCCTGCAGCCGGCCGCGCTCGGCGCGCAGGAACTGTTTCGCTCGAATGCCGCCGGGACTGCCGTGTCGCCGATCCCCGAATCTCAACGCGAGAGCCACGAGTACGTTCTGGAGGTCGAGCGTACCGACGGCGTGCGCGAGCGCTCCCTCTTCCGCGAGGGTGAGCTTACACGTCTCGAGCGCCTGCGACTCGACGGCCGCGGTCGCGTCCTCGAGGAAGAGCGCTACGAGGACGGTGTGCTTCGCGAGGTACGGCGATTCGACGAGCGCGGCCGCATCACGGAGGAGCTCGAGTACGACGATACCGGCCTTCTTGCCGGACGCAGCGAGGTCGAGTACGAGGACGGCAGACGCGTGATAGAGCGGCATTTCAATGCCGATGACACGCTGCGCTACACCGACCGTTTCGCCTACGACTCGCGCGGCCGTATCCGCCGTGTCCGCCGCGAGCATGACGGTACCCTGCTGCGCTCCACTTCATACGCATACGCGGACGGCCGCCTGTTCGAGGAATCGTTCCGCACCGGGGAGATGCTTGCAGTCGTCCGCTACGATGCCCGTGGCCGCGTGGCCTACCGCGCCGAGCGCCGCGAGGGCGAGCTCGTGGCGGAGCAGGAGTACCGCTACGAATCGCCGGATGCGTACGACGTGACGTATCGACGCCCCACCGAGCCCGGCAGGAGTGTCGAGCGCTACGTCGATGGGCGGCTCGTCACATCGAGGGAAGAGATCGACGGGGAGGTAGTCTCGCGAACGGCCTACGAGTACGACGGCGGTCGCCTCGCCCGAGCCGTCACCGACGGGCGCGACATAGCCGGCCGTCGCGTGGAGCAGTACCACTACGACGAGGACGGAGATCTCAGCCGACGCGTGGTAGAGGTAGCGGGCCGCACCGTCCGTGAGGTCGTCTACTCCGACGACCGCATGCGCGAGGAGATCACCTACCGCAACGGTGAGCCCTTCCTTCGTGTCACCTACCGCGACGACAATCCGGTCTCGCGCGAGCTGGTGTCGGGGCGGTAGCGCGATGCGAGGAAACTGGGTCCTGTTCGTCTCTCGGCGCCACTTTCGCACCAGGCGCCGCGAGCAGGGGCACACCGCATCGGTGCTCTCGGTTACGGGCATTGCCGTGGGCGTCATGACGCTCGTCGCCGTGCTTGCCGTGATGAACGGGTTTCAGATCGGTACCATCGAGAGCATCCTCGAAATCAACTCCTACCACCTGCGCGTGCGGGGGCTCACCGCGGCCGGCGATGCTGCTGCCGGTGACGCAGGTGCCGCCGCCGACGACGCTGCCGACGACGACGCCGCGGGCGCCGGCGCACCCGAGCGGGTTTTCGCCCGCCGCCTCGACGACATCCGCGGCGTGGCCACCGCCATCCCCTTTCACGAGCTGCAGACCCTCGCCCGCAGCCGCTACGCGGGCCCCGAGGCGGTTGTCCTCCGGGGCGTACCGGCCGACATCCGCACGCGCGACCGCGGCTTCGCCGGGAACCTCGAGCTCGTTGCCGGCCGCTTCGACATCGCCTCCGGCGGCGCGGTGGTGATCGGTATCGAGCTCGCGCGCATGCTCGGCGTCGGCGTGGGGGATCCCATCACCTTCGTGAACCTCGGCGGCGATGACTTCAACGCGACGAACCCCGAGGAGACCGCACTCACGGTCCGCGGCATGTTCCGCACGGGCTTTCTCGATTACGACCGCAGCTGGGGCTTCATCTCCCTCGACGAGGCACGACGCAGCTTTGCCGCGGGGGAATCCGTCACCTGGGGCGTGAAGCTCGAAAACCGCTTCAACGATCGCCTCGTGGCCTCACGGCTCGAGGAAGCGCTCCCGTCGGCAGCCTCTGTCGTCTCCTGGCGCGAGTTCAACCGCTCGATCTTCGGCGCCCTCAGGCTGGAAAAGACGCTCATGATGCTGCTGGTGGGGCTGATCTTCGTCGTGGTCGGAGGCAACATCTATCAGTCCCTGCGTCGCAGCGTGGTCGAGCGGACCGAGGAGATCGCGGTGCTGAAGGCGCTCGGCGCGCCGCCGCGCAGCATCCGCGCCGTGTTCACCCTCGAGGGGCTCATGATCGGCCTGCTCGGCGGGGTGATCGGCGTGGCGCTGGGACTGCTGGTGTCTGAGAATGTCAACGGCGTGTTCGCGCTGGCCGAGTGGACCGTAAACGCGGTCGGAAGCGTTCTGCAGCTTCTCGGCGGCGTGATGGGCGAGGGGCAGTTCACGATCTTCTCGCCGGCCTACTTCTACATCACCGAGGTGCCCACACGTGCGGTCCTGTGGGAGACGGCGGGTGTCTTCCTCTTTGCGCTCGTCTCCGCCACGGCGGCAGCCTACTTCGCCTCCTTTCGCGTGGCGCGTATCAAACCGGCGGAGGTCCTGAGAAACGAATGAGTACCGCGATTCTCGATCTGGCACATGTAGCAAAGACCTTCGTCACCGGGGCGGAGGAGCTCCACATCCTCACCGACGTCAACCTCGCGGTGGCCGCCGGCGAGACGGTGGTCATTACCGGGGAGAGCGGCTCGGGGAAGAGCACCCTCCTCAACCTCATCGGGGGCCTCGATACGCCGAGCAGCGGCACCATCGAGGCGGCCGGATATCGCGTCGATTCGCTGCCCGAGTCGCAGCTGACGCGGTATCGAAGCAGCGTCGTGGGTCTGGTGTTCCAGTTCCATTTCCTGCTCAAGGATTTTACCGCTCTCGAGAACGTGATGATGCCCGCGTTCATGATCGGCGTCGCGCGCGATGAGGCCACCGAGCGCGCACGGAGGCTCCTCACGGACGTGGGCCTCGCGGACCGCACGGATCACTTCCCGACCCAGCTCTCCGGCGGTGAGCGCCAGCGCGTGGCAGTTGCGCGGGCGCTCGTGAACGATCCCGACATCATCCTCGCCGATGAGCCCACCGGCAACCTCGACGAGGGAAACAGCCGAACCGTCGAGAGCATCCTCTTCGACCTCGTGCGCGAGTACGGGAAGACGCTGCTGCTCGTCACTCACGACGTGAGCCTCGCCGACCGGGGCGAGCATCACCTCCACCTCGTGCACGGACGGGTGTCAACCGCATGAAACCGCTCGCCTCCCTCGTTCTTTCGGTCCGCTACCTCGCGGGTCGCGGCGAGCGCGGCGGCGCGAGGATACGCTCGGCGGTCATCGGTGTCGCGGTGAGCCTCGTGCCCCTCGTCGTCGTCATGCAACTCGCCGACGGGATGATACAGGGCATCACCGACCGCTTCATCGAGGCCGGTACCTACCATCTGCAGGCCATCCATGCTCCCGATATGAGCGTCGAAGAGGTCTCAGAGGCGGCCGACCGTATCGCGGGCATACGGGGCGTGACGGTGGTTACGCCCGAGCGGCGCGGCATGGGACTCCTCTCCTCGGAGGCAGGGCGCAGCGGCGTCACCGTCCGCGCGATTCCCGACGAGGCCTGGTCCGGGGACGCCGGGCTCCGGCGCTACGTCGACGTGGAGGCCGGGAGCTTCGATCTCTCCGACGAGAACAGCGTCGTCCTCGGCCGTGCGCTCGCCGAGGATCTCGACGTCGAGCCCGGCGACCCGGTGCGCCTTCTCACCGTCAGGCCCCTCGACAACGGCGCCTTCCTGCCTCGCGTCTCACGCTTTACCGTGGCCGGCATCATCAGCACCGGTTATCAGGAGCTCGATCAGCTGTGGGTCTTCATGCCCTTCGAGCGGGGAATGCGCGTGCTCCCGCCGGGCTCGAGCCGGCAGGTACTCGGCATCAAGATCACCGAGCCGTACTCACTACCGAACCCGCTCTTCGCGACCGGACGCGGTGGTGAGTCCCGCTATCTGGCAAACGAGGTCGCCCGCAGGCTCGGGAGCGACTGGCGGCTGTTCACCTGGTACGAGCTCGAGCGCTCGCGTTACATGTCGTTCCGTACCACCAAGAATCTCCTCGTGTTCATCATGGCCCTCATCGTGGTGGTGGCGGCGGTCAACATCTCCTCGTCCCTCGTCATGCTCGTCCTGGAGAAGCAATCGGAGATCGCCATTCTCAAGAGTATCGGCGCGAGTCCGGCGGGGATCAGACGCGTGTTCGTCCTGGCCGGGTTCTTCACCGGTGTGCTCGGCGCCGCGCTCGGGCTTGCGGTGGGATTGGCCCTTGCCGTGAACATAAACGGTGTCCTCGCCGGCATCGAGGCTCTTGCCGACTGGATACAGGGCGGCGTGTATCTCCTGCTCTCGCCCCTGGTGGATGACGTGCCGCGCAATCTCAACGTGTTTCATTCGGAGTTTTATCTGGAGACGATTCCGATCACGGTCGATCCCGCCCAGCTCTTCGCGGTGGCCGCGCTTACGGTGCTGCTTGCCACCGTCGCGGCGCTGGTGCCCGCCTACCGGGCCGGCCGGATCCGGCCGCTCGAGGTTATGCGGCGGCACTAATGAGAATTGCTCAACTTGCCGTTTGAGAGAAAATACACTAAATTCCATTCGTCCGGACGGAAACCGAAGGCCGGAATCCGTCACGTGTCTTTTGCATTGCCGCCGCATGCGATGTAGACTGAAGACAGGGAGGCAATGTGCTCTGCAACATCTGCGGTGAACGAGAAGGCGTCATCAAGATCCAGCGGGTCTGGGGGAAGCAGACCGAGGAGCTGATGCTCTGTGAGAGCTGTGCTCTCGAGCTGGGTATCGAGCCGGAATCGACGATGCCGACACCGAGCGTGCAGGAGTTGGTCTCCGGTGCGTTCAACGCCGACCCCGAAGCGGAGGAGGACGCCCGCTGCGACGGTTGCGGCAGGCTCTATCGCGACATCCGCCAGACGGGTGAGGTCGGCTGCGCGCAGTGCTACGCCGTGTTCGAGGGCGAGATCCGATCCATCCTGGAGCGGCGCCCGAGCCCTGCTCAGCATGCGGGCAAGTATCCGGAGCGCCTCCTCATGTACAAGCGTTTCTTCGTGGATCGCGAGCGGGTGCGCCGGCGCCTCGAGGCCGCGGTGGCCGCGGAGGATTACGAGGCGGCGGCGCGTCTGCGGGATGAGCTCTCGGTCATGGACCGCGAGGTAAGTGATGGCTGATCTGAAGTACGACACGAGCTGGTTTTCGGATCAGGGGCCGGAGCAGGACGTGGTCATGTCCTCGCGCGTGCGCCTGGCCCGCAACGTAGTGGGCTACGCGTTCCCGGGATTCATGGAGCCGCGCGAGCGGGCCGAGCTCGAAGATAACCTTGCGGAATACTTCTCCGACCGCGAGGAAGAGTTCGGTGCATTCGACACCGACGAAGAAGGATTCCGTGAGCTCCTCGTGGAGCGCAATTTCTTTCCGGCCGAGCCGACCCTGGATGCGGGGCCGCTGTACCTCAGAAACGATGAGCGGCTTGCCGTACAGGTGAACAATGTCGATCATCTGCGGATCGTGAGCTTTCGCGGCGGACTGGATTTGCGCGGAGCGCTCGACGATGGCGATGAGATTGACGATAGTCTAGAGGATGAGTTTCCCGTTTCGGTTTCACTCGAGTGGGGATATCTCACTGCACGCCTGGATGACCTCGGAACGGGGTTGCGGGCATCGACCATGCTGCATCTTCCCGCGTTGCGGCGATTGGGTCTCCTCGAGGAGGCCCTCGGTGCGGTCTGGAAGGAAGGCTTCTCGGTGCGAGGGTTCGCGCTGGAGGGGACGGAGTCGCTCGGGGATGTATATCAGCTCGTGTCGCGGCAGACACTGGGTATCGGCGAGGACGAGCTCGTCGAAAAACTTGAACGTGCGACAATGCAGTTGGTAAATTATGAGCGACAGGTGCGGGAGAGCCTGACTGACTCCCGCAGGGGTGAAACCGAGGACGCCGTGTACCGGGCGATGGGAATACTGTCGTATTCGCGTTGCCTCACGCGGACGGAAGCATTCAGGCTACTGTCGTGGTTGAGACTGGGCGTGGCACTGGGCATGGCGCAGGAGATAACGTTGGCACAGGCAACATCGTTGTTTTTCCTCACGCAACGTTCTCATGTAGTTCACTCACTGAAGGGTTACGGCATCGACGACACACAGGAGAACGAAGACGAGCAGCGAGCGGTACTGCTACGGCGGTACCTCGAGTCACAGCGCTGACTCTGGGAGGATCTGAATGTTCAAAGGACTAACACAACGAGCACAGAAAGTGCTGACCATACTTGCCCAGGATGAGGCAAAGCGCTTTCACTCGGACCAGTTGCTGCCCGAACACATCGTTCTTGCCCTCCTCAAAGAGGGAGGCGGACTTGGATATAAGGCACTCGAGAAGGTCATGATCGACCCTGCAAAGATGCAGCTCGAGCTCGAGAAGGCTATTCCCAAGAAGCGCGGCGGGTTCATCCTCGGTGATGTGCCCCCGTCACCCCGGGGCAAGAAGGTCCTCGAGGACTCCGCGGAAGAGGCGAGAAATCTCGGGCACGAGTATATAGGCACGGAACATCTTCTGCTCGCGTGCTTGCGTGAGCCGAACGGCGAAACGACAAAGTTCCTCGGCAAGCACAATGTGACCATAGAGACATTGAGAGAGGTGATTGCCGAGCTCAGCGGGTCCACCACCGGCGGTGGTGCGACAGCATCCCGGCTTCCGCAGCAGAAGAGAAAAATGCAGCAGGGACAAACAGGTAAGAAATCCACGCCGACGCTGGACGAGTTTGCACGTGACCTCACCGAACTGGCACGTGAGGACAAGCTCGACCCGGTCGTGGGGCGTGACAAGGAAATAGATCGCGTCATCCAGATACTGGCGCGTCGAACGAAGAACAACCCCGTTCTCATCGGAGAACCCGGTGTCGGCAAAACCGCCATCGTCGAGGGGCTCGCGCAGGAAATCATCGACGGCTCTGCGCCCGAGGTGCTCATCGGAAAGCGCGTGCTCACCCTCGACCTTGCGTCACTCATCGCCGGCACCAAGTACCGCGGCGAGTTCGAGGAGCGGCTGAAGCGCGTGATGAAGGAAATCATCAACGCCGGGAACGTCATCCTCTTCATCGACGAGCTCCACACCATCATCGGTGCCGGAGGCGCCGAGGGTGCCATCGACGCATCGAACATGCTCAAGCCGGCGCTTTCGCGCGGGGAGATACAGTGTGTCGGCGCGACGACGCTCAACGAGTACAAGAAGTACATCGAGAAGGACGCGGCGCTCGAGCGGCGTTTCCAGACGATCTTCGTCGACGAGCCGTCGGTCGAAGAGACGATCGAGATACTGAAAGGAATCAAGGAGCGATACGAGGACCACCACAACGTGTCCTTCACGCCGGGTGCACTCGAGGTGGCCGCCATGCTCTCGCGGCGCTACGTGCCGGATCGATTCCTGCCGGATAAGGCCATCGACCTCATCGACGAGGCAGGGTCGCGAAAGCGCATCCACAACAGCGTCCGCCCGACCGAGCTTGCCGATCTCGAGCGACAGATCGACCGCCTGAATCAGGAGAAGCTCTCCCTGGTGAACTCCCAGAACTACGAGCGCGCCGCCGCCGTCCGCGACGAGGTGCGCCAGCTCAAAGGGCGGGTGGAAGAGCTCAAGAATCAGTGGAAGGTGACGCTGAAGACCGAACAGAACGTGGTGGATTCCGATGACGTGCAGTACGTGCTCGCCGACATCACCGGTATCCCGCTTGCACGCATCGCGCAGAGCGAGCAGCAGAAACTCCTCAATATCGAGGAAGAGCTCCACAAGAGCGTCATCGGCCAGGACGATGCCATCAACGCCATCTCCTCGGCCATCCGCCGATCGCGCACCGGCCTCAGCGCGCCGGAGCGGCCCATGGGATCGTTCATCTTCCTCGGCCCGACAGGTGTCGGTAAGACGCTTCTGGCCAAGAGCCTCGCGGAGTTCATGTTCGGCAGTGACGAGGCGCTCGTGCGCATCGACATGTCGGATTTCATGGAAAAGCACAACGTATCGCGACTCGTGGGTGCACCTCCGGGCTACGTCGGCTACGACGAGGGTGGGCTCCTTACCGAGAAGATCCGCCGCAAGCCCTACAGTGTCATCCTCCTCGACGAAATCGAGAAGGCGCATCCGGACGTATTCAACATCCTGCTGCAGGTCCTCGAGGAAGGGCAGCTGCAGGACAATCTCGGACACACGGTTTCCTTCCGGAATACCATCATGATCATGACGTCGAATGCCGGCGCGCGGGAGATTTCCCGCGACTCCATGGTCGGGTTCCAGACCGATGAAGACATGATGAACTATCGGGAGATCAAGTCCTCGGCGATGAATGAGCTCAGGCGGCTCTTCCGTCCGGAGTTCCTCAATCGCGTCGATGAGACCGTGGTCTTCCACAGCCTGCAGCAGAGCGAGGTCAGGCGCATTCTCGAGATCCTGCTTGCCGAGGTTCAGACCCGGCTCGCGGAGAAGGAGATCGTGCTCGAGGTCACCAAGAAGGCCAAGGAGTACCTCATCAACCAGGGCTTCGACATCAAGTTCGGTGCCCGCCCGCTGCGACGGACCATCCAGAAAGAGGTGGAAGATCCCCTCTCGATGGAGATCCTCAAGGGCAGGTTCCACGAAGGCAGCCACGTGGTGGTGAGCATCCGCAACGGAAAGATTCACTTCCGCGCCAAGAACACGAAGAAGACCGAGGCGCAGGTGCCGGTAGCGGCGAACTGAGCCGACGCGGCCCCGGAAACGGGGCCGCTTCAATTATCGGATCCTCTCCAGCCCTTCCACGGTGTCGCGGGCGAAGAGCTCGTAGGTCCCGCTGTAGGGTTCCTCCAGGGATTGCCTGCGTTCTTCCATCGTGCCGAGTATTTCTGCCGGATCGGCGTCGATCCTTCCGGCCGCGATATCGGCTATGATGGCGTTTCTGTACGACTGATCACCGCGCAGGTGGACGAGATCGTCGGCGTATTCCGCCGCGCGCTTTTCGGTGTAGTCGAGAGGTGACGGCAACCCCCACTCCCGAACCGGGATTTCTCCGACGGCGGAGGTCACCTCGGAGATCGGCACCCGCTGCTCTCCGTCGTAGTGGAAGCGCTCGAGAAGCGCTCGCGAGGTCGCCGGGTCCACGCCGATGTTCTCACCGCTGCGCGTGTTCCAGCATGCGGCACGCCACGCCTCCGGCTCGTCGCGTGAACCGTGGCCGACCTTGAACACTACATACAGAAGATCGTCGTGCCGCTCGAAGTAGGATGACCGTACGTCGAGCCCCGGAGGGCGGCCGGTTTCCAGCTCCAGCAGACGCTCGATTCCATCGTCGCGTGTATCGTACCGGTACAGGTGCGTCTCGTGAAAGAGATACCGGGCTCTGCCGCCGTCGGGAAAGCGTGCGATGCCACGCGGTGCGCGATACAGGCCGTAGCTTACGAGAAAATAGAGCGATCCATCATGTTGATGTCCGGCGCTCAGCTGCCTGGAGGTATAGACCTCTTCGGAGCGCAGGCGTGAGCCCATGGCCGGCGTTTCCGCAGCCACCCCGGAGAGTAGAGCACAGGCCGCAAGAAAGGCGAGTGTCGGGCCGATCGGGGGCCGGCTCATTTGTGATCGTACATCTGCTCGCGATCCTCTGATAAACGACATGCAAGATGCTCGAAGCGGCACTATACTATCTCCTGATCGTCGTAGACGGTACCGATCTTCTGTCCAGCAGGAAGGAGCGCTATTATGCCCGGTCGCGCCGTTATCCTTGAAGACTCCAACGGGAGCCGGATCGCCGACCCCTCCGAGTCACAGATCCTCAGAACGGTAGAGCACATCGGAGACTCGCTTGACCACTGCATTCTACATCTCGGTGGCGAGGAGTATCTACAGACAGCAGGCGAACACAATCGTCTGTTCATCGAGTACGCCGATGCCGCCGGCATGTTTCGCAGCGCCAAGACGGACTTCGACGCCGGCACTGTGGCGCGAATCTTTGCCGACGCCATAGAGGGCGCGTACGGCTGGAAGCGGGAGTACGTGTTCGATCGCACCGGCGCAGGCGCCGGGGTTGCAGATGGAGGCACGGGCTCCGAGGCGCAGCCAGGGG
>CAYOFA010000009.1:35277-37002 GCA_964402885.1 uncultured Spirochaetaceae bacterium
TCCGTGAAAGACCAGCTTCTCGACTCGGTGAAGAAGGGTGTGCAGCGAGAGGCATCCTATGGCGTCGGGCGCATGGTACGGGGGCTCATTCGCAATGTAACGCGGCGTCGGTAGATTCGGTGGAGGAGGTCCGCGTCGAGGTTCCAACCTGCAGGGAATCGGCGCGTCGGACTCCTCGAGAAAATCAGTAAGCCGTAACCGACACGAGCATCCACCATGATACGCGATTTCCGGCCGCGAGGCGCGGTAGCCGTCCAAGCCGGTCGGCGGCGGATAGGCTGTCCATGGGCGCGGAGGCCGGCTCGATCGCCACGTTGTTGTGGCCGAAGAGCCCTCCCGCATTGCACCAAACGCCGTACCAGGGTGACGCCTTCGGGTCGGTGCGCACCTGAACGTCGAGGCCGATCGACGGCTGTGAAAGGGTAATGCCGAGTTCAGGCTCGATGTTCGGGCGTTCGAAGAAGTACTTCAGGGTGCTCCCGGAATCCGGTGCCGGTAGTGTGTCGAGCCGAGGCTCGGCGCCGGGGTAGGGGTAGAGCCTGTCGTATTCGGGCATTGCCGGCGACTCGTGAGCATTCCGCACGGTATCCCAGATAGCCGGGACGTGCAGCGACGACCCTGCCCGAAGAACGAACAGCGGGTGGGCGGCCCACATCCACGGAAGCTGCGTCTCGCCGGTGTTCTGGAGCTCGTACTCGTGCAGGACGCTGGCGGCTCTCACGGTGGTCGTGCGAAGCAGACGGTAGCCCATGGACGGACTCGTCACGCCGAGGGTCACCGAGGTTTCACCCGCGACCCGCAGGACTTCCCAGGGCAGCGTCCAGACCTCTCCGTGGTCGGAAACGTCTACTCGGCGGCCGGCCTCGTCCTCGAACCGTTCGGCGTGGATGGCAGGGAACATCTCGTCCCAGCCCCATGCCTGCGATGCATCGAAGGCTCTTCCGGGCGCAACGCCGGCGGCGGTCTTGTAATCGGCCGCCGTGCCCCCTCCGTCCCCGGCCCGCTGCCACAAGAGCTCGGTGGCCGTGGGCTTGTGGTAGAGCGAGGCGATCTTCGCGCCCCGCTCCGAGAGAACCGTGAGGCTCAGTTGTTCGCTTTCGAGGCGATGCATAGTGTTCCCTCAACCGCGTGGCGTCGTCGCCTCCCGGAGGAAGGCGGCGGTCGTCGTGTCCTCGGCACCGACGCAGGAACGGACCAGCGCGGCGGCGAAGTGGGCGCCGGCATGCCCGGGGTCGGTGTCCAGCACCGTCTTCAGATTGTGCGCGGCCGCTTCGGGTCGACCCAGGCCCCACTCGCCGAGCGCCAACAGGTAGAGACAGAAGCGACGATTGCGCTCATCGAGGTTCTCCTCGAATACGAGAAAATCGGGCAGGGAGACCGCAAAGTAGTCGATCTGAATGGCGTCGTCCAGATGGGTTTCACCGTAGTCGCGAAGACGGTGCAGCAGGCGACGCGCGTTTGTTTCGTTCCCCAGCAGGCGCCAGGCCAGCGCCTGGTAGAAGATGGCGTCGGCAGGGCGATCGTTGTAGTAGAACGACATCTCGGGGGCCTCTTCTCCGCGTGCGGCTGCTCGAAGGGCAGCCTCCCGGGCCGGCTCGTCAGCCAGGACGGCATGTGCGCAGGAGAGCCAGAAGTCGATCTCGTTGTCGGCCTCCGCGGTCGGGAGCTTCCCCTCTCCGAGGTTTCGCGGGTATACCTTTGCTGCTTCGAGCCGATCGACTGCCT
>CAYOFA010000010.1:0-2020 GCA_964402885.1 uncultured Spirochaetaceae bacterium
TTCGAGTCTCAGAAGGAGCGGCTTCGGAAATTGCGGTAGGACAGCGGCCCCGAGCGGGCCGTCCGATTTGAAACTGGGGGGGGAATGAAACGAAGTAAGCTCGCTACGGTCCTGCTGCTGGCGATCGCGGCGGCCCTGGTTGCGCCGATGGCGGCCGCCCAGGAAGCCGGCGACGGCGCCGCGGCTACTGATGCGGCCGGGGGTGCAGCCGTCGGGGAGGCTGTGCCGACCGGCGAAGAAGCACTGCAGGTTCCGTTCATAGATCTCAATATTCGGGAGCCGCAAAACAGCCAGGAAGTGGCGCTTTCGGTGCAGCTTCTGCTGATCCTGGCGGTTCTCAGCCTCGCGCCGTCAATCATCATCCTCACGACATCCTTCCTGCGGATTGCGATCGTGTTCGACTTCGTCAAGCGGGCGTTGTCGCTGCAGCAGGTGCCCCCGACTCAGGTGCTGATGGGTGTGGCGTTGTTCATGACCATGTTCATCATGTGGCCGACCCTCGAGGAAATCTACGACGATGCATTTGCGCCCTTCCGGGACGGGGAGATCGGCATCGAAGAGGCCTACGGGGAGACCATCGGGCCGCTTCGGGTGTTCATGTACCGGCAGATGAGGGAGGACCCGCAGAGCGTGCGCCTGTTCATGCGCATGGGTGGCCTCGAGCGACCGCAGAATCTCGCCGACGTGCCCACGCGGGTGTTGTTGCCGGCCTTCGTGCTGCACGAGCTCACCGTGGCCTTCAAGATCGGCATTCTGCTTTTCATTCCCTTCATCATCATCGACATGGTCGTGGCATCCACTCTCATGTCGATGGGCATGATCATGCTGCCGCCCATCATGATCTCTCTTCCGTTCAAGTTGATTCTATTTGTCCTTGTCGACGGGTGGAACCTGATCACACAACAGCTCGTCGCAAGCTTTGGAGGTTTCTGATGGATGCTTCATACGCCGTGTACATCATTCGTGCCGGGGTGCTCCAGGTCCTGCTCATGGCCGCGCCCATCCTGGGTATCGGCATGGGAGTGGGCCTCGTCGTGGCGATTTTTCAGGCCACGACCTCCATACAGGACCAGACCCTGAGCTTCATTCCGAAGATCGCCGCGATCCTCTTTGCGGTGGTGCTCTTCGGGCCGTGGATGATACAGACGCTGCTGCGATTTACGCAGAGTCTCTTCGAGCAGATTCCGAACATGGTGGGATAGGAGAACTCGAGTGATCGATGCGGTCGCCGCGAACAGCCAGCTCTTCCTCCTCGTGTTCGTTCGCGTATTCGCGCTGCTGGCGACGGCGCCGATGATCTCCTCCTCGTCCATTCCCGCCCTGGTGAGGGTCGCACTCGCGCTCATGGTGGCGGCCCTGGTGTTCCCCCAGGTGTCGAGCGCCGGCTACCCGATCCCCGACACCGGCCTTGCATTCGTGCTGCTGCTCGTCGGTGAGGCGCTCGTCGGTATCATTACCGGGTTCTTTCTGCTCCTCGTGTTCGCGGCATTCCAGCTCGCCGGGCAGATGTTCTCCCTCCAGATGGGCTTCGGCGCCTCTCAGGTATTCGATCCGCTCTCTCAGGTGCAGATCCCCCTCATGGGCCAGTTCCTGAATCTGGTGGCGATGCTCATCTTCGTGAACACGAGCGGCTTTCAGAAGATATTCCTCATCGGCGTGCAGCGCTCCTTCGAGCGCATGCGTGCGGTGGATCTCGTGCTGATTCGAAGCGATATCGTGCAGCAGGTCATGACACGGCTCTCGGGACTCTTCCAGGACGCGCTGATCATTGCATTCCCCATCCTGGGCACCCTGGTCCTCGTCTACGTGACCATGGGACTGCTTGCGAAGGCCGCTCCTCAGATGAACCTCCTGGTTCTCGGCTTCCCGATCTCCATCGGCATCACCTTCGTGGTGCTGATCGTCGGGATGCCCTTCCTCGCGGAGGCGATCTCACAGTTCATCGATGAGGGCTTCGAGGTCATCCAGACGATGTACACCGCCGGGCAGGACGCCGCCATCGAGGCGGGGGAGGCTGCCG
>CAYOFA010000010.1:2120-35102 GCA_964402885.1 uncultured Spirochaetaceae bacterium
CCTCCGTCCCCTCAGCGCGGACCTCGCGCGGATGCACCTTCAGTGGTTCGCTGCGCCCGAGGAAGAGGGACGCACCGAGGAGCCCACCGAACACAAGATCCGCAAGTCCCGCGAAGAGGGCAAGGTCGCCAAGTCCCAGGACGTAACGGGCGCCATTATCCTGCTCTTCACCGCGGTTACGCTTGCAATCTTTGCCGGGTATCTGCTCGATACGATGATTGCAATGATGACCTTCTTCTACAGCAACGCGGCGGAGATGGACATCACGAAGTCGAACGCGGTGACGCCCGCCTTCTACTCCTTCTTCATCCGGCTCACGCTTCCGGTGGCCATTGTGGCCTTCGTCGCGGCCGTCATGGGGAACGTGATACAGGTCGGGGCGCTGTTCACGCTCAAGACGATCAAGCCGGATTTCAACAAGATAGTCCCGCGGTTCGACAAGTTTCTCGAGCGGACATTCACCTCGGTGGAGGCCATCTACAACTGGTTCAAGTCCATGGGGAAGGTGATCATGCTCGGCGCGCTCGCCTTCTTCAACATCTGGATCGAGATGGAACGCCTCATCAATCTCATACACGTTCCGTTCCTTCAGGCGTTCGGAGCGGTGGCCTCGATTGCGTTCCGCATTCTCATTCAGGCGGCCATCCTGATGCTTCTTCTGTCGGTCTTCGACTACATCTTCCAGCGTCGCCAGCACCTGGAGTCCCTGAAGATGAGCAAGCAGGAGGTCAAAGAGGAACGAAAGACCTATGAAGGCGATCCCATGGTCAAGAGCCGCCTGCGGCAGCAGATGCAGGAGATGATGTCGCGAAACATGGTGCAGAATGTGCCCCAGGCGGACGTCGTGGTGACGAACCCTACGCATTTCGCCGTCGCCCTCGAGTACAACCGGGACACGATGGTGGCCCCGACGGTGACGGCTAAAGGCCAGGACAACATGGCGCGCATCATTCGCGAAACGGCCGAGGAGGCCGAGGTGCCGGTGATCGAGAACAAACCGCTCGCCCGCGCCCTCTACGCCGAGGTGGATATCGGCGATACGATCCCGGAGAAATTCTACGAGGCGGTAGTCACCGTGCTGAAGCAGGTCTATCGGATGTCCGGCCGTCAGGCCGGGGTAGTCGGATAATGGAGAATACTGATGGCTGACGTACAGACGATGTTCTCGAACGCCTTCCTGAAGCAGCGAAGTGACGTGCTCGTTGCCGTGGGTGTCGTCATCGTGGTGATGATGCTCATCGTACCCCTGCCCGTGTTGGTGCTCGACACGCTCATGTCGCTCAACCTCGTGTTCGCGCTACTGACCATTCTCATCACGCTCTACATCAAGAATGCGCTCGAGTTCTCGGTCTTTCCGACGCTGCTTCTCGTAGTTACGGTCTACGGGCTGGCGCTGAACGTGTCCTCGACACGGCTCATTCTCTCCCAGGGAGCGGAGTTCGACGGCCGGATCATCCAGGCCTTTTCGAGCTTCGTCGTCGGCGCGGCGGGGACAGAGGGCCTGGTGATCGGGCTTATCATCTTCATCATCATCATTGCGGTGCAGTTCATCGTTATCACCAAGGGCGCCACCCGTGTTGCCGAGGTCGCAGCGCGTTTCACACTCGACTCTCTGCCCGGCAAACAGATGGCCATCGAGCAGGAGTACAGCTCCGGCGCCATTACCGAGGAGGAATCGACGAAACGCAAGCTCGATCTCGAGCGCGAGGTCGACTTCTACGGCGCCATGGACGGAGCCTCGAAGTTCGTGCAGGGCAACGTCCGTGTCGGCCTTCTGATTACGGCGGTGAATATCGTCGGCGGCATCGTGGTGGGGATGACCATCCATGGCGAGAGCTTCACCGCCGCACTCAATACCTACATCTCGCTCGCCATCGGCGACGGCCTCGTCACGCAGTTCCCGGCGCTGATCATCTCCACCGCCACCGGTCTCATCGTGACGAGGTCGATCTCCGAGGAGACCTTCGGCACCGACCTCACGCAGCAGTTCACCGGACAGGCGCGCATCTACTGGATCGCGACATTCTTCCTGTTCGCACTCTCTCTGCTTCCCGGTTTCCCGTGGTACATCCTGATGCCGCTTGCCGGACTCTCGGGGCTGCTTGCCTGGCGTCTCGGCCGGCGCCAGGTCACCGAGGAACGGGAGGCTGCCGAGGCGGCGCCCAAGCCCAAAGAGGAGCCGCAGCAGATGTCGCCGGTTGCCCCTCTCGATCCTCTGTCGCTCGAGCTCGGTTACGGCCTCGTGCCGCTCGTGGACAAGGACAAGGGCGCGGAGCTTCTCGACCGCATAACCCGCATCCGGCGGGAGGCCGCCCTGGAGCTCGGGCTCGTCGTGCCGCGGATCCGCATCATAGACAACATGCGCCTCGAGCCGTCGGAGTACACCTTCAAGATCCGGGGTGTCGAAGTCGGCAGGGCGAAGATCAAGATGGGCTACTATCTCTGCATAAATCCCGGCGGCGAGCGGGAGGATATCCCCGGCGAGGCAACCACCGATCCGGCGTTCGGCCTGCCGGCAAAGTGGATCACCGAGGAGTACCGCGACCAGGCCGAACGCGCCGGCTACACGGTCGTGGACTCACCGTCGATCATCGCCACGCACCTCACCGAGCTGCTGAAGCGAAACTCCGCGGATATCCTCGGGCGTCAGGAAGTCAAGTCCATGCTCGACACCCTCAGGCGGGACTACCCGGCTGTGGTCGAGGATGTGCAGGGTGCGCTCTCGCTCGGCGAGATACAGAAGGTGTTGCAGGGGCTGCTCCGCGAGCAGGTCTCCATCCGGAACCTCGTGGTCATATTGGAAACGCTTGCCGACTATGGTAACATCACCAAGGACAGCAGTTTCCTGGTGGAGAAGGTACGGCAGGCCCTCAAACGACAGATTTCCCTGCAGTACGCCGATGACGACAAGTCCATGAAGGTCATAACTCTCAACCCGTCTCTCGAGCAGCGGATCATAGATTCCCGCGTCGAGACGGCCGGCGGAGTGGTCCCGGCGCTGCAACCCGATGTACAACGTGCGTGGATTAATGCGTTGCTCAATTCCGTGCAGCAGGCGCGCTCACAGGGGGTGTTTCCGCTCATCCTCTGCTCGGAGGCGGCGCGTCCGCTGGTAAAGGCGAGCGCGCAGCGCGATCTCCCGGATCTGGTCGTGCTATCGGCCCCGGAGATCGTCCCAGAAGTGAAAGTAGAATCGATCGGTGAGATCAGCATAGAAGAGTGAGGTTGTGGGGATGGAGTATTTCGTAGAACAGGCACCGTCGCACCTCGATGCGGAGCGGAAAGTACGCGCAAAGTACGGTGACAACGCCCGTATCATGCATCACAAGACAATCCGCATGGGCGGATTTCTCGGGATGTTTGCCAGAGAGGGCGTCGAGGTTACCGGCTACATTTCCGCGACACCCGCGCGCACGGAGCCCGCCCGCAAGCCGGCGGATTTCGATGAGGAGAAGAAGAAGATCCTCGGCTCGGTCAAGAGCGAGAAGACCATCGATATGGTGCTGCAGGAGCTCAAGGAGATAAAGGAGAGCCTCGGCGAGCGCGAGGCGCAGGCCTCAGTTGCTGCCGTTCCCGACACCGGCCCGCATCCGACGCTCTCCGCCCTTCGCGAGAAGCTCTTTCACAACGACTTCACCCCGGCCTACGTGGACAGGATCATTGCGCGGGCCAGATCGACGTTTTCGGTCGACGAGCTCGAGAACGAGCGCCTCGTGCAGGACCGCGTGCTCGAGTGGATCGGCGAGACGATCAGAATACACCGGCTGAGCAGCGACGCGCGGCCGGAGATATACGTTCTCGTGGGGCCCACCGGCGTGGGAAAGACGACGACCATCGCGAAGCTCGCGGCCATGCACGCCTTCAACGGCTCGAAGCCCCGCAAGGTTCGTATCCTCACCATCGATAACTATCGTATCGGGGCGAAGGAGCAGATCGAAACCTACGGAAATATCATGGAGATCCCGGTGGCTTCGGTGGACTCACGACAGGACATGAAGAAGCAGATGGCCCTGGCCGCGGACGCCGACATGGTCTTCGTCGACACGATCGGAAAGAGTCCCCGGGAATACACCAAGCTGGCCGAGATGAACGAGTTGCTTCGCGGGACCGGCGGCCACGAAGGGGTGCATCTGGCGGTCAGCGCCACCACGAAGACCGCGGACCTGCGCGAGATCCTGCGGCAGTTCGAGCCCTTCGGCTACACCTCGGTTCTCGTCACCAAGGTCGACGAGACGAATCGCCTCGGGAACATCATCAGTATTCTCGAGGAGAAGCAGAAACCGATCTCCTACCTGACCGACGGACAGAACGTTCCCGAGGATATTCACCCTGCAACGGTCGAACAGATACTTCTCACGCTCGAAGGCTTTCAGGTCGACCGTCAAATGATCGAAGATAAATTTGGGGAAGTCCAACGTACGGAGAGATGAATGGCTGATCAGGCAGAATCGCTTCGCGAGATGATGAAGAATCGCAACGGTCAGGGCGAGTCGAAGACCCGCATCATCGCTGTCGCAAGCGGAAAAGGCGGGGTCGGCAAGACCAATATCGCCACGAATATCGCAATCGGGTATGCGCGGCTCGGCAAGAAGGTGGTCCTCATGGATGCGGATCTCGGCCTTGCGAACGTAAACGTCGTCCTCGGCATAATTCCGAAGTTCAACCTCTATCACGTCATCCGCAAGCAGAAGACGATGGACGAGATCATCATGGACACCAACTACGGGATCCGGATCGTGGCGGGTGCCTCGGGATTTGCGAAAATCGCGAATCTGGCCGAAGACGAGCGCAACAACTTCATCGACGAGCTCTCGCACCTCGAGAACGCCGACGTGATCATCATCGATACGAGCGCCGGTGTGTCGGCAAACGTGCTGTCCTTCGTGGCGGCGGCGGACGAGGCAATCATCGTTACCACGCCGGAGCCCACCGCCATTACCGACGCCTACGGCATCATCAAGATCATCGCTACCGAGATCGACAATCTCAACCTCGGCCTGAAGCTCATCGTCAACCGCGTGAAGTCGGTCACCGAAGGCAAGAAGGTCGCCGAGCGGGTGATAAACATTGCCGGGCAGTTTCTGAACCTCAAAGTGGATTATCTCGGCTACGTCTACGACGACCCCGGTGTGCACGAGGCCGTGCTCAAACAGAAGCCGTTCTCGGCGGTCGATCCCAACGGGAAAGCATCGATCTGTGTACAGCACATCGTGGGACGGCTCGAGAACGTGGAGTATCGCGAGGGCGGGGGACTCGGTCAGTTCCTGAAGAAGCTCTTCGGACGGAGTGAAGGACCGGTGGAAAAGGTATAGACTATTTGAGAAATTGGATGAGCCTTGACTGCGGCTCTGGTTTTGCATAGTCTTGGAGGCTAGGGGAATTATATCGTGGGGCCGAACCTGAAATTCAGCGCATACTTCGCCGGCTCGGCCTTTGTCATCGCTACCCTGACGGGTGTGCTTGCCGGCGTCGGTTTCGGTGCCATTCTGCTGCGCGCAGTCATCGGGGCAATCGTCTTTGCCGGAATCGGCTACGGCTCTTATATCGTCATTTCCGCGCGACTTCCTGAGCTTCTGTCCGGAGCTGCTGTGAGCTCGAATACCGCACAGGCCGAGGGCTACGGGCAGAACGTCGATATCGTCGTCGATGACGACGGCGAAGAGGACGAGCTTCCTGCAGCCGGGGAATCGGATGCCGGGGAGAGCGATCGGTCCGCCGGGGTCGATCGCGCAGCGGAGGCGGCGGGCGCGAGCGCGTCGCGTGGTTTCAGCGATGAAGACGAGCCGGGCGACCTCGAAGAGGTGGCGGAAGACGGCGAATCGGCTGCGGGTGGCGGCGACGAGCTCGTGGAGGAAGTCGAAGAGGTGGCAGCGGCGCCCGATTCAGCGGCTTCGGCGCGGAGTGGTTCGGAAGATGTGGATGAGAACTCCGTGGACGCCCTTCCTGATATCGGGGGCTTCGCCGGGGATTTCGAGTCTGAGGGGGCAGAGGGGGCCGAGGTGGTCGAAGAGGACGACAGTAACGGCAGCTTCGGCGGTTCGAGCCGTGCTCAATCCCACGGGATCGAGCAGGATCCGGAAGTCATTGCGAAAGCACTGCAAACGGTGATAAAGCGGGATGAGTAAGAGCAAGAAGCAGGCGGAACAGGAAACCTCCCTGGCTGAAAAATCCGAGGAGGAGCTCTGGAAGCTCTACAAGGAAACCGGTGACCCCGAGATCCGGGAGCGGCTCGTCAGACAGTATGCACCACTGGTGAAATACGTTGCCGGCAAAGTCGCGGTGGGTATGCCTCACAATGTGGAGTTCGACGATCTGGTTGGGTACGGCGTGTTCGGCCTCTTCGATGCGATCGAGAAGTTCGATCCCGAGAAACACGTCAAGTTCAAGACCTACGCCGTCACGCGGATTCGCGGTGCAATCTTCGATGAGTTACGGTCCATCGACTGGGTGCCGCGCTCGGTGCGCCAGAAGGCGCGCGAGATAGAGGAGACGGTGCGAAGACTGGAGAGCTCGCTCGGACGCGCCGCCACCGATGAGGAGGTGGCGAAAGAGCTCAACATGTCGGTGAAGGAGTACGAGAAGACGATGCTCAAGGTCAGCGGCACCTCCATTCTGTCGCTGAACGATGTCTGGTATACCGGTGAGGATAACGATAAGGTCTCCATCGCCGACAGCATCGAATCCCCGCACAGCCTGAACCCGGATGTTATCGTCGAGAAGGACGAAATAAAGCGCGTCATTGCGCAGTCCATCAAGGAGCTTCCCGAGAAGGAAAAGAAGGTACTCGTGCTTTACTACTACGAGGACCTCACTCTGAAGGAAATCGGCCAGGTGCTCGAGGTGACCGAGTCGCGTGTGTCACAGCTCCACACAAAGGCCATCATGCGGCTTCGAACGAAGCTTACGAACATCAAGAAGGGGATCATGTAGCGATGGTGCAGATGTCCCAGATACGGAGCTACATGCAGAAGCAGATGACGGAGGACCGTGAGCGGACCTACGTCAACGTTCAGGGAACGAGCCTCGATGATGCACTGAAGCAGGCCTCGATAGAGCTTTCCCTTCCCGTGAAGAGCATCGAGTACGAGATTCTCCAGAAGGGCAGTCGCGGCGTGCTCGGCGCCGGCAGGAAGCCCTATCTGTTGCTTGCATATCCGGCATCGGAACAGCGAGAGGACGAGGGCATGGATGACGCCTTCGACGTCGACTTCGGCTTCGATGAAGAGGTCGAGGACGTGGATCGGGACGGCGAGGCCTTCGTGAAGCTTTCGCCCAAGGGCATCCTGCTGAAGGTTACCAAACCGGAGGGCCGGGGACAGAGAGCCACCGAAAAGCAGGCCATGGAAGCCATTCGCGCGCGTACCGACGGGAAGGTCGACGCCGGCCGCGTTTCCAAAGCGGTGAAGCTTGCCGAGGGTGAGTTCATCACCATCGGTGATTACGACTACAACCCGGCCGCCGATGCCGTTCTGTCGGTAGAAATAGCCGACATGGAGATGAAGGCCTATCTCACCGCCCTTCCGCCGGGCCCCGGAGGCGGGGACCCCGAGTACGACAACATCGTGAGCTTCCTTCAGGATCACGGCGTGGTCGAGGGGCTCAAAGAGGACATCCTGCGGCGCTTCTCCGATAACCCGATGTACCGCGAGCCGGTGCTCGTTGCCGAGGGCAGCAAGCCGAAGAATGGCGCGGACGCACGGATCGTCCTGAACTTCGAGACCGATGAACATGCGGTGAACCTCCGCGAGCAGGACGGTCGGGTCGACTTCAAAGAGCTGAACATCGTGCAGAACGTCGTCGAGGGGCAGGTTCTCGCAAAGAAGATTCCCGCAGAACGCGGACAGCCCGGCCGCACCGTGACCGGCAAGCTGCTTCCGGCGAAAGACGGGCAGGATACGAAGATCGAGATCGGAAAGAACGTCCGCCTCTCCGAGGATGGCCGTACGGCGATCGCGGAGCTCAACGGCCAGGTCTTCCTCCACAACGGCAAAATTCAGGTCGAGGAAGTCTACGTCGTCAATGGCAACGTGAACCTCAAGACCGGCAACATCACCTTCCTTGGCGGCGTCGTGGTGAAGGGGAGCGTGGACGACGGCTTCAATGTGAAAGCCTCGGGCAACATCGAGGTGATGGGCAGCGTCGGCAAGAGTCTCCTCGACGCCGAAGGCGATATCATCGTCCGGCAGGGCGTCGCAGGGAAGGAAACGGGTGTCGTGCGTGCAGGCGGCAACGTATGGTCGAAGTTCATAGAGAACGTGACCGTCGAGGCCGGCGGCCTCGTGATCGTCAGCGACGGTATCATCAACTGCGACGTCTTTGCGAATCGAAAGGTGATCTGCCGCGGGAAGCGTGCCCGCATTGTCGGTGGCCGTGTCAGGGCCGCGGAGGAGATCGATGCGAAGACACTCGGCTCCTCCGCCGGCAAGGAAACCGTGCTCGAGGTCGGTTACGACCCGAAGAGCAAGCAGAAGCTCACCGACCTTCGCGAGAAGCGCGATGAGCAGCGCGAAGAGCTCGAGAACGTGAAGCGGGATCTCAAGACGCTCATCAGTCTCAGCAAGCAGAAGAAGGAGATTCCGAAGGAGAAGGTCCAGCAGTTCAAGGACCTTCAGGCGCGGAACAAGGAGCTCGCCGAAGAGCTCGAGCGGATTCAGAGCGACATCACCGAGCTCGAGACCTATCTCGACGGACTCAAGCTCGCGGGGAAGATCAGTGCCTCGGGTACCGTTTACACCGGTGTGAAGCTCTACGTGAAGGAGGCCTTCCTCGATGTGCACAGCGAGTTCAACGGCGTCACCTTCGGTGCCGAGGCGAAGCAGATAAAGATCCAGAAGTACGAAGAATCGAGCGAGAATATCGAGATTACGCGGAAGGAATAGATGGCCATACAACCCATCGACCTTCAGACACTTCTGATGAGACTCGGCCACGTCGGCAAGGAAGAAGCCGCAATTCGACAGGCGGCGGCCCAGAGCCAGTCCGTCACGGGAAGCGAGATCGCCCGACGCAGTGCGGAACAGCAGCGCCAGGTCACCGAGGCTGAAACGCTTCCGGACGGCGCGGAGCAGGTACACGATGACGAATCGGGCGAAGGGTCGGCAGGCGGCGAGAAGCGCGGGGCGGAGGAGAGCGAGGAGGAGCGGGAGGAAGATCAGGTCTTCCGGGATCCCGACCTCGGTCAGAACGTCGATATCAGCGGGTAAGCCGTCATGAATTCGTTTCTCGTCGTCGTGATGAACGTCGGCCTCGCGGCGGCAGTTTATCTTCTGCTGGTACGGCGCATCGACCGTAAGCTCGAGCCCGGCCGGGTCGTGGACAATATTCGCAGCGAGATTGACGGCATCATCGTGGAATTGAACCAGACCACCGACCGCAACATCGGGCTGATCGAGGATCGTGTGAACAGGCTGAACGCCCTCCTCGAGCAGGCCGACCGGCGACTGGCGGTCCTCAAGCGTGAAATCGAGTCGCGGAGCGGCAGCACGGAGCGCTACAACGACATTCTCCGGCGGGTACCCCGAGCGCAGTCGGAGGAGGGCGGGCACACGCAGGGTTCAGCGAACCGAGAGAGCGGGCAACGGCCCCTGGCAAGCGCCGGGGGCGAGCAGAAGCCGCGCCCGGCCCCCGGCGCGGCCGAAACACCCGCGTCCGGTGACCGGAAAACGGGTGAGTCGCCGGCGGGACAAACCTCCGAGGGGCGGGCCGAGCGGAAAAAGCAGATCGTCGAGCTCCATCGCAAGGGAATCGCCTCCAATATCATTGCGAACCGGACCGGCACCACCGTCGGGGAGGTGGAACTGATCATCTCGCTTGCCGACAGGAAAGAGTAGGATGTCTCAGATCATCGGTATCGACCTTGGTACAACAAACTCCGTTGCCGCGTTTATGGACGGCGATCAGCCTCGCGTCATTCCGAACGACCGCGGCGCGCATCTGACTCCTTCGATCTGCAGTATCACCGAGACCGGCGATGTGCTGGTCGGCGAATCGGCGAAAAATCAGGCCATCGTGAATGCCGAGCGGACCGTGATGCACGTGAAGCGGAGCATGGGTGACCGCGAGAGCATTCGCATCGATGGGCACAACTACCGCCCGGAGGAGATCTCCGGCTTCATCCTCGCTCACATAAAATCCTACGCCGAGCGCTATCTCGGCCGAACAGTCGAGGACGCCGTGATCACCGTGCCGGCGCGCTTTTCGGAGGCAGCTCGCCGCGCTACCCGTGAGGCCGGTCGTCGGGCGGGGCTGACCGTACATCGCATTCTCAACGAGCCCACCGCCGCGGCCCTGGCTTACGCCCGCCGCGATGCGGACCGGCGGCGGATTCTCGTCTACGATTTTGGTGGTGGAACTTTCGACGTGACCTGCCTGCTCCAACACGGGACCGATTTTACCGTTCAGTCGACACGCGGAAACGAGTACCTCGGTGGTCTCGACTTCGATCAGCTGATTCAGCAGAGGGTGATCGAGAGCTTCGAACGGGATTACGGTCTGTCGGTGGCATCCGACGCCATTCTCCTGCAGCAGGTGCGCGATCTCGTGGAACGAGCGAAGATCGAGCTATCCTCCCGTGACTCGGCGCTCGTCGCACTGCCGTTCATCGGTGGCGGAGGGAAGCCGATGCATCTGCGCTACACCGTCACCAGGCAGGAACTGAACGAGCTCATTGAGGATCATGTGAACCGGACGATGGACCTGACACGTGAGGCGCTCAAGGACTCCGGTTTCGAGGATGGAAAAGTCGACAACCTGGTGCTCGCCGGCGGCTCTACGCGCATTCCTCGCGTGCGGGAACGCCTGAAGGAGGAGCTCGGACTCGAGGAGACCGCCCTCGTCAATCCCGATGAGATCGTCGCCCTCGGCGCCGCCGTGCAGGCCGGCATGCTCACCGGGCAGGACGAGCGCTTTCGCCTCACCGACGTGATGTCTCACGCCCTCGGCGTCGAGATCGATGAGGATCAGTACGTCACCGTGCTCGATCGGAACTCTCGTCTCCCCGCGCAGGCGAAGCGCGTATTCACCACGGTGAGTGACAATCAGAAATCCGTCGAGATAAACATTCTGCAGGGTGATGCCGAACGCGCCTCCGACAACCTGTCGCTCGGGAAGTTCATGTTGAGCGGCATCCGCGAGGGTAGTCGGGGTGAGCCCAAAATCGAGGTGAGCTTCGATGTCGACGCCGACGGGATTGCCCATGTGTCGGCTCGCGACGTGGATACCGGGGTGGCCCAGCAGGTGACCGTCACGACCAGTGACGATGAGGAGCTCTCTCGCAGCCCGCGGGCGCTGCAGTTTCGCGTGGCAACGCTGGTCGAGAGGATCTCGGGACTGGTAAACAGATCCGATACCTACCTCGACGAAGAGTTCCGCAGTGAGATCGAGGAATTGGTGCGCCATGCGAAGAAGCGTGCCGAGGCCGAAACGGTATCGGACATGGCGAAGCTCCGCGAGTACCGCATGGCCCTCGAAGCCGTGATGGCGGAACTGAATGCGCTCTACCAGGATATGGAGGTCGGGAACGAAGGTGCGTGAGCTCTATCGAGTGCTCGAAGTCGAGCCGACGGCCGACTTCGAGACCATCCGTGAATCATACCGGCGTCTTCTCAAACGCTACCATCCGGATTCCGGCGGCGCGGCCGCCGACCCGGCGAAGCTCGACAGCGTCATAGAGGCGTTCCGTCAGGTCAAGGCCGTGCATCCACGGAGACGGGCGCCGGCGGCGCGGAATGCCGGCACAGCTCGAAGGGGGCACCGAGCCGACAAGGCGCGCCGCGCCGATGGCGCGAAACCGGCGGCCGGCGCGCGCCGGAATGGGGCGGGCACCGCGAACCCGGGCGCCGCCGCGAAAGCCCGCGGCACCGCGAACCCCGGCCGCACCGCGAATCCCGGCGCCGCCGCGAACCCGGGCCGCACGTCCGAGGCACGCCGCCCCCAGAATCTCTTCAGCCTCGGCCGCATGCTCACCTCGGGCACCAGCACGAGCACCCGGACGTTCGCCGCCAGGAGTCTCGGCAACCTCGGAAAGCGAAGCGCCTACACGTTTCTCAAGCAGGGCCTGCGCGATTCCGAGCAACAGGTGGTGCTCTCCTGCGTCCGTTCCATCGGACGCTTGAAGATTGCACAGTCCGCCGGAGATCTCTCGGCGGTCTTCCAGAAAGGCAACCCGGAGATAAGACGGGTCGTGATGGAAACAGTCGGTGAGATCGACCGGCTGCAGCTGTTTCGAAATCTGATACTGGCGGGGCTGGAGGACACCGACGCCTCGGTTCGTCAGCGTGCACTCAAGCTCTTCATGAAACTCGAGCGATAGGTGGTATCGTGAGTAACGTAAGCTCCAGGCAGGTCGATCCAGAGCTCTTTCGTCTGTTCCGTCAGGATGGTCGGCAGTACCTCTCGTTGCTTCAGCGCACGCTGCAGCATGCCGGCGGAGACAGCCTCTCGACCGAAGACCGGCGCAGAGCGCTGAGGTATGCGCATTCGGTGAAATCAGAGGCCGCGTTCCTCGGCTACACGAGTGTAGCCCGTCTGGCACACCGTCTCGAGGATGCCCTGTCCGGCAAGGCGACGGCGAGCCTTCAGCAGATGCTCGCCACGCTCGGAGAGCTCGAGACCTCCTTCGGCGAGGCTCTGGAGCGCGCCCAGGGATCGGTCGAGACACTCTCCGACACCGAGGAGGAGGAAGGCGAGCCTGCGGAAGTGCTGCTTTCCGAGGCGCTTACCCCGCGCGATCGGGACATGATGGTCGAGGCGCGGGAGCGGGGAGAGCGGCTGTTCGTGCTGGAGTGTGAGCTGACCGAGCACGCGCAGATGCTCATGCCGCGCCGGTATCTGCTCACCAGTAACCTCGAGGAGGCGGTGAACCTCGTTGCCAGCCACCCGCCGGCGGATTCCGAAGCAACAACGCGACGCTTCTCGGCCTTGTTCACGCTCGAGGGAGACCGTTCGGTTGCCGAGGATGCGGTGGATGTGGATCAGGTAAAGCTATTGCGTCTTGAAGAGGCGGACTACGACTCCATCCTGCGGCGCAAAGACGAAACCCTCGTGTCCGGTATGATAGCAGGGACCGAGCAGGTGCGCGTAGAGATGTCGACCCGGTCCTATGAGGAGCTCTGCCTGTACGCGGGAGAGCTGCATCGTCAACTCGACCAGCTGCGAGACCACCTCTCACGACAGGAGACCAGTGACAGCCGCATAGCCGGAAGCCTGCGCACGGCCTCGCGTCTCGCAGAGAGTGTCGACGATACGATCGCCCGAACCTCGATGGTACCCCTTTCAGGGGTTTTCGGGGGTGTGGAGCAGCATGCGCGGGATCTCGCAGGTTTTCTCGGCAAAAGCGTGAGGGTGATTACCGCCGGGGGCTCTCATGAGGTCTTTCTGCCGGTTTCCCATGTGTTGCGGGACGTTCTGTTGCATCTCGTTCGAAACGCTATCGATCACGGCGTCGAATTCCGGGGCGAGCGGCGCCGCCGGGGGAAAGATCCGGTTGCGACCCTCCGCATATTCTCCCGTGAGGAAGGAGATGATCTTGTCATACGCGTCTCCGACGACGGCCGTGGAATCCGCGTGGGCTCCGAGGGTGGCGTGAAGGCCGCTCCGGCGGGCAGCGCCGACGCCCGTGAGCTCTGGGATCTCGTATCCCGATCGGGCATGAGTACCCGAAAATCCGCCGACGAGCTTTCCGGCCGCGGTGTGGGGCTCGACGTGGTGAAAACGCAGGTGGAGCGCTATCTCGGCGGCAGTGTCGAGTTGGAAACCGAGGCAGGCCGCGGCACGACGGTGGGTATTCGCCTGCCGCGCGCCGGGCAGCTCGTGAGTGTGCTCATTGCCCGGCACGGGCGCACGGAGTTTGCGCTGCCCTCGGCTCACGTCTTCGCGGTGTTCGACCTCGAGGCACGCCATGCCTCGCGTGACCGCAGCGGGAACCTCTTCTACCGCTACCACGGAGAGGCGATCCGTCTCTACGCCGTGGAGCGCTCCGCGATACCCGCTACTGTCGAGGGGTACCGAGGCATCCTTCTTCGCATCGGGCGTCGGCGGGCGGTCGTGCTCGCCGGTGAGATCGTGTCCCAGGAGACCGTCATCCGCAACACCTCAAACCCGGACCAGGTATTCTCCCAGGCGCTGAATCGCGACATCGGACTCGTGTTCCCGATCCAGTTTCTGTAGCGCCCCGCCATGCGGACATAAAAAAAGCGGTATGCCTGGACGTCGGTGCATACCGCCTTAATTGCAAAGGGTCTCCCCTTTGTTTCAATTATCGACCCGCCGGCCGGAAACTTGAGTGTACTGCGGGAGGCGTGGCGCGAGTCGCAGTAACCGCACGTGATATTCCGCTGCCTCTATGAGTCCCTCGTAGAGAACCCGTGCGCTCCCGAGCGCCCCGGTAATGCTCCGTTCCTGTGCGGTGTTCTGCACGCGGTCGGCCACCTCCTGCAGCAGAAATCCGGCCACATCTTTATAGCGGAACGCGGCAAGGCGAGCATCAATGTCGTCGAGGCGTGACATATCAGGCCGGGACTCTCCGGCCAGTTCGAGTACAACTTCGAGTCCCTCGCGTGCGGTCTGTGCAAACTCCTCGAGCCGATCGGCGAGGGCGAGCACGGTTGACCGAAGCGGGGTACGGCGCGCTTCCCCGTCACCCGGTATTTCCCCGTCGCCCGGCGCGACGTCGGCGGGACCGGGGGCGGCACGCAGGGGACGAAGCCTCTCATCCAGGTCTTCACGCCTGACCGGGTGCGCGAGACAATCCTCGACGGCGGCCGCGGGAAGCCCCTCGATCGCCACGCCGCCGGGAGAGAGGTTGTAGGTGCGCACCCCACGGTGTATCCGGGCCTGGTTCGAGAACCACCACGTGTAGATCATCATTCGCTGGTCGGTGAGCACCGTGCCCCCGTCGTTCGCGATGACCTCGAAGGGGTCGGCGTCATGGAGGTACTCGAAGGAGTGCTGCTCGGCGGGGCGCGGGCGATGGGCCAGGATGTGGCTGCGCTCTTCGAAAAAGCTTCCGTGAACATGCGTTCGCCGTTGCGGAAAGCCGAGGTCGAGACCGATGCAGTAGATCGGGTCCGCACCGAGGACACGCGCAAAATCCCAGGCCGTGGTGGAAACCGAGCCACCGGTGCCGAGCTTTCCCTTCTCTCCGACGGTCTCCTCGAGGAGAGAGCCCAGCGGAAAAATCGAGCTGCACAGGTAGGTGGGATTGTCGAGGACCTCGAAGACGCGGGGGTGCGCCGACGCCTCGGATATGAGGATCGTTGATTGCGGGGCGAGGCGATCGAGGTGGCGGGTGTTCCAGTACTGGGGGTCGACGACCACGGCGAAGTCGGGTTCTATACCGTGTTGCATCAGTGCCGGCACGGCGGTATCAACCGCCACGATCAGGAGGCGTTCGGCGAGCTCTTTGATACGGGGGAGGGCAAGGTCGAGGCTCGGTCCCGCGGCGCAGAGGAGCACCGGCAGGCCGGCGAAGCGGTCGGTGAGCTCGCGCACTCCCGGTGAACGCTCGAGTACGGCGACGTTTCGAATGAGATTGCGAACCCAGAGGCGACCGAAGCGCTTGAGAGTGTTGGCGTTGATACGTGCCCGGCTCACCGCGGCCTCCATGACCGCATCCACCCGGTCGAAGTACTCGCGGTGATGAAGCACCGAGGCGTTGAGCACCGCGCGCTCGGGTGCCCGGCGCTCGTAGCGCCTGAGCACCATGGCGAGCGCATCCGGCTCGGCATCCACGAGAAAGACCGCCTTCGGCGAATCGAGGACGGCGGTGAGGTCCCGCCGCTCGAGGGCGGTGCGAAAGAGGCCGGCATCAGGCTCGACTACGACCGCGACTTCGGCCTCGGGCTGCGCGAGAAAAGCCTCGACTTCGTAGCCGAGTCCGAATCCGAAGAACACCACGATAGGATGATCGCGGACCCAGTCCGCGGTAAACGTCCGGTGCGGCCGACGGGCGGGCTCGCTGCGGGCGTGAAGGTAACGCCCGGCGTAGCGCGCGGTCGGCTCATCATCGCCTGAGTCGATGATCTCGAGCTCCGCCGCCGGTTCCCCGGCTGCGTCCAGACGTTCTCGCAGGGCCGGGCCCAGAGCCGCCGCATTGCGCTCGAACAGCGTCATTCGAGCTCCACCCTGAGTGTCATTCCGGGCTCGATGGGCGTCCCCGGCGGCGGTTGCTGACGAACGACCCACCCGCTCCCCTCGATGCTGACGTTCAGCTCTTCGCGGGCCAGAAGGGGCAGGAGGGAGCGTTTGGGAAGGCCGGTGAGATCGGGAACTCTATCCTCAAAGCTCGGAAGCTCGCTGCGGGAGACACGTACCCGGCCGGAGTGCTCCACCACCTGGTCGATCCCGGTCGGGATCCCGAGGTAGTCGACCATGTACTCTATCGCCTCCCGCGCAACCGGCACGGCGATCCGTCCGCCGTAGAATCCGCCCTCCCGGGGATGATCGATGACGACATAGAGGATGACCTGCGGGCTCTCTGCGGGGAACATTGCGAGGGTGGAGGCGACGAACTCCTCCTCAGAATAGCCTCCGAGTTCCGCGTTGAACACCTCGGCGGTGCCTGTTTTCGCAGCGATGTCCAGCCCGTCGATTCGAATCCGCCGCGCGGTCCCGTCGGGGTCGGTCGCGGCGCGCATGGCGTCCAGCACGATGCCTGCGGTGCGGGGCGAGAGAACCTCGCGAACCGGCTCACGTCCGTAGGTGCGCAGGGTTCTCCCGTCGGGTGAGACGATTCGGTCAACGATATGGGGCTTGAGGAGGATTCCGTCATTTGCGAATGCGGTTGCCGCCGTAATCATCTGCACGGCCGTTACCCCGATTTCCTGTCCGATTGCGACCGTCTGCTGCGTGCGTCCCGACCAGCGACTCGGGCGTTGCAGCAGCGCGCGCTCTTCACCGTTTAAGAGGATGCCGGTCTCCTCTCCGAACCCGAAGAGCTTGATCATGTGATAGAAGGACTCCGCGCTGACGGTTTCCGAGGCGTAGGCCGCGCCGACGTTGCTCGAGTACTTGAGGATGCCTTCGGTGGAGATCCGGCCGTAGTCTCCAAGATCCTGGATCTCGAAGCCGGCCTCCTGGTTGACGTATCCGCCGCTCGTCGCAAAGGTGTCCCCGGCGTCGATTCCGCCGAGCTCGAGAAAGGAGGCAACCGAGAATATCTTGAACACCGAGCCCGGCTCGTAAACCGACGAGATGGGGCGGTTACGGCGGGCGTTCTCGTCGAAGGCCTGGAAGCGGTTGGGATCGAACGAAGGCGTTGACGCGTATGCGAGCAGCTTTCCGGTGTCCGCCTCCATTGCCAGGAGCATCACCGCGTCGGCATCGTGACGCGCGCGGGCGGTCTCGGCTATCCGCTGGAGCTCGTATTGGACATTCACGTCGATGGTGAGAAAGACCTGATTGCCGAACGCCCCCTCACCGGAGCCCGGCTGCAGCTCTTCGTTCATGGTGTACTCGATCCCGTCGAGCCCGCGGTTCCCCAGCCCGACGTACCCGAGAACGTGAGCGGCAAGATCCTTCTCGGGGTAACTCCGGCCGACGTCCGGTTCGAGACGCACTCCCTGCAGATCTCCCGCCTCGATGGCCGCCTCGATTTGCCGGCTCTGCGAGGGGGTGATGGTGCGTTGCACCACGAGATAGCCCGGGGAGCTGAGTATACGCTCGCGGAGCTCCTCGGCACCGGTACCGAGGATATCGGCGAGGGTCTCGGCTACCGCCGCCGGGTCATCGACATGCGGGGTCCAGGCGGTAACCGTTTCGAGGTCGGTCTGCAGGGCCAGTATGCGCCCGTTGCGATCGAGAATGGGACCGCGCTCGGCACGCTCGACCCCCGGGGCCCGTGCGGGGGGCTCGTCATCCGCGGTCAGCATGATGCTTCCGTAGCGATAGAGAACAAGCGCGCTGACTGCCCCGATGACCAGAAAGATCATCCTGAGGCGGCGCCGGTTCGGTCCTGCGTCACTCATACGATGACGTTACCCCTCATTCCGTCGGTATGATGACCCTGCCGTGCACCTCGGACACGGGCAGTAGCCCGAAATCCCGGGAATCGGAGGACGCCGAGAGATTCTCGCCGAGCAGAAACACCGAATCGCCGGGGATCACGGTGCGCCCGTCGAGCTGCAGACTCAGGTCCGAGGTGATCCGAAAGGACCGGCCGTCGGCGATATAGAGCCGATCCGACGTGGCCCGGACCGCGTCGCCGGGGCCGAGCAGGCAGCGTTTGACTGCAGGATAACCACCGTTGGGATGTCGGAATACCACCAGATCGCCCGGCAGAGGCGTCCCCCATCGGATAATATATCCCATTTCCCCCGGACCGCGCAGCCCGTAGGCGAGGCGATTGACGAAGACGGTCTGCCCGTCGCGAAGTGACGGTTCCATCGACGGACCGCGGACCGAAACCGCATCGAAACCGAGCAGGAGAGCTGCAAGGGCGAGGAGGGATGGCCACAGGATAATATCGACGGATGTGTGTCGAGACAAGAGATGCTTCATGCAATGCGGTAGCGAGCGCACCGGAGTTCGCGACCGACTATAATACGCGCTTGTATTAATGTCGATATCTGAAGAGAATATGGTTGATACTTTGACGAAACAAAAGGTCCGCAGGCGGCCAAGAAACAGCAGCATTCGCTCTACTCGCGAGAACCGCCCCAGACGCGTGCGGCTTCCCGGTGATACGCGGTTCCAGGCCGACACACCCCGGGTTCTCTCGCGCCAGCGCGTGCCCTCCGAGGTCGTCTCCCGTTGGAGGCTCCGAGCCCTCATGGCACTCGATCGCCTGTGGCACCGCATTGCTTCGCAGTTCACCGGCATGGACGTGGCCGTCCTGGTGGCGGCTGTCGGAACCCTGTTCGTCCTCAACGTCATCCTCGCTCCCTCCTACGCCTTCTCACGGGTGGTTACGCGTCCCGGCGATCTGTCTCTTCCCGATCCCGTCGGCCGCGAGGACGTACTTACCGCATTCCTCGATCCGCCGAACGAGTATGACGTCATCGGTGGCGCCGGAGAGATAGACACCTCCCGATTCGAATCGGTGGAAGTGGAGCAGTACGAGCTGCAGCCCGGGGACACGCTCCTCGGCCTCGCGCTCCGCTACGACCTCAACATGGACACCATCGTCAGCTTCAACCAGATAGAGGATGTGCGGCTCATGCGTGTCGGAGCCGTCTACGACATTCCGGATCGCGACGGCATCCTCTACACGGTCAAGCAGGGTGATGCGCTTTCCTCGATCGCCCGGCGCTACGGCGTCGGGATGAACGCGATCCTCGATGCAAACGACATGACGAGCTCCTCCATTACTCCCGGGGATGTGCTGTTCGTCCCGCAGGCCCGCATGGACGAAACGGAGCTCAAACTCATCCTCGGCGAGCTCTTCCTCCACCCCATGCGCGGAATCCGGAGTTCCGGATTCGGAATGCGAAACGATCCATTCACGGGAATCCGGCGAATGCATTACGGCCTCGACGTGGTCTCACGAATGCGAACGCCTGTGAAGGCCGCGCGGGCGGGCCGTGTGGCTCACATCGAAACCCAGCTCGGAAACTACGGGAAGTTCGTGATCCTGCGACACCCCGGCGGATATCAGACCCTCTATGCGCACCTCGACAGTTTCGACGTGAGCGTGGGGCAGTACGTCAGCCAGGGGCAGGTCATCGGTCGGATGGGCAATACCGGCAGAAGCACGGGGCCGCATCTGCATTTCTCGATCATCAAGAACGGCGCGTTTGTAGACCCGATGGACTACTTGCATTAGAATAGCGGTAATCGCAAAAAGTCGGGACGAATGAACAGAGTTACAACGGGGAGGATTACGTCTGCATGCGACGGTTAGCGATTGTCATCATTGTGATATTTGCGGTGTTCACGCTGATAAACGCGTACACACGCGAAACAACGGTCCCGAAAGAAAGCATACCGGCGGATCCGGTGGAAGAGGAACGCCCGGACTCCCTCGGATAACCACCGCCGACGCGGTACTCTCAGAATACTCACGCACGGGGTCCCGACGGACCCCGGCAGCACCCACCTGACACTACGATCGTCGCCGTGGCAGTCCTATCGCCCGTGGCAGTACTTGTACTTCTTACCGCTGCCGCAGGGACACGGATCGTTGCGTCCGACTTTGGGGTAGGAACGCTGAACCTGCGCCTTCTCCGGGCGCGTTGCCGTCGCGGTTCCGCCACCCGCGCCGGCAGGCCGGGCGCCGCCGGCGGCCCCACCGCCGTCACCGCCGATCATCTGGAAACTGCCGTGCTGGGCTGTTGCGTGGGCGGCCGGTTGCATGGCCCGCGCGCGAGCCTCCCGGAAGCCCTCCGCATGTACCGCGAAGAGCTTGCGTGCAATCGCCGAGCGGATGTTGTAGATGAGCTCGTCGAAAATCTGGAAACCCTCGAGCTTGTACTCCAGAAGCGGGTTTCTCTGCGCGTAGCTTCTGAGGTAGACGGCCTCCCGCAGCGCCTCGAGGTTCTCGAGGTGGTCCTGCCAGCGCTGGTCGATCTGACGGAGATATTCGTAGCGGATGGCCATGTTCAGCTGCTCATGCCCGGCGATCTCCGCCTTCTCCTCGAGATCGGCTCGCATGTCGGAGACCAGGGTCTGCTTCAGCTCCTCGGGAGGCAGCTCGGCGAGCTCGTCCTCCTCCCGATGGGGCGTGTAGAGCAGGGTTTCCTTCAACGATGCGAGGAACTCCGAGAGCAGGGCGCGGTCCTGTCCGCGTGATTTCTCGTACTCGGAAATCTGCTCCTGGATGATGTCCGCAGCGGTGGTGAGCACGCGTTCTTTGAGGTCGTCGTCGGTGAGTATGGCATCCCGCTGTTCGTAGATCATCTTGCGCTGTTCGTTGAGTACGTCGTCGAACTCGAGAAGATGCTTTCTGATCTCGAAGTTGCGCTCCTCGACCTTGTTCTGTGCCCGCTCGATCGACTTGTTGATGAGGGGGTGGTTGAGGGGCTCACCAGGGGGAAGGCCCCGTTCCATAATCGAGCGCAGATTGATCTTGCCACCGCCGAAGAGGCGCATGAGATCGTCGTCCATCGAGAGGAAGAACTTGGACCGCCCCGGGTCTCCCTGACGCCCGGAGCGGCCGCGCAGCTGGTTGTCGATGCGCCGCGCCTCGTGGCGCTCGGTACCGAGCACGTAGAGGCCCCCGAGGTCTTTGACCTCCTGATACTGGGGAAGCCACTTCTCGCGCTCGCGGCGATATGCCTCGGCATACTGTTCCTCGGTCCCCTCGGTTCCGATCTGGCGCCGGGCGCGGAACTCGGGGTTGCCGCCGAGCTTGATATCGGTACCACGGCCGGCCATGTTCGTGGCGATGGTAACCGCACCCTTCGCGCCGGCCTCGGCGATGATCAGTGCCTCGCGGGCATGGTTCTTGGCGTTGAGGACCTCGTGACGGACTCCCCTGCCGGTGAGCATTTTCGAGAGCTTCTCCGATCGCTCCACCGACACCGTACCCACGAGCATGGGCTGCCCCCGGCCATTCACCTCGGCAATTTCGTCGCAGATGGCCGTGTACTTCTCTTCCTCGTTGATGTAGATGAGGTCGTCCTCATCCGCGCGGGCCACCGGGCGGTTTGTCGGTACGACCACCACGTCGAGGCCGTAGATCTTTCCGAACTCCGTCTCCTCGGTTTCCGCGGTTCCGGTCATACCGGAGATCTTGTCGTACATGCGGAAGAAGTTCTGAAAGGTGATCGTTGCAAGGGTCCGGTTTCGCTGGGCGATACGGATGCCCTCTTTGGCCTCGATGGCCTGGTGCAGTCCGTCGGAGTAGCGCCGGCCGTGCAGGATGCGTCCCGTGAACTCATCGACGATCTCCACCTTGCCCTCGGAGACGACATACTGCTGGTCGCGATGAAACAACCGGTGTGCCCTCACCGCCTGCGTGACGTGATGGATGTACTCGAAGTTCTCGTCGACGAAGAGTGAGCCGTCGATGATCTTACGTCTCTGCAGGATCTCCTCGAGGTGGTTCATACCCTCGTCGGTGAAGGTTACTCTCTTGGCCTTCTCATCGAGCTTGTAGTCACCTTCCGGCTCCTCGGGGTAGTCCCCCGTCTCGGGATCCTTCGCACACTCGGTGAGCTCGCCCACGATGCGATTCACCTCCATGTACTTCTTCACGTCATCCTCGGCCTGGCCGGAGATGATGAGCGGAGTCCGGGCTTCATCGATGAGGATGGAGTCGATTTCGTCGATTATGCAGAAGTTGTGGCGCTGCTGTACCTTGCGCGCGGCGTCGAAGCGCATGTTGTCGCGCAGGTAGTCGAAGCCGAACTCGTTGTTGGTACCGTATACGATGTCCTTGCGGTAGTTCTCCTGTCTGTTCTCGTTGTCCATCTCGGACACGATGTGGCCGACGGAGACGCCGAGGTACTCATAGACAGGGCGCATCCACTCCGCATCGCGCTCTGCGAGATAATCATTGACGGTGACGACATGCACGCCCTTGCCGGTGAGGGCATTGAGATATGCGGCGGTAACCGATGAGACAGTCTTGCCTTCACCCGTCTTCATCTCCATGATACGTCCCTGGTGCAGGACGATGCCGCCGATCAGCTGTACGTCGTAGAGTCGTTCTCCAAGCGTCCGTCGAGCCGCCTCGCGAACCAGCGCGAAACCTTCCGGGAGAAAATCGTCAAGGGCCTCTCCCCCGGCGATGCGTTTCTTGAATTCCTCGGTGGTCCGGGTAAACTGGGATGCGTCCAGGCCCATCGCCCAGGACTCGCGCTCGTTAATGCGGGCGACAATCGGGAGGAGTTCCTCAAGGTCCTTCTCGTGTTTGGACCCGAAGAGGACGTCGATTGCCTTCTGGATCATGGGCTGAATGTATCTGTTTCAACATGCACGGTCAAGATTGACATGCGCCCGGCGGCTCTGTAGGATGTTCCCGCATTGAAAGCTCACCGATGGGTTTCCGTCACATTTGTTATAGCTGTTCTGTCGGTCCTGCTGCTGCTCAGCGGGTGCATGCCGGGGCAGGTGCGCTCGCTCGACCGAAACGAGCTCTTCTCCCTCGACATCGGACGCGCCGAGAACGAGATAGATCTCTTCGAGGTCGGCGGCGGACCGCTCAACGAGAAGACCCGTGTGTACATGCGCGACGGGCTGGTGTATGTCTCGAACGGGGCGTCGAACAAGGTCATGGAGCTTACCTCCTACGGGGACCTGCTGACCCTCTGGTACAACCCCGACACCAATCCCCGCCCCGTGATGCTGCAATCCACGCCCACGCCGGACACCGTTACCAACAAGCGGGCGCATGCCTACGCCTTCACCCAGGTGGGAGAGGTTGCGGTGACCAGCGACAAGACCCTCATTGCCGAAGACCTGGTCTCCGACGAGCGCAGCATCTTCGATGAGGAACTCGGCGTGAGCCTCAACCGAATCGTACTGCGCTTTGCGCCTTCGGGCGAGTTGCTCGATTATCTCGGACAGGAAGGCATCGGTGGTACCCCGTTTCCCTACATCGAGGACATCCACGTAACCCTTCACGACGAGATCGTGGTGACGACGCGGACCATGGATTCCTGGCTGGTGTTCTGGTACAACGAAAGCGGCGACCCGCTCTACAACGTCGAGATATCCCTGGATCGACTGCCGGTGCCCGAGGGGCTCGAGTTGATTCCGCAGCTCGAGACCATCATTCCGGATCAGGAGACGCGGCGTCTCTATCTCAAACTCGACTACTACGAAGAGAGCTACGACGACGATACCGGTGCCAGCTACGGCATCAACAAGACCATCTCCCGCATATACTGGCTCGAGCTCGACTCCGGTGAGTACGAGGGCTATGTGGACATCCCCCGCAACACCGAGTCGGTGACCGGATCGAACATCCTGGATCGCGAGACAGTCGAGTACCTCTACCAGTTCGCGGGAACCGCACCGGGAAATCATCTGTATCTGCTCAGTCGTGAAGAGAACGAGCAGACGCAGCTTCTCATCATGAACACCTCCGGACGCGTCGTGAAGCGTCGCAACCTCCATATCGAGGATGACCGGGTTGTCTACAAGACCTTCAGCGTCTCACCCACCGGCATTCTCACCGCTCTGCTGGGTTTCGAGGAGCATGTTGATCTCATGTGGTGGAGAAGTGACAGGTTGCTCGATACGGAAGTCGAATAACGGAATTAGAATAACGGAAGTCGAATAGCGCGGGAGGACGGCATATGAACCTCGTGACATCAGCCGAGATGACCGGGATCGACCGCCGGGCTCAGGAGGAGTATGGCATCCCCGGCCTGCTTCTCATGGAGAACGCGGGTCAGAAGGCGCTCGCGACATGGGCGGCGGAGTGGGGTGCTGCCGGCTCTCGTCTCGTATTCGTCGCCGGTAAGGGAAACAACGGCGGTGATGCGCTGGTCATGGCCCGGCAGGCCGCGATCGAGCGCCTCGGCGACGTCGTCGTGGTCCCCGTCGACGGCGAGCTCAAGGGACATGCCGCGACGCATCTCGATGTGGTGCGGCGGCTCGGCATCAGTGTGCTTCCGTGGGACGATGCGCGTGCCGACGCGGAGACCGCCATTCGGGATGCCGATGTGCTCTTCGACGGCGTCGCCGGGACCGGGATCCGCGGTGGCCTGCGCGCCCCTCTCTCCGACATCGTCGCCGTGATAAACGAATCCGACGCGGCCGTCGTTGCAATCGATGTGCCGAGCGGTCTCTCAGACGACTTTCGGGCCGGGTCGCCCATCGTCGAGGCGGAACTCACGCTGACCATGGGGTTACCGAAACGCTGTCTCTATCTCCCCGACGCGCGTCCGAGCTGCGGACGCATCAAACGGATTGCGCTCGGATTCCCGCCCGTGCTTACCGAATCCGAGGAGCTGCAGGGCCGCCTCCTCGATCCGGAAGACATGTCTGCTCTGATTCCGCCTGTAGCACCCGACGACTACAAGCACCGCCGGGGGGTCTGTGCGGTGTTTGCCGGAAGCCGCGGCACGACCGGCGCCGCGGTGCTCGCCGCTACCGCTGCCGCGCGGAGTACCGCCGGGATGGTGCGCATCTTCGCTGATAATGAGGCGTATCCGGTGCTCGCCTCACAGTGTCGCTCGGTCATGGTCGCCGAGCGGCATGAAGCCGTTCCCGATCTTTCGGGCCACAGTGCGCTTCTCGTCGGGCCGGGATGGGGCCGCGCTGCGAGCCGCCGGGAGGATCTGCGCCGGCTCATCGAAACCGGAATTCCCGGCGTGCTCGACGCCGACGGGATAAACGTCCTCTCCGATATGCGAGCCGAGGGAACCAACTTGCCGACATTCGGCGGGGTGTGGGTGCTCACGCCGCATGCGGGAGAGCTCGCGCGTCTTTCGGGACGAAGCGGCAGGGACGTGCTTGCCGAGCCCTTTGAGGTCACCATCGACACCGCGCGTGAGCTCGATGCGGTGGTCTGCCTGAAATCACACGTAACCATCATCGCTTCGCCCGACGGTCGCTACGCGGTTGTAGACGGCATGAACCCGTCCATGGGCACCGGCGGCGCGGGGGACGTCCTGGCGGGCATGATAGCGGGGCTCCTCGCCCGAGGTGGCGCGGCGTTCGACGCGGCGGCCGCCGGGTGCAGTATTCACGATGCACTCGGCAAGCGGCTCTTTGCCGAACGCGGGTTCTTCCTCGCCGAGGATCTCCTCGACGAGTTATCTCGTGAGATGGCGAGGTATCTCGCATGAGAGGCGACGGTCGAAGCGAGTACTACGGACGCGGCCCCGAGGAGGCTCGTCGGCGCATGGAGGAGTCGCCGACGAAACGCGGAGGCCTGTTCGCCGGCAATCGCTCTCTGCTGATCATTTTCATCGACGTCATGGTCATTCTCATCATCTACGGGATCTACATCACGTTTCTCGCGGGCCCGACCTCCTCGCGGACGATAGACGGGTATCGATTCTCGTTCTCGGCCTCGCGGCTGGAGTCAACAGCGCTCGCTACGCTGCGGATTACGGCGAGCGATGAAGCGCCTGCCGAGGATCCCATCGTGACCGTGCGGTTTCGTGATGTTGCCGGCGGTGATGCGGGCGGCGACGACGGGGCCTCGGTGAAGGACGTGCTGCCGGAGCAGGAAGGGCAGGAGCGCGTGTTCCGGCAGCACGTCAGGGTGGGAGAGGGGCAGGAGCTCATCAAGGTCGATGTGGATGCTCTCGGAGAAAGCTTCACCCTCGAGGCGGGTGTCGGCGATTGACCCGGGCCGTCAAATCTCCTATCATCGGTGTATTCATTACAATTGTTCACGGGGTGTAGCGGTATGTATCAGATCTATTTGCTTTCGGTGCTGACCAATGTGCTCGCAGGTGTGGCGCTCTCTGTCGGCGGAATGGATGAGAAGCTGCACCTGAGCTCAGTCTTCAACAAGGAACTCATGGAGAACGACGGCTTTCGCCTCGGTCTCGGGATCGTGACCTTCGTCGTCGGCTTCTTCAAGCTGCTGTCGGTGAGCGAAGGTGATGTGCCGGTCGTCGGAGACATCCTTCCGGCCATCTCGGGGCTCGTGCTCGGTATGATTCTGCTCCTGCAGTACTACCGCAGCCGTTCCACGGTGAGCTCGCCCTTTGTCGATACCCTCGACAATATCTTCGGGAAGAACAGCGCGGTGTTCGGCACTGTGGGCATTCTCATAGGCATCCTGCACTTCCTTCTGCACCGCGTTCTGTTTCTCTGATCGGGTAGCCCGCAGGTGCGACGTTCTGTTGCCGGTATTGCCTGGCAGGGCGGGCGATTGCTCCTCGCCAGGCGAAAACCCGGCGGAGTGAACAGCCGGCTGTGGGAGTTCCCCGGGGGTAAGGTCGACGCGGGAGAGTCGCCTGCGGAGAGCCTCGCACGGGAGTTCTTCGAGGAGCTCGGCGTCGGCATCACTGTGGGCGAGCTCCTCGCGACAGGCTCGTTTCGCCACCGCAACATCGACTTTCGTCTCGAAGCCTACCGCATCACACTCGCCTCAATCGATTTCCACCTCCACGAGCACGAGGAAGTCGGGTGGTTTACGCCCGGGGAGGCGGAGGCTCTGCCGCTCGTGCCCTCCGACCGTGACATCCTGCCCGAGCTTCGGCGCGCGCTGAGCTGAGGTCCACCCTTCACATCGCTTTCAGTCGGGCGCGGGCAGCAGTCAGATCACTGAGCCGGGTGGAACAACCGCGTTTTTGGGAATGACGATGACACCGTCTCGCACGAAGTGCGTCGGATAATCCCCGTCCTCGTAGTGGTCCCGCTCGACGCCGATACGGCAGTCTTCCCCGATCCGCGCGTTCTTGTCGATGATGGCGCCCGCGACCCGGCAGTTCCGCCCGATCCCGATATTCGGCACCCCGCCTGCGGCGTTCCCCGCCTTCCGGTCCTCGGGCTCATAGAAGTCAGCTCCCATGAGCACGACGCCGTCGAGCGTGCAGCCGGCCTCCACGACGCTTCGTATGCCCACGATGGAGCGGGAAATACTCGAGTCGGTGATGATCGATCCGTCCGCCGCGAGGACCTCCTTCAGCGTACAGGAGTTGAACTTGGAGGCGGGGAGGTCGCGTCGATGGGTGTAGATCGGGCTGTCTTCCTCGTAGAAGTTGAAATCCGGTTTGAAGACCGCCAGGTTGAGATTGGTCTCGTAAAAGGAGCGAACGGTTCCGATATCCTCCCAGAACCCGGTGAACACGTAGGCCGAGACCTCGGCTGAGTCGATCAGGGAGGGAATGACCTCCTTGCCGAAGTCGGTAAGGCTGTTGTCGAGGGCCTTCTCCATTGCCTCGGCGTTGAAACAGTAGATGCCCATCGATGCCAGGTATTCTTTTCCCGCGCTTCGCTGTGCTTCGCTCGGGTGGAGCTCCTTCGGAATCCGCAGATGGTCGATGTTTTCCGGGATCGGCGGTTTCTCGACGAAGGAGCTCACGCGGCCTTTGCTGTCGGCCTGCAGGATGCCGAACCCTTCCGCCTGCTCGCGGTTGACCGGCGTGGCCGCGACCGTGACGTCCGCGCCGGAATCGAGATGGCGCTGGAAAAAATCCTGGAGATCCATGCGGTAGAGCTGATCGCCGGAGAGTATCATGTAATGTGTCGGTTCCTGCGTCCGGAAGTGCGGGAAGTTCTTGCGAACGGCATCCGCGGTACCCTCGTACCATCCCGAATGCTCGAAGGTCTGCTCGGCCGCCAGAAGCTCCACGAAGCCTTTGGAGAATGAGTCGAAGATGTAGGTGCTCGAAATGTGGAGGTGCAGCGATGCGGAGTTGAACTGCGTGAGTACGTAGATCCGCATGAAGCCGGCGTTGATGCTGTTCGACAGGGGGATATCTACCAGCCGGTATTTGCCCCCGAATGGCACCGCCGGTTTGGCGCGCTCCATCGTGAGCGGATACAGGCGGGTACCCTTTCCCCCGCCCATGACGATGGAGAGTACGCGTGCCATATGCAGCCATTGTAGGTTCGCAGTTTCGACGCGGTCAAGGAAAATGTTCCGAGAGCCGAACCTTCTCCGCGCGATATACGCGATAGCCGGCGTAGCTCCCGGGGTCCGGGTGGGCAAACACCAGCTCGAGGACGCGTCGGGCCGGCGTCTCGTCGGTCACCTCGACGACGTGTGCGGAGACTTTCATGTCGTTTACCTCCATCGCCTCGAGGTCGAAGAGAGCCTGCGGGTTGCCGTCGAGGTCCCGGGAGATGCCGCCGAAGGTCACCAGGCGGTTTCCGTTTTCCAGGTAATCGGCGTCGCCGATGAAGGGGGTGAAGAGCTCCGATCCGCGCTCCTTCCCGTACTGCCAGATCTGGCGTACCGTACCCGCCTCCTCGTCGATCTCGTACTCCACCGCGCGGGAGTAGTTCTCGGCCGGCGGAATCGGTGCGTCGTAGCTTCGGTGGTTGCCGTTGTCGTAGATGAGGATGCGGGACGGATCCGTCGGATGGAGCTCGGGGGCGTGCTGGCCCCAGGGCCATTCGAATTCGGAGCCCACGGGATCGAGAAGCAGCGGCCGGAACTCCTCGCTCCAGTGGCGATGATTCCCGAGGATCCAGTGGATTTCGCCTGTCTGGAGGCCGACCTTCACTACGGCGCTCTGGTCGCGGCCGGAGACGACGACTGCGTTGTCCGCGGCGTGATGGTCCAGTCCGTTGAGATGTAGCCAGTCCGCCTCGTCGAGGTTTATCGGTTGGCGGGGTCGCTCAGAATCGAGAATCTCGCGGAAGTCCAGGCGGCGAAGGACGGCTCCGGTGTCGCGGTCGAGCTCGACCACGGCGTCCTCCACCGAATCCTGTGCCGCGCTGAGTGCCAGGATATTGCCGTCGGGGAGCTCGGCGGCGTCGTGGTGCAGGCCCTCGGGTACCTCGAAGCCCTCCCACGGCGTGCGCCCGAGCCAGTCCATCTGCACAAGTCGATCTTCCTTCTGGACCATGAGGTCGCCGTTTTCGAGGGGCTCGAGGACGTGCCCGTAGTCCTCGGTGTAGAGCCACCGCACGCGGCCGTAGCTGTCGATCACCGAGGCGAGCGGGATGTAGGTCCCCTCTTCGTCGTAGGCGGCGAGGTGGAGCAGTGTCATGCCGTCGCTGATGCGCTCGGGGAGCAGCCGCTCGAGACGAACCTCCGGATAATGCTCGGGAAGCGGTGCCGTCCGAACCGTGCGGACGATCTCGGTTACCGTGCCGTCCCGGTCGGTGGCCGTGAAGGTGATGTGGTTCTCGTGGTCGGGATAGAGCCCGAGCACCGGAAGGCTGTGCTCGGTGCGAAACTCGGCGCGGGAGAAGAACAGGTCTTCGCCGTCGAGGCCGGCAACCTCGACCTCCACGCGCACCGGTTCTCCGCTTCGCACCGTTGCGAGGGCGGACAGTGGCGTGGCATCGAAGCGGCGAAGCTCCACATTCACCGGCGTCGCTCCCCCGAAAATCCCGGTGCCGAGCGCACCGCCGAGGGCGACGGCAATGACGAGTGCAGCGACGCCGGCTGCCCGGGCGCCCGGCGACCATCGGTTCCACCACGTCACTGGCCGTACGCCTCGAACAGGGGAGGATTCGCGGCGGTCCACTGGTCGATGGTGGTGCAGCTGAAGCCGCTCGCGCGATAGGAGCGAAGCCGGTCGAGGTCGGCGGCGGCTGCCGGCAGATCCGCGCGGGCCGACGCGACGACGCCCGCGAGGAACGAGTGCCGTGACCACGTGTCCGGATCGAGACGAAAATGAACCCACTGGCCCCGCTTATAGCTGCGGACGAGCCCCGCATAGCGGAGGCGGGTGAGGTGACGCGAGGTATTGGATTGGGTCAGCCCGAGAACGGCCTCGATCTCACAGGAGCAGAGATCTTCCGCCTCCCGCAACAGGCTCACCACCCGAAGACGCGTCTCGTCGGCAAGCGCTTTGAGAAGGGTGAGTGTATCTTCCACGAAGTATTCCTCCGAAGCCGCCGATGAACTATCCCGTCGGCGCCGCTGCCGTACGCGGAAACCAGTGTACCGTCCGATTGGTGAACTTCACAAGGCTCAGCATGACCGGAACCTCTACCAGCACGCCGACAACCGTGGCCAGTGCGGCGCCGGAAGAGAGTCCGAAGAGACTCACCGCAACTGCGACGGCCAGCTCGAAGAAATTGCTCGCACCGATCATGGCACCGGGACCGGCAACCGAGTGCGGAAGCTTCCAGAGGCGTGCCCAGCCGTAGGCGAAACCGTAGATGACGTAGGTCTGCACGACCAGTGGAACGGCGATCAACAGGATATGCAGGGGATTCGCCAAAATGATCTCCCCCTGGAAGGAGAAGAGGATAATCAGCGTCAGGAGCAAGCCGACCGTTGTGACTCCGTTGAACTTCGGGATGAAGACGTTCTCGAAGTAATCGATTCCGCGCCGACGGACGATGAGGAGACGGGAGAGGTAACCGGCCGCCAGTGGTATCACGACGAACAGAACCACCGAAAGGAAGAGCGTGTCGTAGGGGACGGTGATGTTACTGATGCCGAGCAGCAGCGCGACGATCGGAGTGAAGGCGACGAGGATGATGAGATCGTTTACCGCAACCTGAACCAGCGTGTATGCGGGGTCACCGTCGGAGAGGTGGCTCCAGACGAAGACCATGGCCGTGCAGGGTGCGGCACCGAGCAGCACGGCACCGGCCAGATATTCCCTGCTCAGCTCTGAACCGATCCATGGCGCGAAGACAACGTTGAGAAAGAACCACGCGAAGACGTACATGGTAAACGGCTTCACGAGCCAGTTGGTTACCGTAGTCACCGTGAGACCTTTCGGCTGTTTCGTGGCACGCACGATGCTTGCAAAGTCAACTTTGAGCATCATCGGGTAGATCATGAGCCAGATGAGCACAGCCACCGGAATAGACACACGGGCGTACTCCATGGTGCTGAGGAAGGTGGGGATGGCCGGAGCGAATCTTCCGATAAGGACGCCCAGGACGATGCATCCAATGACCCACAGAGACAGGTATTTCTCGAAGAATCCGATCGATCGAGTTCCGGCCTCCGCGCGTGGAGTTGATTGGGTAGCCACGGTCCCTCCTGTTGTATATGAGCAAATGAGTAGGTGCTCATATAATGTAGCATGACGGTCCTATAGCGTCTACCGGGGCGGGGGCTGTGGGGCCGATATCACTGAGGAGGAGGCAGAAGGCCGTGCCGTGCTTTGAGTTCGAGGACCCGCCGCGTACCGGCCGCGAGTTCGTCGAGCGGAATCTTTCGCTGTCGCACGAGCTCCACCGTTGCCTCAACGAGCTCGTCGACATCATAGCGGGCGTGCACGAGGATGATATCGACGCCGGCGTTCATTGAGAGTTCGATGGCGTCGACGACGTCGTAGTTCCGGGAGATTGCCCCCATTGCGACGCCGTCTGAAATGACCACTCCCGAGAACCCGAATTCCTCCCGGAGAATTCCCGTGATGATGTGCCGTGACAATGTGGCAGGATGCCGGGAATCCACGGCAGGCAGGAGCAGATGCGCCGTCATGATGGCAGGGGCGCCTGAGTCGACCGCATCACGGAACGGCGGCAGGTGACGATCGTAGAGCTCTTCCCGCGAAAGTGAAACGACCGGCAGTTGACCGTGAGAATCGACGGAAGTGCTTCCGTGGCCAGGGAAGTGTTTCGGCACCGCGATAACACCGGCCCGCTCGGCTCCGGCAAGATAGGCGCGCCCGAAATCGCCGACGAGCCCCGGCTCCTCGGCGAAGGCGCGGTCTCCGATGATACTGTCGTCGGCGTGCTCGTAGACGTCGAGCACCGGCGCGAAGTTCATGTTTATGCCCACCGACGCGAGCTCTCTGTTGACTACGTACGACGCAGCTTCCACATAATCCTCGTCCTCGTGACGACCCCAGGCGCGCGCGGCGGGAAACTGCGGCATGTCCGGGAGCCGGAGCGCTGCCACACGACCACCCTCCTGGTCGGCTGCCAGCAGCAGCCCCACCGCCGGAGCGGAGGAGAGGGCGGCGCGCTGCAGCTCGGCCGTGAGTGCGCTCACCTGAACCCTGTCGACCACGTTCCGCGGATATACGATGAAACCGCCCACCAGCCCATCGCTCACCAGACGCAGTTCTTCCCCCGTCGGCTCAGAGCCCTCGAGCCAGGTGACGAAACGCTGGCCCACGAGTTGCTCGAGGCTCATGTCCCCGAGCGCGTCCTCAACGAGTCTCTCGCGTGTGCGCCGGCGGGGAATCTCCGCAAGCGGGATTTGCTGCTCTTCGTAGCGCGCAACCGGCGTACCGTCCCCCTCTTCCACGGAGGCACAGGAGGCGAGAACGAGAAGAGATAGTGCAAAGAGAATTCCCGTCGCCGGATGTAGTCGGACGGCCACGACTATCGATACTATGATCAATTCGAAGTCTTGTCACGATAGTATCGATGCACGACCAGCCCAGGAGAGACCCAATGACCCATGAACAACGCGGAGAGCTCGAGGAACTCATCCGACAGAAGATCGAGCAGATTGTCGCCTCCATGCCCTACCTCGAGGAGGAGACGCAGGCCATCGCGCCGAGTGTCAGCCTCGGGCGGCTCACCCGCATGGAGGCGCTC
>CAYOFA010000010.1:35202-36872 GCA_964402885.1 uncultured Spirochaetaceae bacterium
GAGGCGCTCGTGTGCGTCCCGTGCGCCGAGAAGAAGCGCGGGTAGCCGAGCCACGCCACACGTCGCCGTGACTCGCTGCCCGGTCAACATCCTCTACCCGTACCAAACGGATGTGTGCTACAATCCGCCCACAGTATGAGTGAGCTGCAGGCAATCGTCGACGCACTGAGGTCCGACGAGGACTTCATGAGATGCGTTACACGGTGGGAGCGTGTTCCACCACGGGAGGGGAGCTACGACGACCTGCCGGCCGACCTTCATCCGATTCTCAGGGAGACGCTGGCCTCACGAGGGGTGGAGCGCCTCTACAGTCATCAGGCGGAGTCCTACCGCACTGTTCGCGCCGGAAAGAATGCGGTAGTCGTCACGCCGACGGCATCGGGCAAAACCCTCTGTTACAATCTTCCGGTTCTTCAGACCATCCTCGAACAGCCCGAGACCCGGGCGCTCTACCTCTTCCCGACGAAAGCGCTGTCCCAGGATCAGCAGTCGGAGCTCAACGATTCCATCCTCTACGGTGACCTGCCGGTGAAGGTGGCAACCTACGACGGCGACACGCCGGCCTCGGTACGTGCCTCCGCGCGAACCACGGGGCAGGTCATCATATCCAATCCCGACATGCTGCACTCGGGAGTGCTGCCGAACCACCCCAAGTGGATCACCTTCCTGAAGAACCTGAAATTCGTGGTCGTCGATGAGCTTCACAGCTACCGCGGGGTCTTCGGTTCTCACGTGACCAACGTCATCCGGCGTCTCAAGCGCATTGCCCGCTTCTACGGCACCGATCCGGTGTTCATCTGCTCTTCGGCGACAATAGGGAACCCCGCCGAGCTTGCCGAGCAGATCCTCGGCGACGAGGTCTCCCTCATCGACCGAAACGGCGCGCCGTCCGGAGAGAAGCACCTCGTGCTCTACAACCCGCCCATGGTGGATCAGGTGCAGGGTATCCGGCGTGGCGTGGTAAACGAGGCGCAGAAGATCGCGCTGCGTCTGCTTCGTGCGAAGGTGAAAACAATCGTATTCGCGAAGTCACGCGTCCGCACGGAGCTCATCGCGTCATACATCAACAAGAGCCTCGAGAACGTCTACACCGACAACGAGCGCATTCGCGTGGAGGCCTACCGCGGCGGCTATCTGCCGAGCGAGCGGAGGGCGGTCGAGAAGGGTCTGCGCGACGGGAGCATTCAGGGGGTTGTCTCGACCAACGCCCTCGAGCTCGGCATCGATATCGGCGGGCTCGACGCGGCCGTGCTCGGCGGGTTTCCCGGTTCCATTTCGAGCTCGTGGCAGCAGGCGGGACGCGCCGGGCGGAAGAGCAGCGTTTCCCTCGCCGTGCTCGTCTCCTCCTCGGCACCCCTCGATCAGTACATGGTGACCCACGGTGACTACTTCTTCGGCCGCAGTCCGGAATCCGCCTTCGTGGACCCCGACAACATGTATATCCTGCTCGATCACCTCAAGTGTGCGGTGTTCGAGCTTCCATTCTCCGAGGGTGAGGCCTACGCCGAAGGACCGGTGGAGGAATACCTGGCCTATCTCGAGGAGCAGGGCACGATCCGGCGTACCGGCAACAAATACTACTGGGCCGATCGTGCCTACCCCGCAGAGGGGATCTCGCTTCGCAGTGCCACATCCGACAACGTCGTCATCGTCGACACGACCCACGGCCG
>CAYOFA010000011.1:0-1838 GCA_964402885.1 uncultured Spirochaetaceae bacterium
CGCCCTACCCTGAGATCATCTCCCGCAGCTGGCAGGCCTTCAACTTTCACGGAGAGGGGTTCGAGTCTCGCCTCGATCTCAGCCCCTACGCCTACTACATGATCCGCGGTATCGACTTCTACCGCCACACACGCTCCGTCCTCGATGCCCTGCCCAACGTCGACTTCCTTACCGCCACGGTGGACGAGGTCCGCGATGGACATGATCGCGCCGAGGTCCGGGTCGGAGACACCGTCTATACCGCGGACTGGGTCTTCGACAGTCTGTTTCTGCCGGGTGAGTTCCGTCCCGACCGGGAGAACTATCACTACATCTGGCAGCACTTCACCGGATGGACGATCCGGACCCCGGAGCCGGTCTTCGATCCCGACGCAGCCACCCTGTTCGACTTCCGGGTCCCACAGCACGGGGTCATGCGCTTCATGTACATTCTACCCACCAGTCCCACCGAGGCACTGGTCGAGTACACCCTCTTCTCCGCCGACCTGCTTCCCGACGAGGAGTATGTTTCGGAGCTCCAGCGCTACATAACCGGGATCCTCGGCGTCCATCACTATGACATCATCGAAGAGGAAACGGGCAAGATTCCGATGAGTGATCAGCCCTTCCCGCGGCGCGGCGGGAATCGCATCATGTATACCGGGACGAAAGGCGGGCGTGTGAAGGCCTCCACCGGTTTCGCGTTCTTCCGCACCCAGCAGGACTCGAGGGCCATCGTGGAGTCTCTACTTACCCGCGGGCATCCGTTTCACGGGAATCATCCGCCGGCTCGCTATCGACTCTTCGATTCCATGCTGTTGCAGATTCTCTATCGACACGGAGAGCTTGCGAAGACCGTCTTCACGCGTCTCTTCGAGCGAAACCCGGTAACACGGATTCTTCGTTTTCTCGACGAGGCGGACGGCTGGGGTGAGAACCTCAAGCTGATGGCAACGGTGCCCTGGTGGCCGTTCATCCGGGCCTGGATAAAGCTCAAAATCTTCAGGAAGATCTGACGCACCATGGTGACGACACTTCAATTGCTACTCGACGAGCTCACTCACCTTTCCCCCGTTGCGATGGTGATGGGCGGTGCTTGGGTGATCGTGATGATCCTCGTTCCGGTCATCAAGTGGGTACTCGGCGAGGGGGCCGAGCGCATCGGCATCTCCCTCGGCGTCCTGTTCCAGGCGACCCTTGTGGCGGTCATTCTCCTCGAATCGCTTCCGCCGTTGCATGCCGCTCTTGCAGTGGTCGGCATACCGCTCTTCGGCTGGGCAATCGAGTTCATCGGGTCCCGTACGGGCGTGCCCTTCGGGGACTATCACTACACCGACGTGCTGCAGCCGCAGATCCGCCACGTCCCGGTCATCATTCCTCTGGCCTGGCTGATGATGATCCCGCCGGCCTGGTCGGTCGGCAGGATACTGGCAGGCCCCGAGGGCGTGATCCTTGCGGCCGTCCTTGCCGGACTGGCCTTCATGGCCTGGGATCTCTTTCTCGACCCCCAGATGGTGTCCTGGGACTTCTGGCGCTGGCGCAAGGGTGGCGCCTATCTCGGTATACCGATCCTGAACTTCGTCGGATGGTTCGCAGCCGGGACGGTGGTGTCACTTCTCTTCTACAGCCCGGATATTCCCGCCGCCCCCCTCTTCCTCGTCTACGTGGTCACCTGGATCCTGCAGACCATCGGGCAGCTGGTCTTCTGGCGCCTCGTCGTCTCGGGCATCGTCGGCTCACTCGCCATGGGCGCATTCATACTGCTCTCGCTTCTCGCGCCGGCCTGACCCCGCCGGTCCCCGCCGCAGCCGCAGCAGGCGCCCCACCGCCGGCTAATCGAAATCCAGCTGACGCTGCCA
>CAYOFA010000011.1:1938-18150 GCA_964402885.1 uncultured Spirochaetaceae bacterium
GCTCGCTCGAGCACCGCCTCGGGCAACCCCGCAAGCCGGGCCACGTGAATTCCGTAGGAATTGTTGGACGGCCCTTCGGTCACCTTCTTCAGGAATACGATGCGCCCCTCCTCTTCTGCGATCCGCAGCGAGAGGTTCACGAGCCGCGCGTGCTCGAGCGAGGTCAGCTCGTGATAATGGGTGGCAAAGAGGGTTCTCGCCTGCAGTACATCGAGGATATGTTCGGTCACCGCGCGTGCAATCGCGAGGCCGTCGTTCGTACTCGTCCCGCGTCCGACCTCATCCATGATGATCAGGCTGTGTCGGGACGCGTTTCGAAGGATGTTCGCGGTCTCGTTCATCTCCACGAGAAACGTGGACTCGCCGCGTGCAAGGTTGTCCGAGGCGCCGACCCGGCAGAAGATGCGGTCGGTGAGCCCGATCTCCGCATCATCGGCAGGAACGAAGCCACCGGCCTGGGCGAGGAGCACGATGAGGGCGGTCTGGCGCAGGAAGGTCGACTTCCCGGCCATGTTCGGCCCCGTGATGAGCGCGAATCCCTGCGCATCGCCGTCGAGCTCGAGCGAGTTCGGCACGAAGCTTCCGGGCGGCAGATGGGTTTCCACGACGGGATGCCTTCCGCCGCGAATCGAAATGGTGTCCGACTCCGAAATCCGCGGGCGCACGTAGCCATTCCGTGTCGCGGCCCAGGCAAAGGAGTGATGGCAGTCGAGCGCGGCAATGGCGTCACAGACCGCAAGCAGTCGAGGAATCTGCGCTTTCACCGACGCACGAAGCTCGAGAAAGAGGCTACGCTCGAGCTCGACGATCTGATCGGAGGCCGAGTTGAGCCGTGACTCGAGCTCCGCGAGCCGCTCGGTACTGTAGCGCTCGGCGTTGACCAGGGACTGACGCCGCACGAAATGTTCGGGTACTTTCCCGACGTGGGCCTTTGTCACTTCGAAGAAGTAACCGAGCACCTTGTTGTACTTGATCTTCAGAGTTCCGATGCCGCTTGCCGCGCGCTCCTCCTCGAGGTAGGCGTCGAGATAGGAGCGACTGTTGGAGAGAAGGCCTTTGAGCTCATCGAGCTTCTCATCGTAGCCCTCCCGTATGATGTTCCCCTCGGTCAGCAGGATCGACGGAGAGTCAAGGAGCCCGCGTGCAAGGAGCTCACCGAGCCCCGCGAGCTCCTCGCGATCCGCCGAAGTCCCCGCCACCGACTCACCGTCGAGCAATTCCGCGGGCACGAGCCCTTCGAGATCAAGGGCGGCTTCCAGGGAGTTCCGGATGGCCACCATATCCTTCCCGTGAGCCTTGTCGAGCCCCACGCGTGCAACCAGCCGTTCGATGTCGAGTATTCGCCCGAGCCGATCTCTGAGATTCGACAGCAGCATCTGGCTGTGGTAGAGGGCGTCCACCCTGTCGTGGCGCGCCTCGATGGCGGTCTTGTCTTTCAGGGGGTTCAGCAGCCACTTTCTGAGGGTTCTCGCACCCATGGCCGTGCGGGTGTAGTCCACGACCGAAAGGAGCGTGTAGCGCCGAGTGCCCTCGGTCATGTTCTGCACGATCTCGAGGTTGCGCTGCGTTGCCTCGTCGAGCACCACATGCTCGCTGTCGCGGTAGGGTGAGACCCCGCGGATATGCGGGATGAGGCTGCGCGCCGTGTCCTCCACGTAGTCGAGGAGGACGCCGACGGGTACGAGCTCCTCGCTCTCGTCGTCGATGCCGAAGCCCTTGAGGTTGGCGACTCCGAGCAGTTCCAGCAGACGCTCCCTACCGGCCTGCAGGTCGAAACTCCAGTCCGGAAACCGGTTGAGGACGAGGCCGTCACGCTCCTCGAGCGTCGCCGCGAGGTCGGGGTGCTCCTCGAGGAGGGTCTCCTGCACGAGCACCTCCCGCGGCTGCAGGCGGGCGAGCTCCTGCCGCAGCCGTTCCCGTCCACGCTCGAGCGGAAAGAGCGTCGTCTCGAACTCACCGGTGGAGAGGTCGATGTAGGCTTCGGTGAGATACCCGCGCGAGGCGGCGATTGCGACGAGGTAGTTGTTGCGGCCGGCCTCGAGGTAGTCCTCCTCGGTGACCGTGCCGGGCGTGATGATCTCGGTGACCTCGCGGTCGGCGAGCCCCTTCCCCGACTCGGGGACATGGGTCTGCTCGCAGATCGCAACCTTCTTGCCGGCCTGGATGAGTCGCGCGATGTAGCCGTGGGCGGCATGGTATGGGATGCCGCACATCGGCACCCCGTTTCGTTGAGTGAGCGTCAGACCGAGCAGACGGGACACCTCTTCGGCGTCCCCCTTGAACATCTCGTAGAAGTCGCCGAGTCGAAAGAACAGTACCGCATCACGGTGGGCCCGTTTCATGCGAGCGTACTGTTGCATCATCGGCGTGGAATCCGACATCGCGTATCGTGGTGCAGGCGGCGCCCGCGTCAGCCTCCCGACTGCCGGAGGCGTTCGAGGACGCGGTCACTGATATCGACGGTCGGACTCCACCACTGCAGGCCCTCCTGGTCGGTACGGATGACCACTGTATACCCCTCCGCCTCCGCGACGTACTCGATGGCCTGCTGAAGGCGGCTGAGGAAATCGTCGGAGACGAGGTTCTGCTGGCGCTGTTGAAGCTGAGAGCGACGGCGGCGGGTCAGGTCCTCCACGTAGCTTCGTTGTCGGCTGACGCGCGATTCGAGCTGCTCGATCCGTGACTCGTTTCCCTGATCCTCCGCCCGCGCGAGATCGTCCCGAAGACCTTCGAGCTCCTCGACTTCCCGGTCGATTTCGGCCTGGTAGCGCTCGCGCAACTCCTCGAGCTCCCGCACCGATTGAGAATCGCGGTAGAAGGAGTTGTACACTTTCGAAATATCGATGATTCCGACCGTGGTAAGCTGCTCCGCGCCGAGAGCAGCGCTAAACAGCAGGAGAAATCCGGCTGCAAGTATCGTTACACGTTTCATCTCATTCCCTCATATCGATCAGAACAACTCCGTCCCGATCGAGAATACGAACTCCATACCCCGGCCCTGCTCGTTATCCGGATTGAACAGGCCTCCGGTCTGCCAGACGATGTCGCCGTCCTCGATGGTAAAGCGTCGTGCAAGGTAGATCCGGATCGGAAACTGCGGAATAGTAAACCGGAACCCGGTACCGAAGCTGAACAGCATGTTCTCGACGCCGAGCTCTCCCATATCGTCGCGATTCTGCCACAGCGCCGCAGCATCGAAGAACTGGTCCCACCAGATCACCTGCTCGGCAAGCGGCATCCGGAACTCCAGCCAATTGTACCACAGGGCCTCTCCGTCCACGCGCCGATCCCAGCCACGCGCGTTGAACATGCCGTCAATGAAGAGCAGGTTCGAGGTCGTGGCAACCGGCTGCGGCCTGTCGCGGTAGTCCTCGGGAACCCAGAACTGCGGAAAGATAAAGGAGAGCTCGGAGTTCAGCCCCAGAACCATCTTCCAGTTCCAGTTGGAGAACACCGGAAAATCCCACAGTGTCTGGAAGAACTGGCCCTTGCTGTCGGTGCGAATGAAATGTCGCACGCCGAACAGCGGACCACCGGTAAAGGTTGCACGCTGGCTCAGGTAATAGCCCGAGGAGGGGCTGATTACGAGATCGCGGGTGTCGAGAGCGCTGTTGGCGGACCAGCTGTTCACGAACTGCCACCGCTCAAAGTTATCGCGCACCTCAGGATCGAAGGGCCGATAGAGGCTCTGGTCGTAGGTGATGTAGTCGAGGGAGGTCCGAAGCCCCGTGCCGACACTCACACGTCCGAGTTGCGTCGGGAAGCGGTAGCCGGTGTTCGCGCCGAGGCTCATGCTCCACTCAGTGTACTGCATGAGGTATTCATCGGGTATCGCGGCGGTGACCCCGCCGGCGTACTCGTAGTCGGTGACCAGGTCGTTGTCGCTAATGTCGCTCGAGCTCGGCGTACCCGGGAAATAGTCCCCCGCCTCGTAGTCTTTGCCACCGTAGCTCGTATCCTCGCTGAACACGTACTCGCCGGTGTAGGGATCCGGCACCGCGTCCTCGTCTTCCTCGTCGAAGCGGGGAGACAGGAGGTCCTGCCGGACGTTGCGGTTGAGCGTGCGGCTCACCGTGAAGTCGAGTCCGCCCGACCACTGCTCGCCGAAGAGCCACGGCTCGCGGAAGTTGAAAGACACCCGCTGGTCGATGGGCGAGAAAGTGCCCTGCACACCGATGTTCTGCCCGCGCCCGAGGAAGTTTCGGTCCTGCCAGCTGACCTGGGCGGAGACGGGAAAATCGGTGCCGCCGCCGAAGGCCACGCCGAAGCGGATATCAGCGGTATTGCCCTCCTCCACGTTGATGATGAGGTCCATCAGCCCTTCGGCACTGCCCTGGGGCGTTTCGGGGGTGATGTTGGAGAAGTACTGCAGGTTCGCGAGGTTGCGGATGCCGCGGCGGATACGCGTCGCGCTGAACACATCGCCGACCTCGAGGGGCAGCTCGCGCGTTATCACGTAATCCTTGGTCTTGTCGTTGCCCCGAATGATGATGTTCTCGATGTGGGCGCGTCCGCGCTCGACGATCTCCACTTCGTAGCTGATGACGTTATCGTCCTCGTCGCGGATCTCGTTTCGGTTGATCGTGTTGAAGATATAGCCGTTCTGATAGTACAGGTCCGCAACCGACTGAAAGTCCGCCTGGAACTGGTTGAGGTCGAGGACTTCGCCCTCCTCGAGGGTGATCTCTTCGCGAAGCTCCTCGTCGGTGAAGATTGAGTTGCCCTCGAAGGTCACGCCGCCGAAGGTGTACTGCTCTCCCTCCTCGATGAAGATGGTGAGCGTAAGATATACCTGCTCCTCGTCCTCGTCGCGCTCGAAATCGCGATTCACCTCCACGACCTCGGCATCGACGAAACCCCGCTCGCGGTAGTAGCGCTCGATCCTGTTTCGGTCCTGCTCGAGCTGCGACTCCTGGAAGCGCCCCCGGTTGAACAGCGACTGTTCCTTGCTCTGCATGGTGCCGCGGAGCGTGCTGTCGGAGGCAAAGGTGTTGCCCGAAAACCGGATCTCACGAATGGTAACCTGGTTTCCCTCGTCGATGTTGAACTCGACGTCCACCAGGTTGGCGTCATCCACCGGCACCGATTCTCCGGAAACCTCGACGTCGGGGAATCCTCGCTCGAGGTAGACTTCCCTGATTGCTTCCTCGTCCGCGCGAATCTTGGAACCCGTCACAAAGTCACCCTCGCTCAGCACGACGGCGTCGCGAAGGGGACGGTCACGTACGTTCCGATTCCCCCGGAACACGACCTCGCGGATCGTGGGGCGTTCCTCCACGGTGAACTTGATGATGACACCGTCGCCGCCGCCCGGCGGGCGCACGGCCTCGGGAACCACGCGCTCGAAGTAGTCGAGAGCATAGAGGCGACGCTGGAGGTCGAGAAACCGGGAGTCGGTGAACTCCTCCCCTATGTACTGTTCGGTAATCCCTCTCAGCTCGTTCTCAGAGACAGTATCGAGCCCCTCGAAGGTGACATCGACAATAGTCTCGTCCTGATACCACTCGCCGTCGTCCTCGGCAGGGGCGTCCTGTGCGATTGCCGGTGCTGCATTCAGCACGAGCAGAAGAGCTATCACCCAGCCGAGGTTTCGCATGCCAGATCCCAATACGTACTCCAGTACCGTTTTTCTCCGGGGAGTTTATCACTGCCGACGGGGCCTATCAGTAAGAAAACTCCCAGGAGAACTCGATTTGATTGTCTGTGACGAACAGTGTCTCGGGATTGCTCGGGAAAAAGCGCCACTGCAGAAGGAAGAGCGGCGTCTGCCACTCGAGCCCCAGTTCCGCTTCGAACTCCACGGGTCCCTCGCCTTCAGGGACCGGTTCGAAGGGGCTGCGCGAGCGCATGCTGAACAGCAGCTCCATGAACAGTTCGGGACCCAGATACTTTCCCAAGAACACCGCCGTGTTTTCAAAGTACTGTCCAAGAGATGGAGAGGTGTTGTCAAGAGGGTACTCGGGTTGCGGAAGGGAGCCGAGTACCAGATTCTGGAACAGTTGCGTCCGCACGCTGAATAGATCGAGGCCCAGCGCGTCGCGCACGGACCGCTCGAAACGATTGATCACGCCGAACTGCGTGACGAGATCGCTCGTGAGCAGCACGGCCTGGGAGAAATCCAGGTCGTCCTGTCCCTCCTGGTTCAGCAGGTTCCCCCCCAGCAACGCGATGAGCTCGGTGTCGGTCAGTGGTGGACTGGATTCGAACCGCGGCGTGAAAGAGCTCAGGCGCTCCTCGTCCACGATAAGAAATACTCGCACCGGACCCTGCGCCGAGATCTCCCGGATTTCCGCACGCACGGCCAGGCGGGGATCGAAGTCGTCCTCGTCCTCGTTGAAGATGATGCGGCCTTCCCGAATATAGAAACTACGGTCGAAGTAATAGATCTCGCCGGCCTGCACATTCATCCGACCACGAAGGGAGAAGCTCCCCGTGTCGCTCGCATAGGTCAGACGCACCTCTTCGCCCCGTTCCGCCAGCGCCCGGAGCACCGGAAACTCCTGATTCGGCCACAGGAACTCGGTTGGCCCGGCAGTTTCGAAGTTCAGGTCCACGGTAGTGACACTGCGACGACTCTTCTCGGGACGTTCAACCTGTTCGGCAAGGGTCAGCGATGTCTGGTCAACGAGAATACTTCCGGATACGTCGACCTGCCCGGGGGCGCCCTGTATCTTGAGATCTCCGCGGCCGTAGCCGTCCACGAACAGGCCGCCGAAGTTGTACGCCACTCGTATGCCGGGATCATCCGGTATTTCGATACGCAGGCGGAACTCCTCCGGCGCCCAGCGGTTGAGGATGAGCGTGCCCGTGACGATCCCGGTGCCATCTCCGACCGGAACGCGAAAACGATTGATCTCGACTATTTTTTCCTGGAAGACCACGAAGGTGCTCGCGGGCCCGATTTTCTCGGCAATGAAGTCGATCCTGCTCTCGACGCCGTTGGCCTCGAGTGTCCCGTAAAAATCAGGGTCGTTTACCGGACCCACGACACGGATCGCGCCGGAAAACCTCCCGCCGATGAGGCTGATGGTCTCACCTTCAACCGGCGTTCCGAGCCCGGCGACATCGAGGAAGACGTTGGTGACGTTTGCCTCAATTTCCCCGGCAGTAAGAACGCCTGCGGCCAGAAACCGTATCGGCAGGGGATCCGTCACCTCCACGCGGAACTCGCCGCCGGTGGCGACCCGCGCCGCGATCGAGTCATCCGGCCCGCCGGCGATGCTTAGCTCTTCGAGGGTGCGTTCCACCCGAAACTCCCAGGGCTCCTCCGTTCCCTCGGGAAAGTCGATACCGGAGAGGCGAATAACGGCATCGAAGGGAGTTGTGGCAACCTCGCTCACGGAGAGCGGAAGCGCGGGCTGCGCGAACGACGCGCGGGCCAGCGCCTTGACCCGGGAGTCTTCGTCGGTTTCCTGGTTTTCGATCAAGGCGCTCAGTGTCATCTCGCCCGTTTCGAGGTCGAGCGTTCCCCGTGCGTCGGACACGGTTCTGGTCAGGTACCGCAGATTCACGCGGTTCATCACCAGCGCCCGCTCGGTCACACGAAGTGTTCCCTGCGCTGAAATCGAATCGGCATTGAATGTGGCGTCCCGCGTCTCGAACTGCACGGTTATTCGGGGGTCTGCGAGAAGCGTCTCGAGGTCAACCGTGGCGTCGAGGCTGCCGCGGATGGGTTCCCCGCTTATGCGACGCAAGGGCGACCGAGTGACCGCCACCGTACCGTTGAGATCGCTGTTCTCATACACGAGGGACATCTCGTAGCGCTCATTTCCCTCGGGCGTCGCCGCATCGAGGGTAAGGCGGGGCGCCGCCTCGTCGGAAAACTCGATCCTACCGGCACCCTTGAGCCGCGACACGTCGTCGCGGTAGGCAAAGCGCGAAATTGTTCCCCCGTCCGGACCGGCCTCCGCCTGGAGGGACAACGCGGAGCCGGCACCGCTGGGATTCGTCAGGGTAAGCTCCTCGAGGCGCGCCGTCCACTGCGCGAAACTGAAAAACGATCCCCCGGCCCGAAAGGACAACGTGCGGGATACGTCGTCGGCCGACGGCAGCGGCACCTCCTGCGCACGTGCCGCGAACACCACCTCTCCCGAGCGATTGAAATACAACTGAGCATCGAGGCCCTGTGCCACGGTGAGCTCCACGTTCCGCCCGGGACGGTACATCCCCTCGAGCACATACTCGCTTCCGTTGACCGACAGCTCGCTGTCGAAGTCGATCCGGTCGCTCGACTCCAGGTCCGCGGTGAGGCTGCCGCTGAGTCGCTGTCCACCGAGTCCCGCCCGCAGATGCCGGATCTCGAAGCTGCGCTCCGTTCGCGAGAGGCCGAAGGAGACGAATCGTGACAGGTCGTCGAGGTCCTGCGCGGAGACGTAGGGAGCCTCGACGCTGTAGTCGCCGTTTTGCACTGTGAGGTCCGCGCGCGCGTCGAGCACTACCGATTCGAGCGCGTCCCGTGGTTCGACCGGTACCTCGAGGAGCTCTCCGGCGATATCGTAGACGCTGAGCGCCGGAACGCGCACGAGTTGCACCGTCGCGGAAGCTCCCTGCCCCTCCTCTGCCGAACCCGACAGTGTTACCGCGCTCGTTCCCTCCTCATCGAAGGACAGCGAGGCCTCGTAGGTGGCCGCGGCCTGCCCGGCGGTGTCTGCCGCAAGCTCGACATCGTGAATCACCACCCGGCCATAGGAAAGCCGTGAGGAGCGGGCGGCAACTCCGCCCGAGTCCGTTCCGGATACCCGCATCACTCCAGAAGCCGGAGAGGACATCGGGCCGTAGCTGAACCCGAACAGACTCACCGCCCCGGTGGGAACCAAATCGGGAAAGGCCAGGCTGCCCGAGAATCGGAGCTCTCCCCGATCGGGGCGAACGGAGAGCTCCTCCACGTCGGCGGCATGCTCGTCTCCCGCAACGCGGATATCAAGGGAGACCTGCTCGGGAAGGTCGCGATTATTCGTGCGACCGCTCAGGTCGGCACTGTAGGAGATCGCGCCGCTGCCACGGCTGTAGGAGAGCTTCGCCTCCCCGCTCATCTCGCCGAGCAACCAGGGATTGAAGGGGGACAGGGGGCCCCGCAGGCTCATGATGTCCTGCGGAACGAAGCTCTCGGCGAGAAGGTCGAGTTGCACCTCCTCGAAGTCGGCATCGGTCCTGATGGTGAGGTCGATGGGATCGTTGTTCCGCAGCTTGCGGACCACGGCTCCGGAGTCATCGTAGGTGAGGTCAAAGCTCTGGTTTCGCACGCGAAAAACCGGGGTGGTGACCCATGGCAGCGCGACGCGCAGGTGGGCTTCATTCGTGTCGGGTTGCACGGTGCCGTGCAGCATGACCCTGCCCCGGATCTCGTTCATCGAGCTCTCCGCATCAGCAAGCCGGGCCGAAACCGTGCTTTCCCAGTCGAGAGCGACCTCGTCTGCGGTGATCGTGCTCTGGAAAAAGATGTCGTCGACCTCATAGAGCCTGTCCGCGTCTCTATAGGTGATACTGACGTTTCGCCCGCTGAGGTCGAAGACGGGTCTGTCCCCGTCGGAACCGGCGGTGACGCGGCGTATGAGGCGGATGACGTCATCGTCCCTGTCCCGATCGATGTGGAAATCGGTGTCCTCGATGCGGATCTCCGCTGCGGCCGCATCTGAACGTCCGAGCAGAAGCCGCAGCGGCCGGTAGAAAAGCATCAGGCGGTTTATCTCCACGAGTGCGTCGCGCTCATCCGTGTTGCCGTTAATGACGAGCCCGCGGATCTCAACCGCCCGCAGCACCGACGGGGAGATGGATCTGTAACTGATGCTGCGACCGACGCGATCCTCGAGCTCGGCGATCACTTCCTGCTTGAACTCTACCATGCGGGCGTTGAAGAACGACTGCACCGGACCGAGCAGCGCGGCGGTGACGATCACAAGGGCCGCAATGACGAGGATTTCGGGGAGATGTATGCGATGCGGGGCTGGATTTCCGTTCAACCGAGGTGTCCCATCGCCGAAGGAGTCGGCGTGACAAAGTTCCAGTTAAAATATAACATCACATGCACCATCCTACCATAGCAGGAGACCAAGAACATTGGAGGTATTAGACTCATTCATCGTGCTCGAAGGCCTCGATGGAGCGGGCACGACGACACAGGCGTCGCTGCTGACCGAGCGGCTCGAGCGCGCCGGCCACCGGGTGTCTGCCACCTCCGAGCCTACCCGTGGCAACATCGGCAGGCTCATCCGTGACGTGCTCGCCGGGCGCATCGAGACGACACCGGAGGCGCTTGCCATGCTCTACGCTGCGGACCGCCACGAGCACCTCTATGACGCTGCGCACGGTATCACGCGAGCCCTCGAGGACGGCTGGGTCGTCTGCGACCGCTATCTGTTCTCCTCCCTTGCCTATCAGACCGTTCAGTGTGACTACTCCCTCGTGTACGAGCTCAATCGGCGTTTCCCGCTGCCGAAGCATCTCGTCTATATCGACGTCTCCCCCGAAATCACCGAGGACCGACGCCGCGACCGCCCGGTCGCCGAAATCTTCGAGAACCTCGAGTTCCAGCGCGCCGTCTATGAGCGCTACGCGCAGGCCATCGATGACTTCAGCGGCGGCGCCATGCAGGTACACATTCTCGACGGCTCCGCGTCTCCGCAACATATATCGGAGCAAATCTGGAAACAACTCGGCATCACGCCGATAAATTGAGTGTGAAGCGACTGCTTGTCATCGCACTCGTACTCTTTCTCGCCGTCGACAGTCTCAGCGCATACCGGCTGATCTACAAGGAACAGCTGTATGAGCTCTATCATGTGCAGTTCTACCAGTACCCCGAGCGCATCGCCGAGAACGTGAAGTGGCTGCAGATGGCCCTCGACGCCGACTTCGCAAACCCGCTCTACGCGCTCGCGGAAATCGAGAATAAGACAGAGTGGGAGCGCTACCGCCACCTCTTCATGATGCACGTGAACCTGAAGCTCGTTGAGCTCCACCTGCGGTGGGCGAGCAAATACAACAAGCAGGCCGCCTACTTCTACAACGCGCCCTGGCGTGACGACAACCTTGAGAGCCTCGAGCGCGCCGAATCACTGTTCGAGGTCGCCCTCGCCTACTGGCAGGAAGCGCTTCGCTGGAGCGAAGAGGCCTGGCAGCTGCAGTTCGTACACCTCGAGGAGATACAGAAGTGGGCCGATGAGAACCACCGGATCGAAACCGGCGAGCTCGACTACGAGGCTATCATCGGCCGCCATCTCCAGCGCCTTCGAACGGTGCGCGCTGAGTTCCAGGCCATGGACGAGAACACCTACTGAATGAGCATCGCGTCGCCGTATGAGAAAAAGCGGTAGCGCTCTGCCACCGCCTCCCGGTAGGCGTCGAGAATCAGCTCGCGCCCGGCGAACGCCGAAACGAGCATGAGCAGCGTCGACTCGGGCGTGTGGAAGTTGGTGAAGAGCGAGTCCACGACGCGGAATCTGTATCCGGGATAGATGAAGATGTCCGTCGCACGTGTTCCGGGCTCGATGTGCGGCGCCCTTGCAACGCTGCCGGACCGCGCGGCCCCGTCCCTCTCGGCCGTCTCGCCGGGCTCGGCCGTCTCCCCCGCCGCGCTCTCGAGAGCACGCACGCTCGTCGTGCCGACGGCGACCACCGGCCTGCCCTCCACCCGTGCCCTGTTGACTGCCTCGGCCGTCTCCGGCGATATCTCGAACCGCTCCGAGTGCATCGTGTGATCTTCGATATCCTCGGCGCGCACCGGTGCGAAGGTGCCGAGGCCGACATGCAGCGTGAGAAAGCGTATCTCTATCCCCGCCTCGGACAGGCGCGTGAGCAGTGATTCGGTGAAGTGCAGCCCTGCGGTCGGCGCAGCCACCGACCCGATGGTCCGCGCATACACCGTCTGGTAGCGCTCGGCGTCATGGGAATCCGCGCTGCGGCGGATGTAGGGAGGCAGCGGCACGGTTCCATGGCGCTCGAGGTAGCTCTCCTCCAGATCGCCGTCGAACTCCAGGAGTCTGCGTTCGGCATCACGCTCGATGATCCGCGCCACCCGTCCGTCCGGGAAACGGTAGGAGAGACCAACCCGTGCGCGCTTGCCGCGGTTCGTTATGGCCCACCACCGGCGCCCGTCGATCTGCTCGACCAGCAGGAACTCCGCCGATCCCTCGGTGTCCACCCGCTCGGCCTCGAAGCGGGCCTTGCGCACGCGCGTGTCGTTCAGCACGAGCAGGCTGCCCTCCGGGAGGTACGCCGGAAGCTCCGAGACGCGCGCGTGGCGCCGTGTGCCGCTCTCCCTGTCGAGTACGAGCAGGCGTGCGTCCTCCCTGCGGTCCGCCGGCTTCTGTGCTATGAGCTCTTCGGGGAGCTCAAAAGAGAAATCCCTGGTCTTCACGCTTTCTTCCGTCCGGTGAGTATCCGAGATGCTCGAAGGCGAGCGGTGTGACAACCCGCCCCCGCGGTGTTCGCTTGAGAAAGCCCCGCTGGATGAGATAGGGCTCGTAGAAGTCCTCGAGGGTATCTATCCCCTCTCCGATGGAAATTGCGAGCGTTTCCGCGCCGACCGGACCGCCCTCGTAATGCTCTATGATGGTGGCGAGTATGCGCCGGTCATGCGTCTCGAGACCGTAGGAGTCGATCTGCAGACGCCTTAAGCTCTCGGCAACGATTTCCGGCTCCACGCGCCCGTCTCCGAGCACCTGGGCGAAATCCCGAACCCGGCGAAGCAGCCGGTTCGCCACCCGCGGTGTGCCGCGGGCCGACTGAGCGATGAGCTCGAGCGCATCCTCGCTCACGCGAATACCGAGTATCCCGGCCGAGCGCCGGACGATCTTTACGATATCCGCCAGTGTGTAGAAATCAAGTCGGACGGTGATGCCGAAGCGGCTGTGCAGTGGACCCGCGACATTTCCGGGCTTGGTGGTCGCCCCCACGAGTGTGAACGGCGGAATCGGAATACGGATGGTGCGGGCGGCGGGGCCCTGCCCGACGATCCAGTCGAGCTCGAAGTCCTCCATGGCAATGTAGAGCATCTCCTCCATGACGGGCTTCAGCCGATGCACTTCGTCGATGAAGAACACCGCCCCCTCGGCAAGCGTCGTGAGGATCCCGGCAAGATCCTTGGGCTTATCGAGGGCCGGGGCGGATGTCACCTTGAAATCCACGCCCATCTCGTGCGCCATGATTCCTGCCAGGGTGGTCTTGCCGAGTCCGGGCGGGCCGCTGAGAAAAACGTGGTCGAGGCTGTCGTCGCGCTCGCGTGCCGCGCGGATGAAAACCGCGAGATTCTCCTTTACCGCGTCCTGCCCCTGAAAGTCGGAGAGGCTGACGGGGCGGAGGCGAGGCTCGACAGTGTCATCTTCGGAGTACTCGCCCCGAAGGATACCGGGATCACCCATACATCTGTGAGGGTAGCATGCCCTGCACCCGACTGAGAAGCAACGCCATCAAAACGACCTCATTAACTGAGCTCCACGATGGCCCGCCTGAGAACCTCCGACTCCCGTGCGCCGGCATCTTCGGGCAGATCGTCGCCGGAGAGAATGCCGCGCACCGCCTCGGCGGCCCGCCGCTCCTCGAAGCCCATGGCCGCGAGGGCCTGCACGATGTCGGAAACAGGCTCGGTCGTGCCGTCTGCCGATGTAATGAGTGTTCCCTTGAGGGTGAAAACCATCTTCTCCGCCGTCTTCTTGCCGACGCCCGGCAGGGACGAGAGTCCCTTCACATCTTCACGTTCGACGAGTTGCTGCAACTCACGCGCGGTGACGCCGGTGAGAATCTTCAGCGCCTGTCGCGGCCCGATTCCCGAGACGGTGAGCAGTTCCTCGAACACTCTCCGCTCGTGCTCGTCGGCGAAGCCGTACATGCGCATCACGTCCTCGCGGTGATACAGATAGACCGGCACGCGAACCTCACCGCTGCTTCCGGCAAGCCGCTGCACCGTCCGCCCCGACGCCTCGAGATGCCACTCGATGCCGCCGGTCTGTATTCGAACGTAATCCGGACCGGCTGCAGTGATCGCTCCGGTAAGACTATTGAACATGCTGTTATCCCGCCGTCCCCGGTCCGTGTCCGCTGCCGCGGGGGGCCGCGCTCGGAAATGCCCGCTCGGTGAACCCGAGGTTGTGGATATGGCACACCGCCGCCGCGAGGGCGTCGGCCGCGTGGTCCGGCGCGGGCACCTCGCGAATACCGAGAAGAACCCGCAGGAGCTCCTGCACCTGCGACTTCTCCGCGCGACCCTGGCCGACGATGGCCTGCTTTATCGCCTGCGGTGTGTACTCGGCAGCGTGAACGCCCGCCCGCTCGAGGGCGAGCAGCACGACACCCCGCGCCTGCGCGACGGGAATGGCACTGGTGGCGTTTTTCGCGAAGTAGAGATTCTCGACTCCAGCCTCGGCGGGGTGATATTGCTCGAGAACAGCCGTCACCTCGGTGTAGAGGCGGTCGAGCCGCGCCCCGGGCGGCACTCCGGCGGCGGTAGTGATGACACCGTGAGCCACCAGTCGGTATCGGTTGTCGCGGGGGTCGATGACGCCCCACCCCGTGTGCGCAAGACCCGGGTCGATACCCAGTACGAGGCTCATTCCTCGGACAGATCCAGATCGTCGGGAATGTCCAGGTTCGTCGAGACCTCCTGGACATCGTCGTGGTCGTCGAGAAGCTCGATGAGCTTCAGCGCCTTTCGGGTCCCCTCCGGGTCGAGCGAGATCGTCGCCTCGGGAATCTTCGAAATCGACGCCGAGCTCTCCTCGAATCCGGCGTCCTGCATCGCCTGCAGCAGGTTTTCGAAGTCGTCGGGAGCGCAGGTCACCTCGATCTGGTCCCCCTCGGTGGAGACGTCCTCCGCGCCGGCCTCGAGGGCCTGTTCGAGGATTTCGTCCTCGCTGTAGTTCTCGGTCGGATAGGCGATGACGCCCTTGCGTGTGAACAGATAGGACACACAGCCGTTCTCACCGAGGTTTCCGCCGTGCTTCGAGAAAATGCTTCGCACATCAGCTGCGGTGCGGTTCTTGTTGTCCGTCAGCGCTTCCACCATGATGGCTACGCCTCCCGGCCCGTAGCCTTCGTAGGCCATCTCGACGTAATCCACGCCTTCGAGATCTCCCGTGCCTTTCTTGATGGCACGGTCGATGTTCTCCTTGGGCATGTTTTCCGACTTGGCCTTGACGACCGCCTGGCGCAGGCGTGGATTGGTTTCCATGTCTCCGCCGCCCATACGCGCGGCCACGGTGATTTCCTTAATGAGCTTCGTGAAGACCTTGCCGCGCTTCGCATCCTGCGCACCCTTCTTATGTCGTATGGTCGCCCATTTACTATGACCGGACATTCGTGCTCCTCTATAAATCCATAATTGTTGGCGAGTGTGGGACTAACGGTACCACCAGCACCGGAGGGAGTCAAGTTGGAGCAAGCTCCGCGGCGATCTCCGAGAGCAGGCCGTCGAGGTACCACATACCCTCCTCGCTCATGATCAGTCGCCCCGCGCTGCGCCGAAGCAGCCCGGCCCGCTCCCAGCGTGCGACCGTGCGGGGGATAAAGTCTGCAGGCTCGCCACCGAACCGCTCGACGATCCGCCCCGACGGGAGCCCCGAAGCGCGCCGCAATCCCATCATGAAGTGTTCGAGCAGGAAGCTCTCACGCGGCACGACCTCCGGTTCCGCGTCGGTGGTAAGGCGCAGTGCCGAACCGTCGCCACCCGGGAGAGTCGACACCGCCGACGGGCCCAGCCCGACCGAGGGGTCGAGCAGCCAGTAGGCGTCGTTGTGACGGCATTCCCGTCCGGGGCGGGCGTAGTTGGACACCTCATAGCGATATATTCCGGCACCGGCGAGGAAGCGACGCGCGGCGTCTACTCCTTCCACCACCGCCTCGTCCGGGGGCAGCTCGACCTCGCCTCGCGTGACCCGGCCCGCAAATGGAGTTCCGGCCTCTACGCTGAGCGTATAGAGGCTCACATGGTCGGCACCGAGCGCCACCGCCCGCTCGACGTCGGAGACGATGTCCTGCGGGCCCTGCCCGGGAACGCCGGCTATGAGGTCGATCCCGATGCTTTCGAGCCCGCCCCGCGCCAGCGCCTCCACGGCGCGGACGGTCGCCCCGTCGCTGCCGGCTCGCCCGATCGCCTCGCGCGCGCTCGCGGAAAAGCTCTGCACACCCAGACTCACCCGCGTCACCGGAAGATCGGCGAGCACGGATACCCACGCGGCGCTGATCGACTCAGGATTGCCCTCCACGGTCCATTCCTCGATA
>CAYOFA010000011.1:18250-23400 GCA_964402885.1 uncultured Spirochaetaceae bacterium
GACAGATTCACGGTCGGGGAACGCCGAAGCGTGAGAGCGGCCAGTATCGAAGCAGCACGCGGGAGAGGAGCTCCTCTTCATCCACCGGACCCCGATGACGGGAGTCGAGCCCGGCGATGCGGTTATCGGTTGCGAGAAAGTACTCGCCGTCTCCGAGTTTCACCTCTTCCATGGTCGCGGCGAACGGCAGTTCCTCCGACCAATCGCGGGGCACGCCCTCTCGAATGAGAGGATAGCGGATACCGGAGGCCTCAAACTCGCTCTCGAAACTCCCGGCGTCAGCGTCGCGAACGTAGAAAATGAAGTCGTCCATGCGTACGGTATCTCCCGGCACCGCCACAATGCGTCGCAGCGTTACCTCCGGCCGCCAGTCGTCTTCCTCACCGCCGACTCGACCGGCGGTGAAGAATCTCGTGAGCGATCGTACGGGGTACAGCAGACGCGCGGGACGCGGCGCATAGGACGTCCGCACAACCACCAGATCCCCGCGGGCGGGGCTGCCGAGTGCCGGAGCCCGGGTCCCGAAGAGCGGCATCGAGGCGCCGTAGGGCGCGGAGGTGACTATGAGCCGGTCGCCCGATTCGAGCGTGGGCCGCATGGAGGCGCTTGCTACGCTGTATCCGGACACGAGAAACGTCGAGATCACCTGGTGGACGAGGAACAACACAAGAAGGAACTTCACCACTGAGAGAACGCGAGACCCGGCGCTGCGCTCCTGCGGGTAGAATCTGTAACGGGGGCGAGACCCTCCGAACATCAGTCCACTGCTCCGAGGCGGTCGAGAGGCCAGTAGCGGAACATCGCCCGACCAAGTACCTCGTCGGTATGCACCGCGCCGAATGAACGCGCGTCACGGGAGTTGTCCCGATTGTCTCCGAGCGGAAAAATCCGGCCCTCCGGGACGTACCACCCGATACGGTACCGCTCGCTGCGGGCACGATAGCGCCGGTCCGAGGGATTGGCGGTGTAGAGGGTGTAGGAACGCATCTCGTCGAGGTAGTATCCGTCCACCACGTCGGCCCCGCGCAAATCCTCGAGCGCGCGGGAGTTCTCGTCGGGCACGAGAATGCCGAGGTCCCGGTAGGCCACGGCCTCGGCTGCCCGGGCGAACAACTCATAGGAACTCTCATCGACCATGCGCCGCACCGGGTACTCGACACCGGCAAGCTCGGTGAACGCCTCCTCGCTCATCCACTCCGGCTCGCCCTGCGGCTTCACGCTCATGAAGCCCTCCCCGAGGCGAAAACGGTCTCCCTCCACCCCGGCGGCGCGCTTTATGAGGAAATGGGCCCGGGGCCGGCCGAACTCGTCCCTGTCTATGTCGACGAGAGACAGAGTGATCATGTAGAGCACGCGCTGCAGGATATCGAAGGCAGGACCACGGGATATGTATGAGGGATTCTCGAAAATGACGACTTCGGCCCGCTCGGGCTCGGCAAACCCCGGCAGCTTCGCCATCCCCGGCAGTAACTCCGGGCCGTAGACGAGTTTATTCACGAATATGCGGTCCTGCAGGCGCAGTGTGGGAATCATGGACCCGGAGGGGATCTGATAGGCCTGGAGGAGGTACTGGTTGATCAGAAGAACGACGAAGGCCGCCCACACGAAGGCTTCGATCCAGTCGAGGATCTGGTTTTTGTTCTTCTGCCGTTCGCGCTTTCTGATACGCCGTTGCCTGCGTCGTGTCAGAACGCGCTCGGTAAAACCGACCAGCGCGTGTTGCCAGGATGCCGCCATGTGTGCGAACGGTAGCAGAAAGCTCACGCGTTGACAAGCGCGCCCGTAGATCCCTATAATACCGCGCGATGAAGAACAGGGGCGCGGAACCGGCGCAGAATGATACCGTTACGCTCACGCCGGTTTTCGGCATCCCGCCGACGACCTATGTGCCCGTTCTACTCGCATTTACCCTCCTCCTCGCACTGTTCTTCCTGCTTTTGTATCCCGGCATCCGCAATAACGGCGCTCTGGTGAGCTTCGAGGTCGTTCCTGAGGGCAGCTCGGTTCACGTCGACGGTGTACGCCACGGGACAGCGCCTCTGGAGGTATTTGTCGAGGCGGGAACGCACGCGGTGACCCTCCGGCGCCCGAACTTCGAGGAGGAGCAATTCGACATCGAGGTACCGGGACGCGTGTTCGGCTCGCTTCTCGTGCCGCGGAGAGTATCCGTAGAACGTTCACTTTCGCCCCGGAGCACGCTGGACATGGCGCGGGCCGCGGCGCGGGAATTCAGCCGATGGGCCCTCGTGGGCGAGGCCAACGCACAATACCAGTTCGAGCCCGTTCTCTCTCAGGCCGTCCTCGACCTCACGGCCGCAGGGCTTACAACCGCCGATCGCGGCGACACGACCACGGAGAGCCACATTGATTCTCTCCTCGATCACGCAATCCGGGACGTGCACAGCGAGGCTCTGCTCGCCGACTATCTCCGGGCCACAGCGCTTGCCCGGGGGTCGGGACAGACCTTTACCGGTCTGCAGGCCCTCGGGATGCTTCGTCGCCTTGCCCGGGATATGGAGGCGCATCCCCGCCTCGCTTACCTCGCGGGCGCCGCGCTCCCGGAGGCCGGTGCCGACGAGTTCGCAGGGAACACCTGGTATTCGGATACGACCGCGGAGTTGGAAACGCAGATTCTCGCGGCCAGCAGGGAGGGTGAGCCTGAGGTTCCCCCGGCCGACGGTTTCACGGTAGCCGGCCAGACCTTCGTGGAGATTCCTGCACAGACCTTTGTCATGGGGCCCCAGGCGGAGGCCGGGACGACCAACGCCGAGGAACTCGAGCGCCCCCATCTCGCCGACGTCGATCGCTTCTTCATCATGGAGACCGAGGTTACCCACAGACTCTACCGGCGCTTCGTTCGTGAGCGTCCGCGGTGGGCGCCGTCGGCCCGCGACGAGCTGGTTGCAGCCGGCCTGGCAACATCAGATTATCTGCAGGACTGGGAAGACGGTTTTTCCACCGATCAGTCCACGCGGCCGGTGCGCTTCGTCTCATATCACGCGGCAGTTGCATTCTGCGACTGGCTCACGGAACAGTTTCCGCTGTCGCTTGCCGGCTTCGAGGCACGGCTTCCCACCGAAGCTGAGTGGGAGTGGGCTGCTCACCTGAATGCCTCGGAGGGGTACGATGCCGTCTTCGCAGACTCGGCCATGTCCACCCCGCTGCCGGTAGGCTCCTCGGAGCCCGGCAAGCTCGGCATCTACGACCTCCTCGGTAACGTGTGGGAATGGACCGCGGACTGGTATCACCCCGCCGCCTATCTCGTGGACACGCAGCCCGCGTATGCCGGAGCACAGCGCGTCGTGCGCGGAGGCTCATGGGCAAACGACCGCCGATCGATCGCGGTCACTACCCGGGGCGCGCAACCACCCGACTGGAGCACTGCCTTTCTGGGCTTTCGCCCCGTAATTGCGGAGATTCAACAATGAGCACGACTACCGAGGGCATCGCCGTCCTCGCAAGAAACAAGAAGGCGTACTTCAACTATGAGGTCATAGATACAGTGGAATGCGGAATCGAGCTGGTCGGCACCGAGGTCAAGTCGATGCGCGCCAACCGCTTCTCCTTTGCCGATTCCTACGCACGAATCAAGGAAGACGAGATCTGGCTCGAGGCACTGCATATTGCCGAGTACACCCACGGCAATATCAACAACCATGAGCCCGTGCGACCCCGCAAGCTGCTGGCGCACAAGCAGGAAATCAAGCGCCTGAAACGAAACACGCAGGAAAAGGGCTACACCCTCATACCGCTTCGGTTCTACCTCAAACGGGGCCTCATCAAGCTCGAGCTCGGCCTCTGCCGCGGAAAGCGCCTTCACGATAAACGCGAGCAGATCAAAAAGCGCGATCAGAGGCGGGACGAACAGCGGGCGCTGCGCGACCACGAGTAGGTGAGCACGCAGAAGCACAGATAGAATCACGAGGAGGACCGCTATCACCGAGCCGACCGATCCGAACGATCTGACCGAGTACCGTCGATTCGCCGAGCAAATCGCCCGTGAGGGTGGCACCCTCAGCCGCACCTATTTCGGACGGGGCATCGAGGTCGAGTACAAGCAGGACCACTCTCCGGTGACCAGGGCCGACCGCGAAACCGAACAACTCCTCCGCACCCGCATCGCCGAACAGTACCCCGACCACAGCATTGCCGGCGAGGAGTTCGGACTCCCCGAGCGCCGCGGTACGTGGACCTGGGTGCTCGATCCGATTGACGGGACGCAGTCTTTCATACACGGAATCCCCCTCTACACGGTGCTGGTCGCACTGCTCCACGACGACGAGCCGGTGGTTGGCGTGATACACAACCCGGTCCTCGAGGAGACCGTCTCCGCCGCGGTTGGAGCCGGGTGTACCTATAACGGGGTCACCTGCAGCGTCCGACCCTGTGAGTCGCTTGCCGCTGCGGAGGTCTGCACCTCTGATTTCATCGCTCTCGCCCGGGACGCAGCCGGTGTGCACGGGCGGATCGTGGAGAGCTCTTCCTTCGGTCGCACCTGGGCGGACGCCTACGGATATCTTCTCCTGGCTACCGGCCGGATGGACGTGATGGTAGACCCGAAGATGGCCATATGGGACATTGCGCCGCTCTACCCGATCGTCGAGGAAGCCGGCGGAAAGATCACCGACATCGCGGGTCGTCGGCGCCCTCTCGGCGACAGCGCCGTCGCCGCACATCCGACGGTTCACGAGGCGCTGACGGCGCCCGGCTGACCCGTCGGGGGCCGGTAGCGCGCACGAAACGTTTGACGGGGACAGTCCCAGCGGTTATATTCAATACAGCAATTCTCGGGGGTGAAATGGTCTCGACTCAGGAATTGCGTCAGCATACGTCGCAGGTGGAGCGCCCACTCCTAAAAGGCACAAAAGTAACTGCAGACGAAGCAGATTACGCACTCGCTGCGTAAATAGCAGCGACGGGCACCCGGGGCGCAGTTCTGAGCGCCGGGCTGCTTGACACTAAACCAGGACTTGCTCCGGCGGCCGTTCGGCACCGTCGGGGGACTCAAAGCCGGACTACAAGGGAATGAAGGCGCGTTTCCCGGCCTCGCATTCCCGGATTTGGAACGGGAGACTATGCCTGTAGAAGCGTATGCGCGCTCCTGAGGACCCCGGTTCGACTCCGGGCACCTCCACTTCGTGCTGCAGTCA
>CAYOFA010000011.1:23500-34171 GCA_964402885.1 uncultured Spirochaetaceae bacterium
TATACGAATCCCCCCGACTCCCGATTCTCTCTGACCATGCCGATGACCGCGGCAGGTGTTACCGCCGGCAGCACGGCGTGTCGACCGCTGCTTACGGGCACCCCCTCTTCCAGAGCGCGGGGCGCTGCATTGAGAAGGCTTTCCATGAGGGATTCGACTGACAGCTCCCGTGACGCTGCAAGCTCGCAGATACGCCTGCACAGATGCTCCGGCAGCTGCCGCTCCCCGGTCTGTCGGATACTTCCGTTGTCGGCATCCGTGCTCGCCACTCTTGCCTCTTCTGTGGTTGTTCTCTTCGCTAGTTGATCCATGTCGCTTTCCTTTCCGTTGCGCGAATCGATTCGATCACCTGACGCCGCACCTTCTGTGCCTCGCTTCCAGGTTCTTCCATGTCATTCGCGGCCTCGAGGCCTCGGGTCGCTCTTTCAACCCATTTGCTCCATAGCGCTTTCTGAGTCTCCTCTGCCAGTACCTGTTCCATGTTTAGCCTCCTGACAAATAGTATCATTTGTAACTGGTCGTCACTTTATAAGTCATTTTAAATCTAGTAGTCATGATTCGTCAAACAAAGAATTGGTCCGGCGCCGGGTTCAGCCGCTTGTCATACAGAGATCGAAGACATAGTATTGGAGTAATGGACACCGTCAGTTAGGAGAGTACCGACATGGGAGGCAGTCCGTACCGCGGCGACTCACGCGAGGAACGCACACAGCAGATCTCGATTCGTGTACCCGTGGAACTATACGAGTACGCAAAGGAAACGGCTGAAGAGCAAACCAGGTCGGTATCCGAGCAGATGGTGCACTGGATGAAGCAGAGCGTGCACCGTGAACGTGAGCTATCCGCCCAGATCGAGAATCTCCGCGAGGAGCTTCAGAAACTCACCGACTGTCTCAGATGCCCCGAAGAACTGCGCCGGCGACTCAGAGCCGCAGCCGAGGAGAGCAGGAGCGAGGAGCGAGACACGGACATCGACGCATAGCGACCTTACTCCCACTCAATGGTAGCCGGCGGCTTACTCGACACATCGTACACCACGCGTCCCACTTCGGGATGACGATTGGTGATGATGGACGAGATTTCGAGCAGATGCTCGGTCGGAAAGGGATAGACGTCCGCCGTCATTCCGTCGCGTGAGCCGACCGCCCGCAGAGCGATGACGCTGCCGTAGCCCCGCTCGTCACCGGTAACGCCCACGGATCGAATGGGCAGCAGCACCGCGAAGGCCTGCCAGATCTCGTCGTAGAGCCCGCGCTCTTTGAGTCCGGTAATGTAGGTATGATCGACCTCCCGCAGAAGTGCACAGCGCTCGCGGGTGACCTCCCCGAGGATACGCACGGCAAGGCCGGGCCCCGGGAAGGGATGGCGTCGGATGATATCATCACGCACGCCGAGTCGCGCGCCGAGCTCTCTCACCTCATCCTTGTAGAGATGAATGAGGGGCTCGACCACCTCGCCGGCGTCTCGCTTCGCTTCGATGAGCGGCGAGCGCACATTGTGGTGAGATTTGATCACTCGCGCCTTCTTTCCTACACCCCGCCCCGACTCAACGTAGTCGGTATAGAGGGTGCCCTGAGCAAGCACGTAATCCCCGGGAATATGGGCCCGGATCTCGGTCTCCTGTACCCGGACGAAGGTGTCTCCGATGGCTCTGCGTTTCTCCTCGGGATCGGAGATGCCCGCGAGAGCGCCGAGAAACGCCTCCTCGGCATCGACGATGTAGAGGTGCTGCGCACCGAGCGCCTCGAGACCGCGGCGGACCTCCTCTGTCTCACGGTAGCGCATGAGACCGGTGTCCACGTACATGAGATGCACCTGCTCGGGCGGCAACGCAGCGAGGAGCATGGCTGCGGTCACGGTCGAGTCCACGCCACCGGAAATGAGAAGCAGCACGGGCCTCGACCCGACGCGGGCAACGAGCTCGGCAGACATCTGCTCGGCGTAGGCGTCCATGGTCCACTCTCGCCGCGCGCCGGCAATACGGACGGCAAAGTTCTCGAGCACGAGCGTACCGGCCTCGGTGTGGGTAACTTCGGGGTGAAACTGTATGCCGACGAAGTTGCGGTCCCGGAACGCGATGCAACCGGGAAGGCCGTGTTCGGACTCCGCGACGAGCTCAGCGTTTTGCGGCAGGCGCTCTATGCTGTCGCCGTGGCTCATCCAGGAGACGAATCCGTCCTCGATGCCCGCGAAGAGCGGATGCTCGCCACGGATCTGCTGTCGCGCGCGACCGTACTCGCGGCGCTGTTGTCGCTCGACCTGGCCGCCGTGGTCGTGGACGAGCCGCTGGAGCCCGTAGCAGATACCCAGCACCGGCAATCCGCACTCGTATACCGCCGGATCGGGCATTGGGGCATCAGCGTCGTGCACCGAGTGCGGGCTCCCGGAGAGGATGATGCCTTTCACCTCGCTCAGATCCATGTCTGCGAGGCGCTCGTCGCCCGGAACGATACGAGAGTAAATGGACAGCTCACGAATGCGACGCGCGATAAGCTGCGTCGTCTGGCTCCCGAAATCGAGGATCAGGATGGTGTCCACGGATCCCTCTCGACGATGGTGTGCTCACGGTCGGAGCCGACCGAGATAATCTCCACGGGAACACCGGTGTACTCCTCGATGTAGCGCACATAATCCTGGGCGCCGGAGGGGAGCTCCGAGAAAGACCGTGCCTGCGTCGACGGTGCTTTCCACCCCGGCAGGGTCTTCAGTACGGGTTCCGCATTGGCTATCGCGGTCCGTGACGCCGGAAAGAGCTCGGTGACCCGGCCATCCACCTTGTAGCCGACGCAGACCTGAATCTCCTCAAAGGAGTCGTATATGTCGAGATGCGTCAACGCGAGTGTGTCGATGGAGTTCGAGCGGCAGGCGTAGCGCAGGGCGACGAGGTCGAGATATCCGCAGCGTCGCGGTCGACCCGTGGTGACCCCGTACTCGTGGCCGAGCTCACGGATGACATGCTCGAGATCCCCGTCCCGCTCGCTCTCGAACTCCGTGGGGAAGGGGCCGTTTCCCACGCGGGTGGAGTAGGCCTTGCACACACCCACCACGCGGTCGAGCTCGCGCGGTCCGAATCCGGCTCCGACTGCCGCTCCGTTGGCGGAGGAGGAGCCGGAGGAAACAAAGGGATAGGTGCCGAGGTCGAGGTCCAGCAGAGTCCCTTGCGCACCCTCGAGCAGGACGTTCTCATCCCCGTGGTCGGTCATGTAGGAGTTGACGTCGACCATCATCTCGCGGAAGAACTCGCGGTGCTCGAGAAGGAAATCGCGGTCCTCCGTCGAGAGCGCGGCAAGCAGTGCGTCATCGAATGCGTCGATAACCCGCACCCCGTCACGAGCGGACTTCATCGAGTACGTGACCCCGATTCCGCGACCCGTCGTCCCGATGGGTTGAGCGCGCTTGGTGTCCAGATCCTTATCCATCCGCTTGTATCGCGGCAGCACCAGATGCGCCCGGTCGGAAATGAGAACGCGACCGCTCCAGACCACCCCCGTGCTCGAGAGCTCCTCGAGCTCCTTCTCCAGCGCCTCAGGATCGATCACCATGCCGGTGCCGAGGATGACGCGCTTGTCCTCGTAGACGATGCCAGAGGGAACGAGGTGGAGCTTGTAGGTATCCCTGCCGTGAACGATTGTGTGTCCGGCGTTCGCACCGCCTGAGAAACGAACGACAGTGTCCGCATCTTTGGCGAGGAAATCGACGATCTTGCCCTTCCCTTCATCGCCCCACTGGGCTCCGATTACTACCAGTTTCATGATCTCTACGTCCCTTCCGCCGGGCGGTCGGCACCGAGGAGGCGCGGCCGCCGGAAATGTCAGCGTGAATAGTTTGGCGGCTCCTGCACGATAGCGACGTCGTGCACGTGCCCTTCCTTCAGGCCGGCTCCCGAGATACGAACGAACTTCGCCGCCTCGCGGAGCTCGCCGAGCGTCCTCGTTCCGCAGTAGCCCATGCCTTTCTTCAACCCGGTCACGAGCTGCGCGAGAAACGGCGCAAGCTCACCCTTGTAGGGAACGCGGCCTTCGACCCCTTCCGGGACGGGCTCCTCGCCCTCGGCCGTAGCATAGCGGTCAGCCGAGCCTTCCTTCATCGCGCCGACCGATCCCATCCCGCGGTAGGCCTTGAAGATGCGCCCTTCGTAGATGACCTCACGACCCGGCGCTTCTCTGAGCCCGGCAAAGAGGTTCCCGATCATCACCGCGTGGGCACCCGCAGCGAGGGCCTTGGTGACGTCACCGGAGTACTTGATGCCGCCATCGGCGATCACGGGCACGCCATGCTTTGCGGCTTCCTCCGAGGCCCACTGCACCGCCGAGAACTGCGGTACGCCGATGCCCGCAACGACCCGGGTCGTGCAGATCGACCCCGGCCCGACGCCCACCTTGATGGCATCCGCCCCGGCCTCGATCAGCCGGCGGGTTCCCTCCGCGGTGGCGACGTTCCCGCCGACGACGGCCACGGGGGCGTGGGACTTGATGTACTCGATGGAGCGTACCACGTTCGCCGAATCTCCGTGCGCCGTATCGATCACGATAACATCGACTTTGCTCTCGAGAAGCAGAGGCAGGCGCTTTTCGAGATCGTTCGGACCAACCGCTGCACCCACGAGAAGCCGGCCCGATGCATCTGTCGCAGCATGAGGATAGGCCTCGTGCTTCTCGATGTCCTTTACGGTGATGAGCCCCGTCAGCCGCCCCGCGTCGTCGACGACCGGAAGCTTCTCGATCTTGTGCTCGTCGAACTTCGCCTTCGCCGCGGAAATACTCGGGTTTCCCTGCATGACCACCGGGTCCGGTGTCATGACCTCCCGGACGGAGAGGGAGAAATCTCTGCAGAAGCGCATGTCGCGGCTCGTGATGATACCCTTGAGCTCACCGCGCTGCACGACGGGCAGGCCGGAGATGCCGTTGTGCTGCATCGCGTGCCATACTTCGCCGACCGTCTGCTCGAGCTCGACCACCATCGGCGCCTCGATGACCCAGTTGAGGAAGCGTTTGACCTTGTGAACCTGATTGGCCTGCTGCTGCGGCGACATGTTGCGGTGAATCACGCCGAGACCGCCCTGCAGCGCAAGGGCAATGGCAAGGGCGTCCTCGGTTACGGTGTCCATCGCCGCCGAGAGCACCGGTACGTTCAACGATATCCCCGGCGCGAGATCCGTTCGTACATCCGCCTCGGTCGGCAGAAAGTCAGCATGCCCCGGCAAAAGCAGGACATCGTCGTAACTCAGTGTTTCCTCAAGCGCCATGTGCGCTGCCTCCCTGGGGGATCCTGATGATTGACCCTTTAAAAAAGTGCCCGAAACGGTGATAATGCGCCCATGAAACTCTACCGTATTTCGGTTTTCGCAACAATGGCCGTGCTCGTTCTCGCCGGCTGTGCGGAGGAGCGTCAGCCTCCGCCACGGGTCGAGACGAATCAGGTCGTTGTTCCGGAGGCTGGAGAAGGTATAACGCTGGCCTCGCGGGGGCAGCCATCGCTCTCGATTCGCAACAGGGACGTCGCCACCGACGTGAAGGTTCGCATGTCGGAGGACGCGGTTCCCTCCCAGGCCATTGATATCAACCTCGATGTGGATCAGGCGGACGAGCAGATCATCGTCTTCAAGCGCCGTGACGATTCCGAAGACCGCATCCACGTGCTGGTCGCCGACTTCGACAGCATCCGCAACTCCTACGTTCCGGCGTGGGAGGGAACGACACAGGCCACGAACGTTCGAACCTTTGCCCTCTACACCAAAGATCTCACCGGTGATCACGATCTGGAAATCGTCGCGTTCGGAATGAACAACGAGGGCCATCAGACCCTCGATGTTTTCAAACGGACCTCGGCCTTCGGCGGCTACGGGCTGCGCTACCGCAACATTGCCTCATTTACGAGCGACGCCAGCATCGAGATAGAGGAAACCGAGCGCTCAGAGGCGTATCAGGCCGTACAAACCAGCGGTCAGAGCTTCCCAATCGTCGTCTACCGTCGTGACTCCGAATCGGAAAACATGCTTGATCTGGTCAAGCACACCTACTTCTGGCGACAGGCGGAGGACTCCTACGTTCAGACGAGCACCGAATCCATTCCGGGGAGCCGCATCGAAGAGGAACAGTTGAGCGAGCTCTATCAGGGAGACGTCGACGGCTTCGAACAATTTCTTGCCGGCCCCTGGTATCGGTCCGTGGGAGAGGACGCTACCGAGCCGGCGGGAGAGATCATCTTCTTTGATCCGGCCGATGAGCGCATAACCCTTCACGGGGGAGAAACGCTCGAGTCCTACATCTGGATGGATTCCCACAAGACCATCTACCGTGCCGGCCCCGGTGTCTGGGTGAACGTGCGCAACGAATCCCTGGAAAACATACGGCGCCAGATCTCCATTTCGGTGGCAGCCATCGATCGTATCTCGATTCGAATGGAAGATGCGGAGAACTGGAACGGCACCTACCGCAAGCTCACGCGAGACCTCCGCGATACACTGCTCGCCTCCGGGGCTGACCCTGCTCGCTCTACCGACGCGGATCTGCAGGGGCTCTACAGCAACGACAGCGGAATGGAGATCTTCTTCGCCTCTCCGCGGTTTACCATGCGCACCGAGGATGAGAAGCTCGAGGGCGGATTCGCGGCCTACCGGCTCGACCGTGATGTGCTCCGGCTCAAGATCGTCAATAGCAACGGGCTCGTCGTCGAGAACCGCACCTACGCGTTCTCGTACTCGGAAAATCGGACCGACCAGCGTATCGTGCGACGCCTCGAGCTTACGCCCGCGCGCGTACGCGTAAACGGAGTCGAGCCCACGAGCAACGACACCATCACGCTGGAACAGACCGAAGAGATCGAGGAAGAGGAACAGAACGATGCCGAAGGCGCGTCGCAGGCCGCTGCGGAGGACGGTTCGGACGGGGCCTGAGACGCTTACCCCGCCGGGCTTTCCGCCGGCTACTCGTCGAAGACGAGGAAGCCCTCGAACCCCTCTTCCTTGAGCCTGATGAGAAGTCGCTGGGGATCACTGCCTTCGGGCACGGCGATGATCACGCGGTGAAAATCGCCGGCGGGGGTGTCGACGATTTCGGCTCGAAAACCTGCCGAAGACATCTCCCGGCGCATGTCGCGGGCGTTTTCCATGCTCTTGAATGAACCGACCTGTACTCCCCGCGGCTCACTCTCGGAACCGTTCCCCTCGTCAGCGGAGGTCGCCTCGGACCGGCCCGCCTCGCCGGCGTCAGTCGCGTCGGCCGGGGCTGTAGGCGCATCGGGACCGAGAAATGCCGAGGGTCCGGGAAACCCGCTTACCGCGCTTCCACCGTTGACCAGCATCATCTCCGGGCTGTCCGGATAAAGCTCGGAGAGCAGCCTCCGCGCGCGGTCCGCCTCGTCGCTGCGCTCGAGCCGACGCGCGAGACGATGAAGAAACAGCAGCGTCGCCGGCTGCAGTGTCGGGGCGTGCTCCGCCTCGGATAGTGCGCGTGTCAGATCGAATGCAGCTTCGGTATCTCCGGCCGCCCAACGGGCCCGGGCCTGCAGGAGCGCGGCACGTCGCTGAATGTGCGGATCCCGGGCGGCGCTCACCACCCCTTCAGCAAGTCGCCCTGCCGAATCGACCTCCCCCATCTCGAGCCGGATAGTCGCCTCCTCGAGCCGATAGCGTGCCGCGGCCGTCTGCCCGATCTCCGTCTTGCCGGCGGCCTCCGCATAGGTATCGGCTGCGCTTTCAAGATCACCTCGAAGACCATGGAGTTCGGCCATTGCTGCCACCGCCGCGGCCTGACGTGCGCCGCTCAGCCGCTCGAGGTGGGTGCTGAGTACATCGAGCGCGGCGGAAACGGTCGGAGCCCGGTCCACGGCGGTCCTCATGAGCTCCAGACGCTCCGCCTCGGAGAGATCGTCCGCCGCCAGTCGATTCTGAAGCTCCGGGAAGTCGGCGCCGGCGGATGCCGGCTGCGCGGACCGGTCGGATTGCTCCGCGTCCGCAGATCCACGCGTGGTGGCATCGCCTGTATCCTGGGCGGGCGCAAGAGGTGTGATGAGTAGCGCGAGAACCGCAACGGCGAGCGCGAACATCGTCGTCGGTCGTGTTCGTGTTGCGCGCCTCAGCGCGTCAGACCTGTGAGTGCTCTGGCTCGTTGTCATCCCGGACGCCGTCCCCTCCCACTTTCTTTTTCGGCTGTTTCGGAGCACGCGTTGAGCGGCGGCGAAACGTGAACGGGAGCGTCACGAGAACACCAAGAAAGAAAGCGACGAACAGGCTTATGAAGATGGGTACGTCGTCGAAGCGATAGAACCCGAAGGAGACGTCGGAGACATTGGCCGCGTTGAAGCCGACGAAGGCAAGAATCAGACCCACTACGACCAGAAAGACGATCAGTTTCCACGGCATGCCGCACTTACCTCCGGGCCTTGAGCCCACGAACGAAGCGGAAGATGTTCACGACTCCGGTCCCGAGGAGACCGAGACCTCCGAGCCACATGAGCCCCGACGCCAGTCCGCCGACCAGCGGCAACGAGGCAACCGCGGTGAGCAGGCCGCCGCCGGCAATCACCATCCCGCCGATGCGATCCGCCTTTTGGCCAGACGAAAGGCCGAGCCCCGCCACGGTCAGCACCCCCCCGACGATGAGGCCGGGCAGAGACAGCCCGGCGCCGAACTGCGTGAGCCCCCGAAGGAGCAGGAGCCCCAGGCCCGAGGCGCTGCTGAAGATCCCCGTCATCCCCTGTCGCTCGAGTTTCTCGCGTGGTACCAGCTCATTCATGGCAGATTCTCTCCTCCCGCCGCCTGCTTTCGGCGCTCCGGGTCGCCCGTCAATGCTTGAACGCGCGCTGGCCGGTGAAGACCATCGCCACGTCCTTCTCGTTGCAGGCCTCGATCACTTCCCAGTCCCGCAGCGATCCGCCGGGCTGTATGACCGCCGTGACGCCGCAGGCGACACCTACATCGAGCCCGTCACGAAACGGAAAGAAACCGTCGGAGGCCATGGACGCCCCTTTGAGCCCGCCGCAATCGTCATGAACCACTCGACGGACCTCCGCCGCAGCGCTTTCATCGAGCTCGGAGAACGCCGCACCGTGCAGCCGCCACGCCTCCCGCTCGAGCCCCTTTCGCAGGGCCTTATCACGTGCAATCTCCGCCGCGCCGACGCGGTCCTGTTCCCCGGTGCCGATACCGACCGTGACCCCATCACGTACATACACGATGGTGTTGCTGGTTACAGCGCCCGCGACGATCCACGCCATGCGCAGGTCCCGAGCCTCCGACGGCGTCGGCGCGCGGCCTACCACATGCTCCGTACCTTTGTGCTCGGTGCGTGCAGGTTTCATATGCTCGACATCGGGCAGTGTCGGAACGGCGGACCACTGCACGATGACGCCGCCGTCCATAAGGGAATGCAGGTCCACGACGCGCGTTCCCACGAACGCCGAAAGGCGATCCATATTCGCGATACGCAGCACCCTGAGGTTCTTACGCTCGGTGAACACCGCGAGCGCCTCGTCGGAATAGGAGGGCGCAACCACCACTTCGGTGTAGTGCGAGGCGATGAGGCGCGCCGTTTCCTCGTCCACCGGCCTGTTCACTCCGACGGCGCCGCCGAACGCCGCAATGCGATCGGCATCGAAGGCGCGGGCGTAGGCCTCGGGCACGGTTTCCCCGACGGCCACGCCGCAGGGGTTGTTGTGCTTGATGATGGCGACGGCCGGCTCGTCATCGAAGTATCGCAGAATGTTCAGCGCCGCGTCCGCATCCGTGATGTTGATCTTCCCGGGATGTTTTCCTGACTGCAGAAGCTCTACGTCGGATGCCAGGTACTGGCCCGGTTGAATGCACTCGACCTCGCCGAGGCAGAGATTGCCGTTCTGAAGGCGATACAGCGCCGCTTCCTGGTCCGGATTCTCGCCGTAGCGCAGCCCCTTTCGCTCGCCGTCGACCACCCAGTCGACTTTCTCGTAGATGAGCGTCTGGCGCTGCTGATTGTCGTAGAACGATAGTTCCATCATGCGAGGGAACAGGTCGGGATGGATCTGTCTGTACATCGCCGAGAGCTTCTCTTTGCTCATCCGTCACTCCGTCGGTGTGCGAGTCAGGGTGTAGGCCGTATCGAGAGAAATGCCGCTGTGGCTGTCGAGCCATGTGCTGATGCCGGTGTCGTAGCGGGCGGTATGCGAAAACGCCTCACGCGCGAGGCGAAAGCGCGTTGCGAGGCCCAGAGTGCCGCCGCTTTCCTGCAGCTCTTCGACGAGTGCGCCGTAACTGTCGGGATTGCACACTGCCGCGACCCGAAGAAAGTTTTTCGCAGAGGCACGGATCAGCGTCGGCCCGCCGATGTCGATGTTCTGTCGCGCGCCTTCGAGATCGTGCGGATTCCCGGCGACCTGCCGCGAAAAGGGATAGAGATTGACCACCGTCATATCGAAGGCGACGGCACCAGCCTCCTCGAGGTGGCGGAGGTGTTCCTCGTTCTCCGCGTCGGCAAGCAGTCCGAGGTAAATCCGAAAGTCGAGGGTTTTCACGAGCCCCCCGGCCATTTCCTCCTGCCCGGTGTACTCCGAGATGGACACGAGATTGCGCCCCGCCCGGCTTCCAAGGAGCTCGGAGAGACGCGCGTAGGTGCCGCCGGTGGAGTAGAACACCACGTCCGGGTTGGCCGCCAGAAGACCTTCGGCCAGAGCCTCGAGGTTCTGCTTGTCGGCAAC
>CAYOFA010000011.1:34271-36693 GCA_964402885.1 uncultured Spirochaetaceae bacterium
CTCACTCATCGCTCCCTCGCTCCACGTAGGCGTAGGCCTCGTGATTGTGAATGCTCTCCGCGTTCTCCGCCTCCACGCTGAACCAGGGAAAGTGATCGAGCTCCTCGATCCGCACGCTCACCTCCCGCACCAGGTCCTCGACGAACACCGGGTTGTCGTAGGCTGTCTCGGTCACGTAGCGCTCATCCTCGCGCTTGAGGAGGGTATAGAGCCCCGAAGAGGCAGAGTTCTCTATGATCTCGATGATATCCTCGATCCAGAAGAACGGTCCGAGCTTCACCATCACGTTCACCGTGCCGCGCTGGTTGTGCGCGCCGCGGCTGGAGATCTCCCGTGAGCACGGGCAGACGGTCTGTACCGGCGCTTCGATGCCCACGTAGAACCGCCGCTCGTGGTCCGAGACCGAACCGATAAACTTACACGCATAGGACATGACGCTGGTCTGGCCGCTCACCGGGGCCTGCTTCTTCATGAAATACGGAAACGATACTTCCGCGTACGCGGCCTCCGCCTCGACCGCCTCGCGCACTTCCTCGAGCATGTCCAGAAACGTAGGCATCTGGATGTCGGTGTAGTGATTATTGAACACCTCGATGAAGCGGCTCATGTGAGTGCCCTTGTAATGGTGCGGGAGGCTCGCAAAGATGTCCACCGAGGCGATTGTTGGCTGCGTTCCTGCCTGCTTGTCGAGGACGGTCACCGGATAGCGCAGATTCTTCACTCCGACTTTCTGAAGCGGAATGTTTCGCTCGTCCTTCAGGCCCTGCACATCAACCATCGGCACGCCTCCGCGCGGAGCGGACCGTGTTGGTCAACAGCATGGCAATCGTCATGGGCCCTACACCCCCCGGCACAGGGGTGATGCGCGACGCGCGCTGTGAGGCACCTTCGAACTCGACGTCGCCGACGAGCCGGTATCCTTTTTTGGCCTCCGGGTCATCGACGCGGTTTATACCGACATCTACGACAACCGCGCCCTCTCCGACCATGTCGCCGGTGATGAAGCCCACCTGTCCGGCAGCTGCAACCAGAATGTCCGCCCGCCTGGTGTGCGCGGCAAGGTCGGTTGTCCTGCTGTGACAGACCGTCACCGTCGCGTTCGCTCCGGAGCGCTTCTGCATCAACAGGGCCGCAAGCGGCTTGCCGACGATATTGCTGCGCCCGACGACGACTACGTGGCGCCCTTCCACCGCGATACCACTTCGCTCGAGCATGACCAGAATCCCGTGGGGCGTGCATGGATAGAACGCATCCTCACCGGAGAGCAGCTTGCCGAGATTCACCGGATGAAACCCGTCCACGTCCTTGGCCGGGTCGATGCTCATGATGACGCGCTGCGGATCGATCTGAGACGGAAGCGGGAGCTGCACGAGAATCCCGTCGATATTCGTATCCTCATTGAGCTCGGAGACCGTCGAGAGCAGCTCCGATTGGCTGGTCTCCTCCGGCAATCGGATATCGCGTGAGTATATTCCCGCCTTCTCGCAGGCCCGCTGCTTCGAGCGTACATAGGTCGCACTGGCCGGATTGTCGCCCACGAGAACCGTAGCGAGCCCCGGGACTACGCCGCGGGCCGTAAGTGACTCCGTGTCGAGCCGGACTTCCTCTCGGATCTCTGCCGCTATGGATTTGCCGTCAATGATTTCCGCCGCCATCACTCATCTAGTAGCATAATCGACCGCCATGTTCAACTCGACGCCGATTCTTGATTCCCGGTAGGGCACCGTGCTACATTTGTCGGACTAATCGGGAGAGGCACTTGTTATACATGCGCATACCAATTTTGATCGCCGTTCTGGCGCTCCTACTGTATCCGGTCACTACCGCAGTGGCACAGGAAGAACCGGACTCACCGCCTGACGAGGAAGCTCCAGCTGAAGAGGAGTTCGTTCCCACCTACACCCTTGGTGACCAGACGCTTGCCATAAACATGGGCCTGTTCATCCCCCTGTTTTACGCGGGCGGCCCCGACGGCGTTGCGAATGCCAACCTTTCCCTCGGTGGCGTCGGGTCCCTGCAGTGGAACTCGTATCTGAACAACAACATGACCATCGGTGGCGAGCTCGCGGGCACCTTCAGCTTCACCCCGAACCGCCGCGCCCTGTTCATGGTGCCGATCACCCTCCGTTACGCCTACATCCTGCGCGCCTACCCCTTCGAGTTTCCGCTCCACATCGGCGCCGGCATCAACTTCAGCCGTCTCGAGGAACAGGGAAAGATCGACCCCATCGTCAAGCCCGGAGCCTCCTTCGTGTGGAACATGAATCCCGACTGGGCCTTCGGTCTCAACCTGACCTACTGGTGGGTGCCGCAGTGGTACACCGGTGATCTTTCCGACGAAACCCGGTACGGGAACTTTCTCGAGACAACGCTCTCCGCTGTCTACCACTTCTGAAAGAGCCAAAGAGGACACGCATGATCG
>CAYOFA010000012.1:0-1353 GCA_964402885.1 uncultured Spirochaetaceae bacterium
ATGATCATCCCCAACATGTCCTCCGCGAATGTGGCCATCGATCTCGGCATCGAGGGGCCGAATCTCGGCATCGCGACCGCCTGCTCTTCAGGGGCTCATGCAATCGCCATGGCGTCGCTTCTGCTTCGAAGCGGCAGCGTCGACATGGTCTTCGCGGGTGGCTCCGAGGCGGCAATTACGCCGCTCACGGTGAATGCCTACGGCTGCATGGGGGTTCTCACCTCCCGAAACGACGACCCCGCCCACGCTTCACGGCCCTTCGACGGCGATCGCGACGGCTTTCTCATCGGCGAGGGGGCAGCGGTGATGGTACTCGAGCGGGAGAGCGATGCGCGGCGCCGCGGTGCGGAGATCTTCGCGTGCCTCGCGGCGGCGGGCATGACGGCGGACGCCTACAGCGTGGCGATTCCCGAGCCCGACGGCCGGGCCGCGGCGGCTGCGATGACGATGGCAATGCGGGAGGGCCGGCTCAATCCCGAGGACGTCGACTACATAAACGCCCACGGTACCTCGACGACGGCGAATGACCGCACCGAGACCATCGCCATCAAGCGCGCGCTCGGCGATCACGCCTACTCCACACCGGTGAGCTCGAGCAAATCGATGATCGGTCACACCCTCGGGGCCGCGGGTGCGGTCGAAGCTGTTGCCACGGTCCTCACGGTGAAGCACGGTGTCATGCCGCCGACCATCAACTACGAAACCCCGGACCCCGAGTGCGACCTCGACTACATCCCGAACGAGGCACGAGAGAGGGCCGCGCGGGCGGCCCTCTCCAACTCATTCGGTTTCGGCGGGCAGAACTGCTCGCTCCTGTTTACCGCCGTCTGAGACGCTGCGCCGGCCGACGGCGAATCCCACCGCCGCGCCGGTGCATAGCGTCTGTCCGCGCACCGGCTCACGCGCCGCCGATGTCGGCCGACATGAACTTGCCCACATAGGGTGAGCGCCCGGGTGCACCGCGGCGGAAATGACCGGAGGGACCTTCACCGAGAAACTCGGAGAACCACGACTCGTGCTCTACCTCTTCGTTGAGGATGGCCAGTGCGAGGTCGTAGGTGCGGTGATCCTTGCCGCCGGTGTAGTTGCAGATGTCGGTGTAGGTTTTTACCGCGCAGCGCTCCGCTTCCACGAGGACGGTCAGAAGATCGCGGAACTTCTCGCTGCCGGTCTGCGGGTAGGCTCCGAAGTCGGTCGTGCTCGACGGGGCGCGGCGCTCGCTCTCTTCTCCGCCCATGCTTGCCGGCAGGTAGGCGTCAGGGCAACCCGCCTGGTCGGCGAAACTTCGGATATCGTCGGGAAGCTTTCCACCGAGCTCGTAGATACGGGGCAGGAGGGCCTCGAAGTGGTTCC
>CAYOFA010000012.1:1453-16141 GCA_964402885.1 uncultured Spirochaetaceae bacterium
CGTGCATGCGAAGAAAGCGAGGACACATGATCCCCATCATCGACGGCCACAACGATGTCCTCTCCCGCTCATGGGAGAACGAGAAATTCGACTTCATAGCGGGCAGCGATCCGCGACACCTTACCCTCGACTGGGCGCTCGAGGCGGGGCTGCGCGCGGGTCTTTTTGCGATCTTCATACCACCGAATAAGGCAGAAGAGGCCAGACCGCGCTCCTTCGGCGGGAAGCTCTCCACCGCGGGCGCCGTGCCCCTCGAACGCGCCCAGCGCATCGCCGCGGCGATGTTCTCCCGGCTCCATCGATACTCCGAGGCCGCTGACGGCCGCTTTCGCATTGCCCGCACCGCGAGCGAGCTCGAAGCCGCCACCTCGGATGATTACCTCGCCGGGATCTGCCACATGGAGGGCGCCGAGCCCATCGATCGCAACCTCCATGCCCTCGACCTCTATTACCAGGCCGGACTGCGGTCGCTCGGCATCGTGTGGAGCCGGACCAATCGCTTTGCCACGGGTGTTCCCTTCGGGTTCGACATGACGCCCGACATCGGCCCGGGTCTCACGGAAGCCGGGCGCGAGCTCGTTCGCCGCTGTAACGACCTCGGCATCCTCATCGATGTCTCCCATCTCAACGACAGGGGATTCCGGGATGTCGTGCGGATCTCTCGCGCGCCGGTGGTCGCCTCCCACTCGAACGCATGGGCACTGTCGAAGAGCACCCGGAACCTCACCGACGATCAGCTCGCCGCAATCCGCGACACCGACGGTCTTGTGGGCCTGAACTTCGGGGTGCCGTTTCTGCGACCGGACGGCGGAACCGACGAGAACACCCCCGTCGATCGCATGCGCGAGCACGTCGATTATCTCGTCGAACACCTCGGCATCGACCGCGTTGCACTCGGCTCGGATTTCGACGGGGTCGCCATACCGAAGGAGATCGGCAGCGTGCGGGGCCTCCCGGCGCTCATCGAGGCGCTGCGCCGTGCCGGCTACTCGGAGGACGACGTCGAGAAGATCGCCTACCGGAACTGGCTGCGGGTGCTGCGGGCCACCATCGGGTAGCGCCTGCTCTTTCCCGATCGGATTGCCTCACTTTTCCTTGAGCAATTGCGGGAATGCTCATAGAATGAAGATATGACACCTGACATTCGAACACGATACATGGGCCTGGAGCTCAGCTCACCGGTGGTGGCTTCGAGCTCGGAGCTCACGAACAAGCTGGACAATCTGAAGAAGCTCGAAGAGGCCGGCGCCGGCGCGGTCGTGCTGCGGTCTCTCTTCGAAGAGGAAATCATCGCGGAGATGGAGCGCACCGAGACGGCCATGCAGCGGCCCGGCCCCACCTTCCCCGAGATGGCCGAGATGGACGATCTCATCGATCCCGAATCCGGCGTTGCCGACTACCTCGAGCTCATTCGCGGGGCAAAGAAGGAGCTCGGCATTCCCGTCATCGCCTCCATCAACGGCATGAGCGCTCAGAAGTGGACCTACTTCGCGAGCAAGCTCGAGGAACAGGGGGCGGACGCCCTCGAGCTCAATATCTTCCTGCAGCCGTCCGACTTTCAGGCGGCGAGCGCGGCCGAGTACGAGAAAATCTACTTCGACATCATCAACATGGTGCTCGACCAGGTAAGCATTCCCGTTTCGGTCAAAGTCAGCTTCTACTTCACGCTTCTTGCCCAGACATTGCAGGCGATCTCGAAGACCGGTATCAAGGGGCTCGTACTCTTCAACCGTTTCTTCAACCCCGACTACAACGTCGAGGACCTGAAGATCGTTCCGACCAATGTGCTGAGCACTCCCTCGGATCTGGCAACGTCGCTGAAATGGATCGCCATCATGAACGGGCGGGTCGACTGTGACCTCGCGGCGTCCACCGGAGTGCACGACGGCGACGGCGTCATCAAGCAACTGCTTGCCGGTGCGAATGCCGTGCAGGTCGCCTCGACGCTGTACCGAAACGGCCTCGATGTGGTCTCGGAGCTCAACGACCGGCTCGTCGCCTGGATGCAGGAGAAAGAGTACGAAACGCTCGATGACTTCCGCGGCATGCTGAGCCAGCAGAACATCGGCAATCCGGCGGCATACGACCGGGTGCAGTTCGTGAAGAACTTTCGCTCGATGAAGTGAACCCGAGCCGGCGGGCCTGCCCGCCGGCGACGGGATAACGTGGCTCAGCCCACAACTCACCGGAGAAATTCTTAATTCAGGGCTTGACAGTAAACTAATATATGTTAAAGTATCGATATACTTCCATATAAACAGGAGACAATATGAAACGTGTCCTCAGCACCGCACTTGCAGTGCTTGCCGTAGTCGCACTTGCCGGCTGCGCCACGATGGCAGGCGGAGAGTCCGCCGCACCCGAGCTTCCCGCTCCCGTTGAGTCGGTAGCCGCCGCGGATTCCCCCATCACCATGGAGAATCTCGACGAGTACATGGGCCGCATGGACGTCCAGTACGTTGATGTTCGTGACCTCGACGAGAAGTTCGCCTCCGGTTACGTGCATCGCTTCGAGCTGGTTCCCTTCTTCCAGTTCCTCGAAGGCCGCATGGTCGTTCGCTCGGACGCCGACGGGCAGGCATGGGTTGTCGAGGCCGGGGAGGTCAACGAGAACTTCCCCTATGACAACTACTTCCAGCGCGACAAGGCCATCTTCATCTTCTGCGCCGGCGGTACGCGCGCGGGTTACGTGAAGGGCATCCTCGACGAGCAGGGTTTTACCACGTATAACCTCGGCGGTTTCAAGGACTACGACGGCGAGTACAAGGTCCTTGGCGATCCCAGCTTCGAGCTCTGAGCCTATGCGAATTATCAAGTACGCACTTCTGATCGCACTCGTGAGCGTGTTCGTCCTCGCATGTGCAACCGAGCCGGCGGGCACAGCCCAGGCTTCGGCACCGGCAGAGACAGAGGAATCGGGTCCGCGTGAGCCGGAAGTCGGTATGCTCGGCAGCGAGGCCGAGGGCCTCGAGCCCACGACCTTCGTCTACATGCACGTCGAAGGATCCGGCGCCCAGGAGCCGATTCTCGGTCACATTCTCTTCGAGAACGAGACCCTGGACTATGTGCAGTATCAGGTCGGCTACACCTCCTGCCTCTGCCGTCCTCAGCACGAAAATGTGCGCTCGCTCATGTACGTGGAGATTACGCCTCAGGGAACCATCAACAACATTCGCTTCGACTACTGGGGCGAAAGCGAGCCCATTCCCTGGACCGGTGGCTACGGCCACGAGGAGTTCCGGGCCGATTTCATCGAGCCTGCGGTAGGCATGTCCAACGAGGATATCCAGCAGTTGGATAACGTCAGTGGCGCTACGGTTACCGTCGCGAACTACAAGACGATGCTCGACGGTCTGATGACCTACCACGAGAACAACTACATGTAAGCAGCCGTTCCGTACCGAACCAATCGGTGCCGAACGAACGAGAGGGCCTCCCCGGCGATCCGGGAAGGCCCTTTTTTTGTGTCGGCACGTGGCCGGCGCCCCGGCCCTAGCCGAGCGGCGGTACGTCCACCCAGCGGCGCTCGGCCCAGCTCTGCATGCCGAGCTCGGCGAGCTGCACGCCCTTCGCGCCCTCCAGGAGAGTCCAGGGGAAGGGCTCGTCCGCGGCAACGTGGCGCAGAAAGAGTTCCCACTGCGTCTTGAACGCATTGTCGGCCGGGTCGCGCGTGGGCATCTTCATCCAGTTCTCGTAGAAGTCCACGGGCTGCTCGATATCGGGATTCCACACCGGCTTCGGGGTCTCGGCATCGTGCTGCACCCGGCACTCGAGAAGTCCGGCAACGGCGCTCCCCTCGGTGCCGTCCACCTGCAGGGTCAGGAGATCGTCACGACGCACGCGGACGGCCCAGGAGCTGTTGAAGTGGCAGATGATGCCGTTTTCGAGCTCGAAGGTCCCGTAGGCTGCGTCGTCCGCGGTGCAGCTGTAGCGCTCACCCTGCTCGTCGAGGCGCTCGGGGATGTGAGTCGCGCCGATGGCCGAGAGGCGCGCAACCGGCCCGAAGATATTATCGATTACGTAACGCCAGTGGCAGAACATGTCGATCATGATCCCGCCGCCGTCCTCGGCGCGATAGTTCCAGGAGGGCCGCTGGGTCGGCTGGTTGAAGCCGTCGAAAACCCAGTAGCCGAACTCACCACGGACACTGAGGATCCGTCCGAAGAAGCCTGAGTCGATGAGATATTTCAGCTTCATGAGCCCGGGGAGCCACAGCTTGTCCTGCACCACGCCGTGCCTGATGCCGGCGGCCTCCGCGCGCGTGTGGAGCTCCAGCGCCTCCGCGGCACCGGTAGCGGTCGGCTTCTCGGTATAGATTGCCTTGCCCGCATCGATGGCCTTGCGGATAGCCGCAGCCCGGAGGTTGGTGAGCTGGGCGTCGAAGTAGACCTCCCACGCCGGGTCACCGAGTGCCGCGTCGAGGTCGGTAGAGTAGCGCTCAACGCCGTAGCGCTCGGCGAGGCGGCGCAGTTTGGCCTCATTCCGTCCGACAAGCAGGGGCTCAGGCATGATGCGATCGCCGTTTGCCGCGACTACCCCGCCCTGCTCCCGTATCGCGAGAATCGAGCGCACGAGATGCTGGTTCGTCCCCATGCGCCCCGTTACGCCGTTCATGATGATGCCTATACGTCTATCCATGCCTCACTCCTTCGCTGTCTTCCCATCATACGTGCGTGTCGTACGCCTCGATGATGTCCGAGAGAAACTCGCCCTGATCCATCGCCCAGTAGCGGTCCGAGAAGATCTCCACCTCGTTGAATCCGTCGAAACCGGCGGCCTCCACCCATCCCCGGATACGCCGGATGGGGATGCAGCCCTCGCCCATGAGCCCGCGATCGGTGAGAAAGTCCTCGGTGGGCACCTTCCAGTCGCAGACGTGGAAGGCGAAGAGCCGGTTCAGTCGCCCGCATCGCTCGATATCCGTCTCGAGTCGCGGGTCCCACCACAGATGGTAGACGTCCACCGCGACTCCGACCGCCGGATCCCCCACCTCCTCGCAGACGTCTATGGCGTCGCCGAGGGTATTGATGGCCGATCGGGTGTCCGCGTACATCGGATGCAGCGGCTCGACACCCAGTCTCACCCCGTGTTCCCGCGCGAACGGTGCAAGCTCGGAAAGCGCTGCGGCGATCTGAGCCCGTGAGTCGGCAAGGGGCTGCCCGGGGTCCGCCCCGCAGACGAGCACGATGAGGGGAGCGCCGACCTCCGCGGTCTCGACGATGGCCGCACGGTTCTCCTCGACCGCGCGCCGGCGGGCGTCCGCATCGACGCTCGGGAAAAACCCGCCGCGGCACACCGACACAGGGGTGAGCCCGGCGTCACGGGCGCGGGCGCCGACCTCGGCCGGCGTTCGCCTTTCGAATGCGTTCCGCCAGATGGTGATGCCGGCAACACCGGCGCGGGCGTACTCATCTATCGCGGTGTCGATGTCCCAGGGCCTGGTGGTGATGGTGTGAACGCACAGCCGTGTGCGCGCCGCGGCGGCGTCGGCCTGCGGTGCGGCGGCGTCGGATGCCCGGGCCATCACTCCGTCCCGCCGTCAATGTTGAAGAAGGTCAGGTAGGGGCCGTCCTCGGCCAGCCGCTTCAGATACACGGCAAGTTCCACCATGTGGTAGTCCCCCCACATGCATGACTCCCCGTTCGGCACCTTCTGCCCCGGCGCCACGTTGTCCCAGCCGTTGGGGCGATGGTAGACCGAATGAAGCAGAATCCCCTCGTGGTGGGGCTCGGTCGACAGGTAGGTCTCGCCGAGGAGCGTCCGCGCGACGGTGAGCCCCGCCTGCGTGTAGCGACTGCCTGCCTCCGCGTCGCCACCGCGCGCGGGGTCGAGCGCCGAGAGATACCGGCCAAGCCGCAGCAGTCCCTGCGCCCCGATAGCGGCGGCGGAGGAGTCCACCGGCTCGTAGTCGTTGTAGGGATCGGCCGGCCGGTCGAGGTAATCGCCGAGATAGGCCAGCCCCGGCGCGCCGGTATCCCAGTAGGGGATGCCGTCTGTGGGCGTGTACTCGATGTAGAAGTCGGCGACCGCCCGGGCAACCTCGAGGAAGCGCGCGCGGACGGCGTCTTTGGTCGGCAGGTGATGAAAGCCGGCAGCGACCACCTCGTCATCGGTGAGCGTCTCGATGAACTCGAGCTGCTCGGGGTAGCCCGCGAGCACCCACGAGAGGCCGCGGGTCCAGGTGGAGAACGGGGAGTAGCCCTGCTGGGTGGAGGGACAGCGGTAGACACCGTTGTTCACGTTGAAGATGACCTCGTGGACGGCGCGCCCGCGCAGGTCGTAGCTGTCGCGGCCGGTGCCGTAGTAGACGCTGTAGCGGGCGGTGGTCTCCGCATGCTGCAGCAGGCGCTTCAGGAGCGACACCCGCTCGTCCTGCTCGCCCATGTAGACGTGCCCGAGGCGATAGCCCAGCGCGAGAACCCTGAGGGTCCGCATGGTATCAACGAAGAGCGAGTGCGGGCCGTTGAAGGTGTAGATGTAGCCGAGGTCGTCGGGAAGCGCCGTCCATCGTGCCGCCTGCACGGCGCCCGAGATCTTGATCGCGAGCTCGTAGAAGCGTCGCTCCCACTGGTTCTCCGGAATTCGGCCCTCGCTCATGAGCCGGAGCAGATTCCCGTAGGTGCTCACGTTGTTGAAGCCGTGGTCGTGCACGCCGAAGTGGCTGACGTGGGTCGCCATCTCGTCCACCGTGGCCTCGCGGCCGTACTCGAGGAAGCGCTCTGCGCCGTCGGCATCGAACTGGTAAATCGCGTTTCCGTACTGAAAGCCCTGTGTCCACTCGGTCCACCCGCGGGTGGTGTACTCGCCCTCTATCGTGAACACCGGCGTGCCCTTCTCCCGGCTCCAGTTCCGCCGCAGGAGCTCGGTCTTCTCCCCGGACATCGAGAAAAAGCGCTGCAATCCGTCGGCCAGCGCGCCCGGCTTCAATTCATGGTCTATGGTGATCATAGGTCGTCCCCCTGGTGATTGTGGGTTCCCGTCCCCGCCTTACAGTCGCGGGATCGTCAATCCGCCGTCGGTATATACGTAGGCGCCGGTCGAAAAGGCAAAGTCTCCCCGCAGGAAGGCCACCACGGCGCGTCCGTTGTCGGCTGGCTCCCCCCAGCGCCGCTGCGGCACGAGCCCTTCGGCGATGAGCGCGTCGTACTTCTCCCGCACCCCGCTCGTCATGTCCGTGCGCGTGATCCCCGGCCTGATTTCGTAGACCTGGATGCCCTCCGGCGCGAGCCGTGCGGCCCACAGCTGTGTCGCCATGGAGATTCCCGCCTTGGATACACAGTATTCGCCGCGGTTGGTGGACACGGTGTAGGCCGAGATCGAAGACACGAAGATGATCTTGCGCCCGGACTGAATGCGCGGCGGCGTGTCGGTTTGCAGCCAGCGCCGCGCCACCGACTGGGTGAGGAAGTACGGCCCCTGCAGGTTCACCCGCATGAGCTCCTCGAAGCTCTCCTCGGTGGCCTCGACGATATCGTTTCGCTCCCGCGGTGCGACGCCGGCGTTGTTCACGAGGGCATCGATCTCGCCGAAGCTCGCAGTGACCGCATCCAGAAGGGATTCCCGTGATGCGCGATCGCCCACATCACCCTGGAACGCCTCGAAGCGCGGGGGCTCCGCTGCGCCGCCGGCACCCGCCCCCACCGGACCGCCGGGTCCGGCGTTAGCGGCGCTTGCGGTTTCGGCGGGAGCCGCCGGCTGTTCCGCCGCCACCTCGCGGCACAGGCGGAGCGTCTCCTCCGCCGCCTCGGCGTTACGGGCGTAATTCACCGCAACCGAATACCCCTCACGAGCCAGCTCCACCGCAATTCCCCGACCGATGCCGCGGCTTGCTCCTGTAACAAGCACTACCGGATGCATACCGTCTCTCCTTTCATGAGCTCGCCCTCGACGCTGAGGCCGAGGCGCTCGGTCGATCTGTCGATGATACGACTGCGCAGCCACCGCCCGGCCTCCTCGCCGAGGCGCGGGGTCGAGAGGTTTATGGTATCGATCTCCTTCACCGCGAGTCGCCGCACCGGCGAGTTATCGAAGCCCGTAAGCGCGAGATCCTCGGGGATTCGCACTCCCGCCGCGAGCGCCGCCTGGAAGAAATAGACCGCCACGAAGTCGTTGAAGCACATCACCGCGTTGTATCCGTCCGCCACGATGGAGCGGACGAATTGCTCATCTATCTCATCGAGCGTGTCGATGCGCCGCACGCTTCCGGCCTGGCAGGAACGATTCAGTGCCACGCAGGCCGAGCGGAAGCCCTCCTCCCGGTATGTGGTCACCGGCACCGCCGGCGTGAATCCGATGTAGCACGGGCGCGCGTCCTCGCGGCAGGTCGCGAGATGCTCGAGCAGTCTCTGCATGCCGAGGTGGTTGTCACAGGTGACGAAATCCCGCTCGTCCTCGATTCGGTTGAGGACCACTGCCGGGATATCTCGCTCGGCGATGGCCTCAGCGAGCCCGGCATCGGGCTCAGTGAACGCGAATATGCACCCGTCGATGTCGCCGAGCTTTTTGTGGGTGAAGACGATACTGTCCTCGGCGTTGAGGCTCGTGAGAATGTTCACGCGTACATCCCCGAACCCGCGCTCGATACTGGCGATGAGCTCCGCCGCATCGTAGAACAGGTGCTGGTAGGCCATCGACGCATACGGAAGGAACAGGGCGATGTTGAGAATGCTTCGCGCGCCGTGCCTGCGGATGTTCCGCTTCTCGTAGCCCATCTCGTCGGCGGTGCGCAGGATGAGGTCCCGCTTCTCGCTTCCGATGAGGGCCGACTTGTTGAGAACCCGCGAAACGGTACTCGGGGAGATCTGCAATCGCTCGGCGATGTCGTAAACCGTTACCCTTCGTGCCACCTGCGCTCCTGACAAAATTGCATGCAACTAAAACCCGTTCCAGAGTACGCGGACGTCCACCACCTGTCAAGAAAAATGCGGCTGCCGCATTATTGCATGCAAAATCCGTTATTGCATGCAAATTTTGCTTGACGGCTGAATTCACCCGGTTTAACCTCAGAAATTAGCTCGTGGGGTAACCCACTATAAGGAGGAGCGACATGAAGCGTATTTCGATCGTACTCGTCCTCGTCTTGTTTGCGGCATCCTTTGCATTTTCTTCGGGACAGGAAGAGGCAGCAGAAGACGGCCCGATCCAGATCGGTACATCCCTGCCCCTGACCGGCCAGTTCTCCATCACCGGAGAGAAGCACCGCGAAGGGTATCAGCACGCCGTGAACCTGATCAACCGGAACGGAGGGCTGCTCGGCCGGGAGGTGGAGCTTCGGGTGCGGGATAATCAATCCGACCCCGATATCGCCATGAGCCAGTTCGAGCGGTTCATCAACGTCGATAACGTCGACCTGATTTTCGGTACCTTCTCGAGTCTCATCACCTTCCCGACCTCCTCAGTGACCGAACAGGCCGGCATGGTCCACCCCATTCCCTCGGCAGCTGCGCTCCGCATCTACGAGCGTGGTTACGACTACCTGTTCTACTTCCAGCCGAACGCCGCGGAGTTCATCGGCGCCACGCCGGTGGACATGATGGACAACCTCGTGGCAAGTGGAGACACGCCTGAAACGGCGGCAGTTGTCTATGCCGACGACTTCTTCACCAACTCCATTGCGGCCGGTCTGCTCGGTGAGGTCGTGGAAATCCCCGGCAGCAACGAGACAGTCGACCTCTCCCCCGGTGTCGTGGAGGAAGCAGGTGTAGAAATCGTCTACGAAGAGCAGTGGCCGCAGGGCTATTCGGACTGGATCAACCTCGCAAACTCCATCAAGTCCAGCGAGGCCGAGATGCTCTTCCTTCTCGCGAACTCCCCGGACGACGGCATCCAGCTGATGCGGGCAATGCAGACGGTTGATTATCAGCCGATGGCCATCTACAGCAGCCAGGGCTCCCAGCGTGAGTGGCAGGAGGAGCTCGGCTCGGCCGTAAACGGCCTGATGACCCATGCTTCCTGGCATCCGCAGGCCAATTTCACCGGAAATTTCCTCGGTCGGGAGTTTACCAACCAGGAGTTCATGGACACCTTCGAGGAGGCCTACGGGCAGATCCCCGACGAAGATGCGGCGATCCCCTTCGCCCTCGCGATGGGCATGGAGCAGGCCGTGCGCGCAGTCGGCACCACGGACAACGACGCAATCCGGGACTGGTTCAATGAGCGCACCGAAGACGATCCGGTGGAAACAATTCTCGGCCCCTTCCACTGGGATGACCGCGGTCTGCCGATCGGCAAGCCGTTCATCATGGTACAGTGGCAGGAACAGGATCTCGAGTTCGTCTATCCCCGCGGACAGTTCCCGGGCGTAGAAGATCTCGTGTGGCCCAAGCCGGAATGGTAATCATCACGTGGTAGACATTTCGTGTGACTGGGCGGACCTCCGCCCGGTCACTCTTCAGCCATTCACTGCCGGGTCAGGAGAGAGCTGATGGCATTGCTCGAGATACGGGATCTCACGAAGCATTTCGGCGGCATCATTGCCGTGGACCATTGTACGTTCTCGGTCGAGGAAGGGAGCATCACGTCTCTTATCGGCCCGAACGGTGCCGGCAAGACCACGGTCTTCAACCTCATCACCGGGACGATCTCTCGCGACTCGGGAAGCATTCATTTCGACGGGCATGACATCACCTCTGCTCCGCCGCACCGGGTCGCAAGACGAGGCATCAGCCGGACCTTTCAGATCACGCGGGCGCTCAGCGACATGACGGTGCTCGAGAACCTTGCGGTGCACGCCCACGGCAGCGGACTGATGAGCCTCCTCGGTCCATCCGTTCGTACCGAAGAACGCGAGAAGGCGATGTCGCTTCTCGAGTTTCTCGGAATCGAGCACCTCGCAAACGAGAAGGCGGCCACCCTCTCCTACGGACAGCGGAAGCTCCTCGAGCTCGGCGCGGTTCTGATGTCGGAGCCCCGTATCGTCATGCTCGACGAGCCCGCAGGCGGTGTGAACCCGGCCCTCCTCGAAACCATCGTAGAGCGCATCCTGGAGCTCAACAGGCAGGGGATCACCTTCCTGATCGTGGAGCACAACATGGAGCTGGTTATGAGTATCAGCGATCCGGTGATCGTGATGGCCTCCGGCGCGGTTATCGCCGAGGGACACCCCGAGAAGGTCCAGAACGATCCGGCGGTGCTCGAGGCATATCTGGGAGGACCTGGAGAATGAGTTTCCTCAGCATATCGAACGTCGTCGCCGGATACGGGTCGGGCCAGGACATTCTCAAGGGGATCAGCCTCGACGTGGAAGCGGGGCAGACCTACTGCATCATCGGGCCGAACGGGGCCGGCAAGTCGACCCTGCTCAAGGTGATAAGCGGGCTGCTGACTCCGCGGGAAGGCACCGTGCACTTCGACGGCGAAGACATCAGCGGACTCCCGACCCATCAGATCCTCAGGCGGGGCCTCTGCTTCGTGCCCCAGGACCAGAGCCTGTTTCCCGACATGAGCGTGCTCGAGAACCTCCGCATGGGCGGGTTCGTCCTCCGTGACAAGGGAGACGTCAATCGGCGCATCCACGAAGTCTACGAGACATTCCCCATCCTCGCCGAGAAGGCATCTCAACCGGCACGCTCGCTCTCCGGCGGACAGCAGCAGACCCTGGCACTCGGCAGGACGCTGGTGCTTCGGCCGAAGCTCATCATGCTCGACGAGCCGTCGCTGGGACTCGCGCCGAAGATCTCGCGGCAGATCTTCGAGAGTATTGCGGCCCTCAGAGAGGCGGGCCTGACCGTGCTCATCGTCGAGCAGAATGCCAGGCTCGGCCTCCAGGCGGCCGATTGGGGCGTTGTGCTCGACCTCGGGAAGGAACACATCGTGGACTCGGCGGCAAACATTCTCGATGACCCGCGCGTGGCGGAGCTCTATCTCGGCGGCGGACTCAAGAGCAACGGCAAGGACGGCACGACATGACCTATCTGCAGGTGCTCATCTTCGGTATCAGCCTCGGCGGCGTGTACGCGCTGATGGCGTCAGGGCTGACGCTGATCTTCGGCGTCATGAACATTGTGAACCTGGCGCATGCCGCGTTCATGCTCATATCCGCCTACATGGCCCTCGGCCTGTTCAAGGCCTTCGGTATCGACCCCATCCTGTCGGTCGTCATTACGATGCCGGTTCTGTTCTTCTTCGGCATGGTGGTCTACAAGCTTCTGTTCTCCCGGATCGCCGAAAGCTCCCGGTTCGTGGAATCCACCGTCCTGTTGACCTTCGCCATGGCGACGGTCATCGAGGGCGTGCTCAGTTTTCTCTTTACCGGTATCTACCGATCGACCACGCCTTCCTACACGACCGAGACGCTGCATATCGGCGCGCTTTACTTTCCCCAGGGACAGTTCTACGCCACCGTGGTGAGTGTCGTGCTGCTGGTGGCGCTGTGGACCTTTCTGCGTACCACGCGCACCGGATATGCAATACGCGCTACGATGCAGAACCGCACCGCCGCGAAAACCGTGGGCGTCGACGTGGCGAAGATCTCCCTCATCACCTTCGGCATCGGCACGGCGCTCGCAGGAGCTTCCGGGTCTCTCATCAGCTTCATCTTTACGTTCTACCCGGCCATCCACTGGGACTGGATTGCAATCATGATGTCGCTGATCGTGCTCGGCGGGATGGGTAGCCTGCTCGGATCCCTCGTCGGCTCGTTTCTGCTTGCGATCGTCGCAGGATTCGTCGGGCACTTCATCGGGCCGGTGTGGTCGACCATTACGTTCTTCCTGGCCCTCTTCGTTATTCTGCTCGTACGGCCGCAGGGCCTCTTCGGCAAGAAGGTGGAGGTATAGATGTCCGGCGCAACTCTGACTACCGGCTCCGCGGGCCGCTCCCGCAGCATATTCATCCTCGTGGTGTTCGGCGTGCTCCTGGTGTTTCCCCTGCTGCAAGTGGCGACCGGCCGCTTCAACTACGTGCTGCACATGATGATGTTCACCATGCTCTACATCGCCATGGCCTCGAGCTGGAACATCATCGGCGGCTATACCGGCTATACCTCGCTCGGCCACAACGTGTTCTACGCGGTGGGAGCCTACTTCTCGGGCCTCGTGTTCACCTATCTCAAGATCTCCCCGTTCATCACGTTTCCTCTGGCGGGAATCGCGGCGCTGCTCGTCGGCGTGCTCGTGGGACTGATCGCGTTGAGAACCCGCGGGCCGGCGTTCATCATCGCCACGATCGCCATGGTCATGCTTACCCTCCACCTCATCGACCAGTGGGAGTTCACCGGCGGAGCCAACGGCCTCAGCCTTCCCTTCATTCGCCTCGACCCCAGGGTCGCGAAGCTGCCCTTCTACTACGCAATTCTGATCGTGGCAGCAGGTGCGGTCATGATGTCTCACAAGATCCGCCACTCGAAGTTCGGCCTGGGCCTTCGCGCGATTTCACAGGATGAGGTCAAAGCGGAAGTTGCCGGCCTTCCGACGAACCGCTACAAGATCGCGGCGTTCGCCCTGAGCGGGCTGTTCGTCGGCATGTGCGGGGCGCTGTGGGGCTACTACCTCACCTACCTGAGGCCGGACATGTTCCTTACCATCGCGATCGCCTCGAACATGGTCCTCATGTCGATCATCGGCGGGAAGGGAACCGTGGCAGGGCCGGTAGTCGGAGCCATCATCATCGTGCTCGTAAACGAGTTCTTCGTGACGACTCTCGGCTCCACCGCTCTCAACATCGTGTTCACCGGGACCGTGCTCATCCTCACGCTCGTGTTCTTTCCCCGGGGCGTGGTCGGCACGCTCAAGGAGCACAATAACCTCCCCGGCTTCCTGGACTGGGAGTAGAGGGAGATGGACGGCGCCGGCATCGCGTTACTTGCGGGAGTCGGCCTCGGTGTCTTTCAGATCCTCAACCGCAAGGCCTCCGCCGGCATTCGCATCGAGCAGGGCACCACGGTCCTCCTCGCGGTAAGCTCCCTCGTTCTTGCAGGCCTCATCCTCGCCACCCGGCCGCTCTCGGCGCTCGCGTCGGTGCCTGCGGGATCCGTGGCCCTGTTCGCGGCCGCCGGTGCCATTCACTTCATAGGCGGATGGAGCCTGTTGTCTTTGAGCCAGCATGCAGTCGGGGCGGGCCGGACGGGTTCACTCATCGGTACCGCTCCCGTGTTCTCCGCCGTTCTCGGCGCCGTGTTCCTCGGTGAGTTTCTCTCGCTGCCGGCAATTGCCGGACTGGTGATGGTCGTTTCGGGGGTCATTCTTGTCTCGCATCGATGAGGCCGGCGGGGTCGGAGGCGTCGTAGGCGGCTTGCGGTCGTCGGTCTACGGGCTCGGCACGGCACTGTGCTTCTCGGTAAGCCCGATCTTCCTCAGGTACGGCCTGCGGGACTTCCCCTCTCCGGTTATCGCGGTCGGAATCGGCATGACGAGCGCGTTTCTGCTCTACCTGCTGGTACTCGCCCTTCGCGGTCACCTCGGCCTGCTTCGCGCACGGGTATCGAGAAGCGTGTTGGTGACGCAGGTGCTCGCGGGACTGTTCATCGCGACGGGTACCTGGCTCCGCTACGAGGCGGTCGACCGGGCGCCCGTGGCCGTGGTCGCCACCCTCGGGCGGATCAACATCCCCGTCGTGCTCCTGCTCTCACCGCTGTTCTTCGTTGCCGGCAAGGACCGGGTAACGGTGCGCCTGTGGCTCGGGGCGGGGCTCATCATCGGCGGCGCCGCGGTCATCACCTTTTACGGGTAGCCGGCACCGCGGGCGGGCCGC
>CAYOFA010000012.1:16241-19955 GCA_964402885.1 uncultured Spirochaetaceae bacterium
TGGACGAAGCTTACGTTGGCACCGATGGACGGCAGCTCCTCGTCGGTGAGCTTCTCGCCCCCTTCGATGCAGCCCGGGTAGGCGCCGCCGAGGGCGATGTGGCAGGCAGCGTTCTCGTCGAAGAGGATGTTGTAGAATACGCGGCCCGACTGGAAGATGGGTGAGCCGGCGTCGACGAGGGCGATCTCCCCGGCATAGGCGGCGCCTGCGTCCATTCCGAGGAAGCGGGCGATGACCTCGGCGTTCGCCTCGGCACCGAAGTCGACCACTTTTCCGTCTGAGAACTCGAACCACGCGCCACGGACCACCTTGTTCATCACCGTCACCGGACGTGTCACGGCAACCCTGCCGGTGGTCCGCCGATAGTCCGGCGTCGTGAATACCTCCTCGGTGGGGAGGTTCGGCAGGAACTCGAGGCCGCCGGGGGTCTTTCCCGGTCCTCCGACCCAGATGGCACGCTCGGGGATACCGACCCACAGGTCCGTACCCGGTCCCTCGAAGTGAAGCCACTCCACGTGGAGCTCGTCGAGCACCGCCGCGCGGCGCTTCAGCCGCTCGGTGTGCTCGCGCCAGGCCGCCGCAGGGTCAGGCTGATCCAGGCGCAGTATGGGGCGCATCGCCTGCCACAGGGTCTCGCAGGGGGCCGACGCGGCCGGGGTCGCGGCCGCTGCCGGGGTGCCGGCGCCGCCCGGGTCGTCGGTGGCCGCCGACTGGGTCCCAGGACCGCCCGACGCGCCGCCGAGCACCTTTCGGGCCCAGCCCTCGGTGGGGTTCGCGACCACGATCCACGGAAAGCGGTCGGCCTGCAGGGCGCGGCGAAACGGCATCATTGCCTGCTCGGTTGCTTTGCCGATGCGGGCGTTTCGCTCATCGTCGACGTTGGCGAGAAAGTCCGGATCCTCGCGGCTTGCGATGGACACGATGGCCCATTCTTCCGAGATCATGATGTCGTTCATCGCGGTGAGCTGGGACGGAACGTAGTCGAGGTAGTCCTCGGCGGAGTGATCGATGCGCGCCTTGAGAAGCCCCGGGTGCACCGAGCGGGCGGCAACGTAGCGCGCACCGCGCCGGTAGGCAGCCGCGGCAATCTCCTGTATGAGATCCCAGTGGACGGGCTCTCCGCGGATCTGCAGGTTGCGGCCGTCATCGATGTTGAGCATGGAAACTATGAGCTCGGCATATGCGCCGATGTCGTCGCTGTACATGCACGGGAAGATACCAGTGCCGCGCGTTGACCGGCAATGCTTTGACCCGCCGGCGGGTGTTGTTACATTACAGAGGTGGCGACTCAAGAATACCGGCTGACCTGGCACAACGCCATGGACGAAATCCCGGCGGAGGCCTGGAATGCGCTCACCGCGGGCCTCAGGACACCGCTTCTGGAGTGGGAGTGGCTCAATCAGCTCGAGCAGTCGGGGTCGATGTCCCCGGATACCGGATGGATTCCCACCCACATGGGCGTGTGGGACGGCGATCGGCTGGTTGCAGCCGCTCCGCTCTACGTGCGCACCCACAGCATGGGGGACTTCGTCTTCGACTTTGCCTGGGCGGACGTAGCGCAGCAGATGGGCGTACCCTACTACCCGAAGCTCGTGGGGATGAGCCCCGCGACGCCGGCAAGCGCCTATCGCTTCCTCATAGCCGAGGACATGCCGCGGCAGGCGGTGACCCGCGCGATGGTGGAGCAGATGCGCGAGTTTGCCTCACGAAACGACATCCACGGCATCGCCTTCAACTTTGCCGACCCGGACTGGGTACCGGAGGTGGAGGCCGAGGGCTTCATAACCTGGCTCCACCAGGGCTACGAGTGGCACAACCCCGGTTATGAGTCCTTCGACGACTACCTCGCGGATTTCAACAAGAACCAGCGCAAGAACATCCGCAAAGAGCGAAAGGCCATGGCCGACAACGGCATCGAGCTCGAGACCATCTCCGGCAGCGATGCGCCCGACCGCTACTTCGAGCTCATGTACGATTTCTACGAGGAGCACAATGCGCAGTTCGGGCCCTGGGCGGCGAAGTTCCTCAACCGCGCCTTCTTCGAAGGTCTCGCCGATTGCTGTCGCCATCTCGTGCTCTTCGTCGTCGCCCGTGAGCGAGGCGCCGAGGATCCCATCGCCATGTCCTTCCTGCTGAAAAAGGGCGACGTACTGGTGGGGCGCTACTGGGGCAGTTTCCGCTTCGTGGACAAGCTCCACTTCAACGCCTGCTACTACGAGCCGATCCGCTGGGCCATCGAGCACGGCGTGCGGGACTTCGACCCGGGCATGGGTTCACCCCACAAGGTCAAGCGTGGCTTCCGCGCGGTACCTACCTACAGCCTGCACTATTTCACCGACGAGCGCATGCGGTTGATCATGGAGGGCAACATAGACCGGATCAACTCCTACGAGCGCAGAAACATCGCCGAGCTCAATGCCGGTCTGCCGTTTGCGAACAGGGACGACGTGGCGATCACGTCGGAAGACAGACCGTGAACCGCGCGCCGTGCCCCGGCTCCGACTCCACCGCGATGCTGCCGCCACAGGCCTCGACGAGCTGCTTCGCACTCGCAAGCCCGATGCCCGTACCGTGGCCGAGCTCCTTGGTGGAGAAGAACGGTGAGAAGATCTCTCCCTGATTCTCCTCCGCGATGCCGATTCCGCTGTCCTCGACGATCAGAAAGACCTGCCGGCCTTCCGACCCGGTAGTCACCGTCAGCAACTTGCGCTCGCTCTCGAGCATCGCGTCAATGGCGTTCTTGATGAGGATATCCACCACCTGTTTGAGCTGCAGCGCGTTTCCGCGGATGGACGGCAGCTCGGGATCCAGCAGGATACGCCGCTCGACACGATACTTGAAGGAGCGGTCGATGTCGAAGAACTCTATCTCCCGCTCGACGATATCGTTGAGATTGACCGGCTCCTCGCGGAAGAAGCTGTCGTCCACGGTGTGCATGAGGATGCCGGCGACGATGCGCTGCAGGTCCCTCGCACCGTCGGCGATGTGGTCGAGATAGGTTTGCAGCTGCGCCCCGTTCGGATCATCGTGATCGATGAGCAGATTGGCCAGGAAGACGGCGCCGCCGATCGTCTGGATGGGCGCCTTCAGGTTGTGCACGATCTGAGAGGCATATTTGCCGAGCTCGGCGGGCCGGCTCATCGCCATGGCGCGCTCGGTGAGCTGATCGCTATTCTCCGCGAGCGACTCTATGAGCGCCTCCCGCTCGTACTTGAGGGTGGCGAGCTCCACCGACTGGCGAATCACCGAGACGAAGTCCGCGGCGTCCCACGGCTTCACCACGAAGCGGTGCACGTGGTCCCGGTTGATGGCCTCGAGCAGGGAGCGGCTGTCCGAATGTGCGGAAAGGACGACACGGGTGGCATAGGGTACGATGTCCGCGGCCTCCTTCAGAAACTGGAAGCCGTCCACCTCCGGCATACGGAGATCGCTTACCACCACATGCGCCCTGTTGTGGCGGAGAAACTCGAGCGCTTCCGTCGCGCGCGCGAAGGTGAGGCACTCGTAGGGCTGGTTGCGAAAAAGCCGCTCGGCCACGTCGAGGATGTCGTGCTCGTCATCGACGAATACGATACGAGGCTCACCACTGGTCGAACCGGTAGAGGCAGCCATGTCGGCGAAACTCCCTGGGAATGCGTCCATCGCTACATACAATAGTAGTGCAACTGCCGTGCAATTTGCGAGGAATTCATGAAAGCCGACCCGGGTTCGCGG
>CAYOFA010000012.1:20055-24992 GCA_964402885.1 uncultured Spirochaetaceae bacterium
CGCCGCGCCCGCGGCCGCTCAGCTCTCCGCGGTGTCGGTTTCCGCGAGATGATCGAGGACGAACTGTATGCCGTTGACCGGGATCTTCAACCACGCGGGCCGATTATTGATCTCGTAGCCGATCTCGTAGACCGCCTTCTCGAGCACGAAAACCTCGAGGATGACGCGAAGCTCTTCGGGATCCTCGGGCACGAAGTCCACGCCGTCGACGGTCTCCAGATAGCCGTCGAGGAAGACGCCGGTGACGTAGGTGAACCAGGGATCGATCCACTTGCCGAGCCATTCGGCGTCCTCGGGGCGTACGTTCGCGTACTCGAGGTATTTCCCGTAGATGGCGTAGTGGAACGAGCGGATCATTCCGGCGACGTCGCGGAACGCCCCGTACTTGAGTCTGCGCTCACCGAGTGACCGGGCCGGCTCACCTTCGAGGTCGATGATAACGAAGTCCCGGCCGGTGAACAGCACCTGGCCGAGGTGATAGTCACCGTGTATGCGGATCTTCTTCGCGTGTATGCGTGTCTTCGTGATGCGGGCAAACTGCGCGAGGATCGCATCCTCCTGATCGAGAAGCCGATCGATGTCGGCCGCGACGTCCTCATCGGCATTCTTCCTGACCTTCTTCACGGTGGTCATTACCCGCCGGAACAGGCTCCGCATCGACTGATACATCGAACGCTGATAGAGCCGGGAGAAGTTCTCCGGGGCGAAATCCTTGTCGGTGCGTTCGGCACTGAGTGCAAGGTGAAGCTCTCCGGTGCGACGACCAAGCAGGTGCATCAGCTCGAGGAAAAAGCCGTCGGTCATACCGATGAAATCATCCGGCACATCGCCGAGCTTCACATCGAGGATGTCGGGCAGACTCGGCGGAGTGGCTCCGGTCTCCTGTTTCATGGAGAGCAGATGCTCGAAGTAGCGCTCGACCACGCTTTCGGTGTAGGACCAGGCATCTCCCTCGTTCGGAACGAAGGAGACCATGAGGCCGAGGGAGGCGCTGCCGATACCGCGGCCCGAGTATGAGAGGCTTCCCGCGTAGGCAGGCACGTGCTCGAAGCGACGTCGCTCGCTCAGGTAGCGGATCAACTCGACATCGGGATTCACTCCGTCTTCGAGCTTTCTGTAGAGCTTGAAGAAGAGGCTATCCTTGTAGAGGAAGGAGGTGTTCGACTGCTCGACCTTGAGCACGCGCGAGCTGTAGGGCCGCTCGAGCCCGGCCGCCATTGACCGCAGCCCGCGACCGCGGGTCAGCTGAATCTCGCCTTCCCTCCCCTTGATCTTCTTGCGCGTGAGCAACACATGCAGCAACTCATCGCGGAAGCCGGCGTCATAGCCCGCGTCGTAGATGACCCCGGAGCTGTCGCCGAGCTTCACCCACGCGATGACGGCCCGCGGCGAGTCGCCGGCAATCTGCTCGGCCTCGTCGCGGAGGGCGAGTGAGACCGGCAGCACGTAGCTCTCGCTCGCCTCGTCGGCAAACGCGATATCGACGACCATGATCCAGGCCCGACGCGCTCCGGAATCCACGGGAACCACGTCGGCAACCCTGATCCGTCTCACCTTCCGGCTCTTCTCGCGATACCATCTGCTGCGCTGCACGTACTCATGCAGGACGCGCTGTTCGAGTGCCCGCGAGAGTTTCGTCGAGAAATCGGTCCAGTCGTTCTGCGAGATCGCGATCTCGCGGCTCTGCACATCACCGACCTTCTCGACCTCCGAAGCGACCGGATGCAGGATGAACCAGTAGAAGTCATTCGAGCCGATGTTGACGGTGTAGCCGTCCTCGCGGATGCGGGGAAACTCGTTCTGGCTGAACACTTCCTCGGGCACGTGGTCGGCGTATTCCGGCAACTCGAGCGTAACGACCTCCCGGTGACGGGAGAAGTTTGCGATGACGAGCACCGTCTCGTCCTCGTAGCGACGCAGGAAGGAGAACACGTGCACGTTGTCGGAGTTCACCACCTCGAAATTGCCGCGGCTGAACGCGCGGAATCGGCGGCGGGTGGCAATCACCCGCTTCATCCACCAGAGAAAGGACGAGCCGTTTGCCTGCTGCGTCTCGATGTTGAGGGCCTCGTAGTGGTACTCCGGATCGATGATCACCGGCAGATAGAGCCGCTGGGGATTTGCCTTGGAGAACCCGGCGTTCTTGTCGGAGCTCCACTGCATCGGCGTACGTACCCCGTCACGGTCGCCGAGGTAGACGTTGTCCCCCATGCCGATCTCGTCACCGTAGTAGATGACCGGCGTGCCCGGCAGCGAGAAGAGGAGGATGTTCATGAGCTCCATGAGCCGCCGATTGTTCTCGAGAAGCGGGGCGAGGCGCCGTCGGATCCCGAGGTTGAGCCGCTGTGAGGGGTCGCGAGCGTAGGCGCGGTACATGTAGTCCCGCTCCTCGTCGGTGACCATCTCGAGGGTGAGCTCGTCGTGGTTCCGCAGGAAGATGCCCCACTGGCAACTGTCCGGAATGTCGGGCGTCTGCTCGAGGATATCGGTGACCGGAAAGCGATCCTCGGTCTTCACACTCATGAACAGGCGCGGCATCAGTGGAAAGTGGAAGCACATGTGACACTCGTCGCCCGACCCGAAGTACTCGACCGCATCCTCGGGCCACTGGTTTGCCTCGGCCAGAAGCATCTTGTCGGAGAACTTCTCGTCGATGTGCGCTCGCAGCTGTTTGAGGAAAGAATGGGTCTCGGGAAGGTTCTCGCAGTTGGTATTCTCCCGCTCGTAGAGATAGGGGACCGCGTCGAGGCGCAGGCCGTCGACGCCCATGTTGAACCAGAACTCGGTCAGCCGGAATAGCTCCTTGCGCACCGCGGGGTTGTCGAAGTTGAGGTCCGGCTGATGCGAGTAGAAGCGGTGCCAGTAGTAGGCCTTGGCGACGGGGTCCCAGGTCCAGTTGGAGCTCTCGAAATCCTGGAAGATGATGCGCGCCTCGGAGTAGAGATCCGGCGAGTCGCTCCACACGTAGAAGTCCCGGTACTTCGTGCCCGGTTTGGCATGGCGGGCGCGCTCGAACCACGGGTGTTGTATGGATGTGTGATTTATGACCAGCTCGGTGATGACCCGCAGGTCGCGGCGATGGGCCTCGCGGAGGAAGCGCTTGAAGTCCCTCAGGTTTCCGTAGGCCTCATGAATACCGGTGTAGTCGGAGATATCGTACCCGTCATCGCGCCAGGGCGAGGGATAAAAGGGCAAGAGCCATATGGCGTTTACGCCGAGGTCCTGCAGATAGTCGAGCCGTTCGGTCAGCCCCTTGAAGTCGCCCATCCCGTTGCCGTCGGAGTCGGCAAAAGAGCGTACGTGCAGCTCGTATATGACTGCATCCTTGTACCAGAGCGGGTTCTGTTGGTCCATCGATGGGGCTCCTAACGTTCGAGTCGAAAGAGATGCACGGGGACTCCGGCCGGATCGAGACGTACGAAATTCCAGTAGCCGTCCCACCGGTAGGCGGTGTCCGTCAGAAGATCCCGCACTGTGAAGGGTGCCGTGTGGGAAAGGCCGACCGCAGCCGGTGAGAACTCAACCCAGCCTGCCTGGGGAGCGTGGTAATCCATATTGACCACCACGAAGATCACGTTCTTCCCGTCATCCGAGGTCTTACTGTAGCAAAGCAGGTTGGGATTATCAACGGCGTGGAAGCGGAGGTTCCGGTTTCGGTGCAGCGCCGGGTTCTCCCGCCGGGCCCGATTAACGGTCGCAATGAAAGACGTAAGATCGCCTGTTTCATGCAGCTCCCAGTACCGGATCTCGTACTTCTCGGAGTGCAGGTACTCCTCGCTGCCCTCCTCCCGCGGGGAATGTTCCACCTTCTCGAAGGCCGGACCGTAGATTCCCACATTCGACGACAGAGTGGCTGCCAGGGCGTATCGCGCGAGGAAGGCGGGCCTTCCGCCAAGCTGCAGGTCCTCGTGGAGGATGTCAGGCGTGTTCGGCCAGAAGTTCGGCCGGAAGTACTCGGCGACCTCGGTCGTGGTCAGCTCGGTGAGATAATCCCTGAGGCCGGTCGGGCCGTTCCGCCAGGTGAAATAGGTGTAGCTCTGATTGAACCCGAGCTTGGCAAGGCCGTACATCCGACGCGGCCGCGTGAAGGCCTCGGCCAGAAAGATGAGCTCGGGATAGCGCTCGGTGAGGTCGTCGATGAGCCACTCCCAGAACCCGTAGGCCTTGGTATGCGGGTTGTCGACGCGGAAAACACGCACGCCGGCGTCGATCCAGTGCTCGAAAACGCCTTTGAGCTCCTGCCAGAGAGCCTCCCAGTCCTCCGTCTCGAAGTTGATCGGATAGATGTCCTCGTACTTCTTGGGCGGGTTCTCGGCGAACTGAACGCTCCCGTCGGGGCGCAGGACGAACCACTCGGGATGCTCACGCACCCAGGGGTGATCCGGCGAGCACTGAAAGGCGATGTCGAGGGCGATTTCCATCCCGTAGCCTTTCGCCGCCTCCACGAGGGCCTTGAAATCATCCAGGCTGCCGAGCTCCGGGTGGATCGCGGTATGACCGCCCTCCTCCGATCCGATGGCCCACGGTGACCCGGGGTCGTGGGGGCCGGCCTCGAGTGCGTTGTTCCTGCCCTTGCGTTTGGTATGGCCGATAGGATGGATGGGCGGGAGATAGACGATGTCGAATCCGAGCTCGGCGATGTAGTCGAGGCGGTTGGCCAGATCGGCGAAGGTGCCGTGCTCACCCGGCTCCGGCGAGGTCGAGCGGGGGAAGACCTCGTACCAGGCGCTGAAGGCCGCGCGCTCGCGATCTACTTTGACCTGCAGGGTGCGCGGATAGTCGGTCTGAAGCGAGCGGTCGGGATAGGCGTCCATGAGCGAGGTAAGCTCAGACGACGTTGCAACACGCACGCGCTCGGCGTGCAGGGTCTTCGCGTTTCGCAGCGCCGCGGAAAGCTCCTTCAGACGCTCGGCGTCGGCGCCGGCACCCCCGTCGGC
>CAYOFA010000012.1:25092-36011 GCA_964402885.1 uncultured Spirochaetaceae bacterium
AAGCTGCCGCAGTCTATCTCGGGGAATACGCGGTCTATGACTACACGTCGTCTGCCATGAGGGATGAGCATATAAAAAGGGTACTCTCAACTCCGGGAAGGTATCAAGAACCGGGCAGGCGGACGGGCGGGCGCCCTCCTGCCGGCAGGGTTTCGCAGACCTCAATCGTCGTGCCGGATCCTCACGAGCTGCTGCTCGGCAAGCGCCCGTATGTCCTCGGGAACCTCCATCTCGAGCAGATCGTTGAGGGTTTCGGCGGCCTTCTCGCCGTCACCGGAGTTGAGGTAGGAAAACGAGAGGGCGTAGAGGGTCAGATAGTCGTGCGGATTGATCTCATGGGACTTCTGCAGGCACTCCTGACTCTCCTTGTCGAGACCGATCTGGCTGTAGAGTACACTGAGATTTCGCAGCACCGAGGCATTACCGGGGTCCGCATCGCGGGCCTGCTCGAGGTAGCTCCGCGCGGGCTCGTACTCGCTCTCGCGCAGGTAAGAGCATCCCATCGCCTCGAGTGCCTCGACGTTCTCCGGCTCGAGCTTCAGGCAGAACTCCAGTGCCTTCATCGCCTTGCGATTCTCGCCGGATTCGGTAAACGCCACGCCGATGTCCGCGAGCGCGCGTGGATTGTCGGGCTCATCGGCGAGAATGCTCTGCAGCAACCCGATTGCGCCCTCGAAGTCCCCGTGCTGTATTCGTGCCTCGGCATCCTGTAACGCATCTTCCATACACGAGTAAAATACTCACTCATCGCCGCGGTTGCAAGCGGCGTGAAATCCGAATTGTTGACCGGCAGCAGTCATCGGGTATACAACACTGCCTATGGTCGCGCTCCTCGTCATCGGCGACGAAATCCTCGCCGGCGATATCCGCGAAGAGAACATCTCCTTCATGATCGATACCCTGAGCCGCGCCGGGCACCGCCTCGGTGAGGTGCGCATCGTGCGTGACGAGGTCGACATGATCGCAGAGTCCTTTCGCGAGCTCTGCATGCGCTACGACTACGTCATCAGTGCCGGCGGCGTGGGCCCGACCCATGACGACGTTACCCTCGAAGGCGCTGCCGCCGCCTTCGGCGCCGAGCTCGAGCTCAACACCGACATGGAGACATTTCTCGCAGACCACTACGGCGGGGAGCTCAGCGCCTCGGCGCGGCGCATGGCGATGCTGCCGAGGGACAGCGAGATCATCATCGGCAGCGGGCATCGGTGGCCCATCATCAAGCGAGGCAATGCCTTCATTCTGCCCGGTCTGCCGGTCGCCCTGCGCGACAAGATCGGCCGCGTGGCACAGATGATCCCGGCCGCCGGCGACGGGTGGATGGGCGTGCTCTACGTGAGCTGCGACGAGACGGACCTCGCCGAGTGGCTCTCGGACCTCCAGAACCGAAGCCGGGGCGTGAAGATCGGCTCCTACCCCGTCATCGAGGACGGTCGCTTTCACACCCGCATCACCGTAAAGAGTGACGACAGGGAGGCCGCCATCGCCGCCTTCGAGGAGGCCCGCGCCTACTTCCGCGAGGCCGGCTGGCTCCTGAGCGACATCGAGCCGGCGCAGCATCTCGAAGCCGAAGCATGAGCGCGCGAACTCTTCTCTGTCTGCACGGTTTCGGCGTACGCGGGTATTTCTGGGAGGTGATCAAGCCTCACCTCGAAGGCGTGTACGAGCGGGTGCTGACCCCGGACCTGCAGATGGACACCATCGAGACCGTCCTCGACAGTGGTCGCCGCCTCGCGCAGGAGGCCGCAGGGGAGGACGGTGCGCCGGTGGCGATCATCGGACACAGCCTCGGTGGCGTGGTGGCTGCGCTCGCAGCGCGGGATCTCGGCCCCCCGGCGGTCGACCGTGTCGTGCTCGTGGCGCCGCCCTTCGGCGAGGTGGCGGAACCTCCCGGTCCGGTTCTCCGCTTCCTGCTCCGGCACAAACTGATTCCCGACTTCCTCTCGCGCCCGCAGTTCTTCTCATCCCAGACGCCCCTGCGCATCCAGAAGTCCATGTTCAAACGCGCCGTCGACGAGAGCGCCGAGCTCAAGAGCCTGATCTTCCAGCCGAAACGCTTCCATACCGACCTGTTCGATGGCCCGCTCCCGGTGCCCTCACTGGTGGTCGCGAGCGAGGCCGACAGGGTCGTGCCGGCACGGGAGTCTCTCGAGTTCGCCGAACGCCTCGGCGCGGCGACGGAGGTGTACGGGGCCGGGCGGAATATCGGCCATGATGATTTCACCTGCGCGCCGAACATCGCCGAGGAGCTCGCCCGACGCGTGCGCCGCTTCGCCGAAACCGACGCGTAGCAGTACGTTGTAGAGAGGACGGCCTCCGTGGATCTGAGACACCTGCAGAACACAATTGATCCTACCCTGTTCGCGCTCTCCGCCATTCTTCTGGTCGGGCTCGTCGGCCTGGCGATATCCATTCTGCTGCGGCGCCTGCTTCTGCGCACGGCACGCCGCGGGCAGCAGAGGCTGCTTGTGCGCCTCATCGAGCGATTCGGCGCGCCGTCCCGGCTGCTGTTTCCACTGCTCGGCATCGCCGTCCTCCTGCCGTTTCTCGACCTCCCGGCGGAGATCCGGCCCGGGATCGGCTCGACGCTGCGCATCCTCTTCGTGCTCGACATCACCTGGTTCCTGCTGCGGCTCTTCTCCACGACGGAACGCTTTCTGCTGCAGCGCTACGACATCTCGGTCTCGGACAATCTGCGCGCCCGGCGCATGCACACGCAGGTTCGGGTCATCCGCCGCATTCTCACGGCGCTGGTCATTCTCATTGCGGCGGCGTCGGCACTTACGACCTTCGAGACGGTCCGCCAACTCGGGACCACCATTCTCGCGTCGGCGGGCATTCTGGGGATCATTCTCGGTTTCGCGGCCCAGAAGTCGCTCGGACTGATACTCGCGGGGCTGCAGGTCGCCATCGCCCAGCCCATCCGCATCGACGACGTCGTCATCGTGGAGGGTGAGTGGGGCCGCATCGAGGAGATCACCCTGACCTTCGTCGTGGTTGCGATATGGGATCGCAGACGGATGGTACTGCCGGTGAGCTACTTCATAGAGAAGCCGTTCCAGAACTGGACGCGGGCGTCGGCACAGATTCTCGGATCGGTGTATCTCTACGTCGACTACGCCTTCCCGGTGGACGATCTGCGAAACAAGCTGTACGAATTTCTACAGGAGTCCCGGCTGTGGGACGGCGAGGCCTGGGTGCTGCAGGTCACCGATGCAACCGAGAAGACGATCGAGTTGCGCGCCCTCATGACCGCAAAGGACTCGCCGACATCATGGGACCTGCGCTGCGAGATCCGGGAGAAGATGATCGCCTACATCCGAGACGAGCATTCGGGACACCTGCCCCACCTGCGGGCATCGCTCGACGGCGACGAGCGGGGGACGACACGCCCGGAGGAGAGTTGACGCAATGCCCGTGCGAAACGCCGAAGTAGCCGAGATACTCGAAAAGCTGGCCGATCTCCTCGCCATCAAGGGGGAGAATCAGTTCCGCATCCGCGCCTACCGCAACGCCGCGCGCACCATCTCCGGGCTGCAGTCCGGGGTCCGGGAGCTCGTGGAACAGGGGGAGGACCTCTCCGACTACCAGGGCATCGGCAAGGCCATCGCGGAGAAAATCGTCGAGATCGTGGAGACCGGCACGCTCTCCCAGCTCGAGGAACTCACACGCGAGCTCCCCGAAGGACTCCTCGACCTGCTGAGAATACCCGAGCTCGGCCCGCGGCGTGTGAAGGAGCTCTACGAGGAGCTCGGCATAACGAGCATCGACGCGCTTGCCTCCGCGCTCGAGGACGGACGGGTGCGGGAGCTCGAGGGCTTCGGTGAGAAGCTCGAGCAGTCTCTGCTCTCGCAGGTGAAGTCGATGCGCGACCGCGAGGAAGAGCGCCGGCTTCTCCTGCCCGCTGCCGAGGAAGTCGCCGAGGAGATGGTCGCCTATCTGAAGAAGCATGGTGATGTGGAACGCATCGCGGTAGCCGGAAGCTACCGCCGGCGCAAGCAGACCGTGGGCGACCTCGACATCCTCGTGGTCGCGGGCGGCGGCGCGGGCGGCGGGTCCGAAGCGGGCGGCGGCATCATGGACGTGTTCACCGGCCACGAGGACGTGCGACGCGTCTCGATGAAGGGCGAGACCCGCTCCTCGGTGGTGCTGCGCTCGGGGGTGCAGATCGATCTGCGCCTCCTCGAGGCGGAGAGCTACGGCTCGGCGCTGCAGTACTTCACCGGCTCCAAGGAGCACAATATCGCCGTACGCCGTGTGGCGCAGGAGCAGGGCCTGAAGGTCAGCGAATACGGCATCTTCCGCGGCGACGAGCAGCTCGCGGGCGCCGAGGAGGATGAGATGTACACAACCCTCGGCCTCGCGTGGGTCCCGCCGGAGCTACGGGAGAACCGCGGGGAAGTGGAGGCTGCCCGCGAGGGAAACCTTCCCGAGCTCGTCACCATGGAGGACATCCGTGGCGATCTTCACTCCCACACCAACGCAAGCGACGGCAGCTTCACCCTCGAGGAGATGGCCGAGGCGGCCCAGGCCCGCGGCTACGAGTATCTGGCCGTGAGCGACCATTCCAAGAGCCTCACCGTGGCCCGCGGCCTCGACGAGGAGCGGCTCGCACGGCAGATCGACGAGATCGACGAGCTCAACGAGAGCTTCGACGGCTTTCGCCTCCTGCGCTCGATCGAGGTGGACATTCTCGACGACGGGCGCCTCGATCTCTCCGACGAGATACTCGCACGGCTCGACCTCGTCATCTGCTCCATTCATTCGGGCCTCAACAAGACCGAGGAGAAACAGACCGAACGAATCATCCGGGCAATGGATAATCCCCACTGCAGCATCATCGGCCATCCCACAGGGCGGCTCCTGGGCTCACGCGATGCCTACCCGGTCAACATGCAGCGCCTGCTCGAGGCGGCGGCCGAACGGGGGGTCTCCTTCGAGATAAACGCGCAGCCCGAACGTCTCGACCTGCGTGACGAAGATGCGCATGCCGCGCGGGAGCTGGGCATCAGAATCTCCATCGCGACCGACGCGCACGCCCCCGCGAATCTCGCATTCATGCGCTACGGCGTGGACCAGGCCCGGCGCGGGTGGCTGCGGGCGGCAGACGTATTGAATACCCGGCCGTGGTCGGAGCTCGGCCCGCTGTTGAAGCGTGGATGACACAGCGCGGCCCCGAAGGCGCGGACCAGAAGAGGAGAATGTATGGCGACGAGAAACCCCTACACGAGCCCACCGGTGGACACGAGCTTCGAGCCGGCGGACTCGCTCTCGCGCGAAGCGGCAGCCGAGCAGGCGAGGCAGCTCGCCGAGGCGCTGAACTACCACAACCATCGCTACTACGTGGAGGCGGCCCCGGCGGTCTCCGACGAGGTATACGATGCCCTCTTCCGCCGGCTTCAGGAGCTCGAGGCGACCTTCCCCGAGCTTCAGAGCGAGACCTCACCGACGCAGCGGGTCGGGGCAGCCCCTGTCGACGAGCTTTCCCGCATCGAGCACCAGGCGCCGATGCTCAGCCTCAACTCGAGCCTCGAGGTATCGGAGGTCTCCGACTTTCACCGCTTCATAGAGCGCAATTCCGACGGGCGCAGCTTCCGGTATGTGGTGGAGCCCAAGCTCGACGGGCTCTCGGTGGAAATCGTCTACCGTGACGGGCGCTTCTCCTACGGGGCCACGAGGGGCGACGGGCGCGTGGGGGAGGATATCTCGCGCAATCTCAAGACGATCCCGGCCATCCCGCTCGAGCTTCGCTCCGAGGGCGATCCGCCGGCCTTCCTCGCGGTCCGCGGAGAGATCTTCATGCTCAGAAGCGGCTTCCGTGAGCTCAACCGCACTCGCACCGAGCGCGGAGACGACCCCTTCGCCAATCCGCGCAACGCCGCTGCCGGGACGGTACGCCAGCTCGACCCGAAGAACACCGCAGGGAAGCCGCTCGACATCTTCTTCTACGACATCCTCGCCTCCGACCGGACGGACTTCGACTCTCACACGCAGGTGCTCGACCTCTTCCCCGAGTGGGGCCTCAAGACCAACCCCCTGAACGAAGTCTGCACATCTGTGGACGAGCTCTCCGCCTATCGCGACCGCCTTGCTGAGTCACGCGAGGAGCTCGACTACGAGATAGACGGGATCGTCATAAAGATCGACTCCTACGAGTTCCGGGAGGACCTCGGCTATCGAAACCGCAGCCCGCGCTGGGCGCTCGCGTGGAAGTTCCCGCCGCGAAAGGAGACCTCAAAGGTCGAAGACATCGTCGTACAGGTCGGTCGTACCGGCATCCTCACCCCGGTCGCACTGCTCGACCCGGTGAATATCGGCGGGGCGACGGTGAGCCGCGCGACGCTCCACAACGAGGACGAGGTTCTCCGCAAGGACGTGCGGGTGGGAGACCGCGTGAGGGTCATCCGGGCGGGAGACGTCATTCCGGAGGTCAGCGAGGTGGTCGACCGCGAGGCGAGCGGACGGGGCGAACCCTTTGCCATGCCCGATGCTTGCCCGGTATGCGGCACACCGGTGGAGCGCGAAGGGGCCTACTACTTCTGCCCGGCCGGGCTCTCCTGCCCCGCTCAGCTCACCGGCAGGCTCATTCACTTTGTCTCCCGCGAGGCCATGGATATCGAGAACCTCGGAGAAAAGAACATCACCCAGCTCGTGAATAAGGGCATCATCCGCACCATCGCGGACCTCTACTACCTCGACGCGGCGGACCTCGAGGTACTCGAAGGCTTCGCCGAGAAGTCGGCCCGGAACGTCTACGAGGCCATCCAGGGCTCGAAGACACGGCCGCTCAATCACTTCATCTATGCCCTCGGTATCCGTCATGTGGGTGCGCACGTCGCGGAGGTTCTCGCGCGACACTTCGGAAGCCTCGAGGCACTCGAAGACGCCACGGTCGAAGAGCTCTCGACGATATCCGACATCGGGGGACAGACCGCCGAGAGCATCCACGCCTTCTTTGCGGAGGAGGAGAACCGCCGCATCCTCGCGCGGATGCGGGAGGCCGGCGTGGAGCCGCAGCCGCTCGACTCCGGCCCCTCGGCGGGACCGTTGAGCGGCATGACCTTCGTGCTCACCGGAAGCCTCGACCGCTACACCCGCACCGAAGCGCGACGACAGATAGAGGAACGTGGCGGAAAGGTTACGTCCTCGGTCAGCAGCGCAACCGACTACGTGGTCGCCGGCGCGGACCCCGGCAGCAAGCTCGAGCAGGCGCGCAAAAAGGGCACGCCGGTGCTTACCGAGGACGAGTTCGAGGCCCTCCTCGCCGGGCGGTCCCCGGACGCATGACGCTCTCCGGGAGCGCGGCGGACGCAGGGCGGTAGCCCAAACAGGGTATAGCGGCCCGTAGGCCGTTTGGCTATACTTCGGTTCGAATAGATGAGTACACCACCTGATGAACGACGATCCTCCGGGATACGGGGTTTGGATACGGTGCTGCGCGGCGGCTTCCTGCAACAGCGCAGCTACCTGGTATCCGGGGCTCCCGGTACCGGGAAAACAATCCTCGGACTCCACTTTCTGAATGCAGGGCTCGCACTCGAGGAGCAGCCGCTTCTCATAACCTTCTCGGAGCCTGCTGCGTCTCTGGAGCGGAACCTCGGAAACCTGGGATTCTCATTCGACCGCATCAAGGTGCTCGACCTCACTCCACCGGTGGAGTTGTTCTCGGATGCGGAGCCGAGCTACGCCCTGCTGTCGCCGGCGGAGACGGAGCGGGAACCCGTTCTGCGGCGCATTGCGGAGACGGTGACCGAGCTCGAGCCGCAGCGTGTTTTCGTCGACGGCCTGAACGGACTGCGCTACTATGCAGCCGACGACGGCGACTTCCTGCGATCGGTACAGGCGTTTCTTCAGTTCATCACCGCCCGCGGATCCACGGTCATTGTCACCGCCGAGCCCACCGTCAGCCAGAGCAGAGAAGACCTCGAACACCTCGTCGACGGTAGTCTGACCCTGACGTTCACGCAGAATGCGCGGAAAGTATCCGTATCCAAGTTCCGCGGCTCCGGTTTCTCCGGTGGCGAGCACACCCTGCGCATCGGCGATGAAGGGATCTCGGTATTCCCGACACTCACCGCCCGCAGGGATCTACCGGAGCGGCGCACCGTGCAGATCCCCTTCTCGATAGAGAGCCTGGATCAGAAACTGCACGGCGGGATAGAACCGGGCACGGTCACCCTTCTCACCGGCCCCCCCGGCGTCGGGAAGACCACTCTCGGCATGCAGTTCATGCGAAGCGCCGCGCTGCTCGGCGACCGGGTCGTAGTCTACAGCTTCGACGAGGAACCGGCGCTCATCGAGCAGCGCTGCGGCGCTGTCGGGCTCGATCTCTCGGAGCTGCAGCGCGACGGGCGGCTCGTCATCGAGAAGGTGGAGCCACTCGAGTACTCGGCTGAAGAGTTCGCCGACTGGGTCAAGCATGCCGTGGAGGAAGGCGGAGCACGCTGCGTCATGGTGGACAGCCTTTCGGGCTACAGCCTCTCGATTGCCGACGAGCGACCGATCCCCCGGCTGCACGCGCTCAGCAAGTACCTGACTTCGGCCGGTGTGTCTCTCATCATCGCGGAGGAAATGTCTGCGATTACCGGAGACTTCCGACCCACGGAGTCGCGGATCAGCTACCTCTCCGACAACATCATCTTTCTCAGATACATAGAACGGTTCAACGAGACATCGGATAGCGTCGAGCTGCACAAGATTCTCGGTGTGCTCAAGAAACGTCTTTCCGACTTCGACAAGGGCCTTCATGCCTTCGACATCACGCCGGAGGGGATCCGGGTAGGCGGTCAGCCGCTGGGATCACGCAGCCTCCTCGGCGGTGCCCAGCCACTCTCCGAGAGCCCATGACACGCGTCCTCCTGTGCATGCGAAGCGGGCGTGATCGTGAGCATCTCGCCGAGTGGCTCCGCGAGCAGCATGAGGTGGAGACTACCTCCGGCGCACTGGGGCCCGACCACGAATTCGACATCTGCATTCTCGACGCGGCCGGACTCCATGCCAACAGGGAGGTCATCGCCGAGCGACGGGAGGCCGAGCGCCCGGTGTTTCTGCCTTTCCTCGTCGTTGCACGCCGACGGCAGGTCAGTCGCAACAGGGAGGCCCTGCTCTCCGAGGTCGACGACGTGATCTGGGCTCCCGTGGCGCGCGCGGAACTGGATGCGCGGATCGGCGCCCTTCTGCGCATCCGCAATCTCGCGCGCCTGGTGCAGCAGCGCTACATCTCGCTCGCAAACCAGAGCACCGCCATGGTGCTCGTCGTACGCTCGGAGCGCATACTGTACGCCAACGAGGCGGCCCGCACCACCTTCCCCGGGCTTTCCGACGACGCTCCTGTTACGGAACTCATAGTGCCGCGGTACCGCAATCTCTTCGAAGAGTACATGCGCAGTCTGTCCGCCCGCGTGCGCGGGGAGCCCCGCAGCGGACCGCTGCCGGCGCCGACACACGTGGAGGTGCAGCTCAACACCGACGGCGAGCGCTGGGCCCATGCGAGTGCGACCCCCACCTTCGAAGACGACGACCGGGAGTTCCTGGTGATGATGCTCGACGTGACCGAGAGCAAGCTGCGCGAGCGCGAGCTTCTGGAGTCGCGGCGTCGCATTCAGTCTCTTGCCGGGCAACTGGTATCGGTTGAACAGCGCGAGCGGGCGCTGCTTGCCGGCGACATTCACGACGGGGTGAACCAGTCGCTTGCAAGCCTCAGGATGCGGCTGGATCTGCTGAACAGGGCACGCGACGAGCTGAACCTCGACGAGGAGCTCTCCGACATGCGCCGTATACTCGACGAGGCGATCACACAGGTGCGGTCCCTCATCGTCGAGCTCGACCCTCCCACGATCCGCGAGTCGGGATTGTCCGCCACCCTGTCGTGGCTCGTGGAGCACTTTCGAAGCGACCACGCACTCGATGTCAGCTATGAGGGATCCTACGAAATCGGGAACCTTCCCGAGGATCTGCAGCACGTCGTCTACCGCGCAACACGTGAGCTTCTGTTCAACGTACTCAAGCATGCCCCAGGCGCGCATGCCTGTGTTACACTCGAAGCTCCGGAATCGGAGATCACCATTACGGTCTCCGACGACGGCCCTGGCTTCGATCCGGAGGCAACTACGGGAGGCAGCGGCTTCGGCCTGTTCAGTCTGAGAGAACGGCTCCGTCCCTTTGACGGGACCGTGGACATTCGGTCGGCGCCGGGAGAGGGCACCGTGATCACACAACGCGTCGCACGCCCTCGTAAGGAGATAGAAGACCATGAAGAAACGAATCTTACTTGCTGACGACCATACGGTAGTCCGTGACGGGCTCAAAGCGATCATGCAGAAACTCGACCCCGATATCGTCGTGGTCAACGAAGCATCGAACGGACGCGAAGCCCTCGACATGGCCGAAGACACCCCGGCGGATCTCTATCTCCTCGACATCTCGATGCCCGTGCTCAACGGCATAGAAACGACCGTCCGGCTGCTCAAGCGCGACCCGTCGGTCAAGGTCATCATCCTCAGCATGTACAAGGACAAGGTCCTCGTGGAGAAGGCGATTCGAAGCGGCGCCCGCGGCTACATACTCAAGGAGAGCGCCACCGAGGAGATCGTCAAAGCAATCGACGAAGTATACGCCGGCAGGTATTACTTCAGCCCCGACGTGTCCGGTTATCTCGTCCACGGCTTCCTCCATCCCAATCAGAAAGGCGACGGAGGAACCGCCGAATCGGACCTCACCGACCGACAACGTGAGATCCTGAAGCTGATCTGCGACGGTTATACGGAGAAGGAGATCGGCGAGGAGCTCAATATCTCCTACCACACCGTCCACGTGCACAAGAACAACATCATGAAAGCCCTCGACATTCATTCGAAGGCCGAATTGATAAAATACGCTGTGAAGCATCAGATCATCCAGCTCTGACCGGCCCGGCCGGTGCC
>CAYOFA010000013.1:0-15993 GCA_964402885.1 uncultured Spirochaetaceae bacterium
GCGAAGACGCTCGATCGCTTCGGCGAGCGCGCGGAGGAATTCCGCACGGGCTCGGGCCTTCCGGTGGAACGGTTGTACACGCCGCTTTCGCTGTCGGAGGCGGACTACGAGCGGGACCTCGGGTTCCCCGGACAGTATCCCTACACCCGGGGGGTGCAGCCGACGATGTACCGGGGGCGCCTGTGGACGATGCGGCAGTACGCCGGCTTCGGAACCGCCCGGGAGTCGAACGAACGCTACAAGTACCTCCTTCAGCAGGGGCAGACCGGTCTCAGCGTGGCCTTCGACCTGCCGACGCAAATCGGCTATGACTCCGATCACTCCCTCTCCCGGGGCGAGGTGGGGAAGGTGGGGGTCGCCGTCGATTCCCTCGCGGACATGGAGACGCTCTTCGACGGGATACCCCTGGACCGCGTCAGCACCTCGATGACCATCAATGCACCGGCGGCGATTCTGTTGGCGATGTACGTGGCGGTTGCGGAGAAGCAGGGTGTGGACACCGAACAGCTGCGTGGCACCATACAGAACGACATCCTCAAGGAATACGTTGCCCGGGGGACCTACATCTTCCCGCCGAAGCCGAGCATGCGGCTGATAAGCGATACCTTCGCCTTCTGCGCCGACCATCTGCCCAACTGGAACAGCATCTCGATCAGCGGCTATCACATGCGGGAAGCCGGGTGTACGGCCGTGCAGGAGGTGGCGTTTACCCTGGCCAATGCGATCGCCTACGTGCAGACCGCCCTGGAAGCCGGGCTGGAGGTTGATGCCTTCGCCCCGCGGGTTTCCTTTTTCTTCGACGCTCACAACGACGTGCTCGAGGAGGTCAGCAAGTTTCGGGCGGCGCGAAAGCTCTGGGCCCGGATCATGAAGGAGCGCTTCGGGTCCCGCTCGGCACGCTCGCAGATGATGCGGTTTCACACGCAGACGGCGGGAAGCACGCTTACCGCGCAGCAGCCGGAGAACAACGTGGTGCGGGTGGCGCTGCAGGCCCTTGCGGCGGTGCTCGGCGGCACGCAGTCGTTGCATACCAACTCGCGGGAGGAGGCTATGGCGCTTCCCACCGAAGAGTCGGTGCGCATTGCGCTGCGGACGCAGCAGATCATCGCCCACGAAAGCGGGGTGGCGAACACGGTGGATCCCCTCGCCGGCTCGTACTACGTAGAAGCTCTCACCCGCGAGATTGGGGAACAGGTGGAGCAGTATCTGGCGAGGATCGACGACTTCGGCGGGGCCGTGCGGGCCATCGAGGAGGGCTACATCCAGCAGGAGATCCAGGAAAGCGCCTACCGCCACCAGCAGGAAGTCGAGAACGAGGAGCGTATCGTGGTCGGCCTGAACAAGTTCCGGGTTTCCGAGGAGCCCCTCACCGATCTGCTGCGGGTAGATCCTCAGGTGGAGCGGCAGGAGCGTGAGAAGCTCGAGAAGCTCCGCGCCGCCCGGGATGCGGAACGGGTGCGCCGGGCGCTCGACGAACTGCGGGAAGCTGCGGCGGGAGAGCAGAACGTGATGCCCCGCATCCTCGAGGCGGTCCGCGCGTATGCGACACTCGGGGAAATGGCCGATGTGCTGCGCGGTGAGTTCGGCGTGCACGAGCCTTCGGTGACGTTCTGATGCCGGCGACGGACGCCGGAGACCGATATGAATCCGAGGAGGTGGCCGCAATGGCCGAGGTACCTATACGGGTGCTGATAGCAAAGCCCGGGCTCGACGGGCACGACCGCGGCGCGAAGGTCCTTGCCCGCGCGCTGCGGGACGCCGGGATGGAGGTGGTCTACACCGGGCTGAGGCAGAGCCCGGAGCAGGTGGCGGAGACGGCCGTGCAGGAAGACGTGCACGTGGTCGGTCTCAGCTGTCTCTCCGGCGCCCATCTCGAGTTGTTTCCCCGGGTGGTGGACCTGCTGCGCGAGAAGGGCGCAGGGGACATCGTGGTCATCGGCGGAGGAACCATTCCTCCGGAGGATATCGCCGTCCTCAAAGACAGCGGGATAGAAGAAGTATTTACCCCCGGGACGTCCATGCGCGAGGTCATCGACTTCGTGACCAGCCGCGTGCAGGGGTGAACGGTGACGGAAATGGAGGAGCAGCGTGTCGTTGGTGCAGGGGGTCCTTCGCGGGGATACCCGGGCTACGGGAAAGCTCATATCGCTGATAGAGAATCGACCGGAGGCCGCGGTGGAGGCACTGCAGGAGCTCTATCCCCGCACCGGAAACGCCCATGTGGTGGGCATTACGGGTCCGCCGGGGGCGGGGAAGAGCACCCTCACCCAGCGACTGGCCAGGCTGTGGAGGGCGGACGACCGGCAGGTGGGTATCGTCGCGGTGGACCCGAACAGCCCCTTCTCCGGCGGCGCGCTGCTCGGCGACCGGGTGCGGATGCAGGAGCTCGCCACCGACCCGGGGGTGTTCATTCGCAGCATGGGAGCCCGGGGGCAGCTGGGAGGCCTTTCACGGGCCATCCATAACGTAATCCGGGTGCTCGACGCCGCCGGCAAGGACGTGATCTTCGTCGAGACGGTGGGAGTCGGACAGTCGGAGGTGGACATCGCCGGGACGGCAGACACGGTGGTTCTCGCCCTGATGCCGGGTATGGGCGACGACATTCAGACCATCAAGGCCGGCATCCTGGAGATTGCCGACGTGTTCGTCATCAACAAGGCGGACCGCGATGGGGTGCGGCGGCTGCAGATGGAGCTGGAGGTGCTGCTCGACTGGAACCGCAGCGAGGAGTCCGGATGGCAGCCTCGGATACACCCCACGGTCGCGAACACCGGTAAGGGCGTCGAGGACCTGAAGGAGACCATTACGGCGCACTGGGAGTACCTCCGGAGCTCCGGCGACCTCTCGCGCCGGCGCCGTGAGCGCTATCAGGCCGAGCTGCAGAGCATCGTCGAGGGACGCTGGCGGGAGCGCTTTTTCGCATACTGGCGGCAGGCGGGACAGTGGGACGAAGTGGTGGAGCAGCTGCTTGAGAAGAAGACCGATCCGTTTACGGCGGCCCGCCGGCTCCTGGAGCCGTTTCTGGATGCCGCGGAAGGAGAGTGAGTTCATGCGTGCGGAGACCGTCGACCATGTGGGAATAGCGGTAAAAGACCTGGAGGCCGCAAGCGCCGTCTACGCTGAGCTCCTGGGCGTTGAGCGGCAGGGAGTCGAGGAAGTTGCAGAGCAGAAGGTGCGGGTAGCCTTCTTCCCCCTCGGCGAGAGCGAGATCGAGTTGCTCGAACCGACCACCGACGACAGTCCCATCGCGTCGTTCATTGCGAAGCGGGGACCGGGCATTCACCACATCGCGGTGCGGGTCGATGATCTTCCGGCCGCCCTCGAGCGGGCCCGCGAGGCGGGTATCAGGCTCATCGACGAGGAACCGCGCTCGGGTGCCGGCGGGGCGCGCATCGCCTTCGTGCACCCGAAGAGCACCGGCGGAGTGCTGCTCGAGCTCTGCGAGCGGGACCGGGGACAGGGGTGAGAGCACCTATGAAGGCGCAGCTGAGTCAGACCCGAATACGGGCAGGGAGGTCATAGCATGGCGGAGTCTCATCTCGAGGAGCTACAGCGAATGCGCTCCTCCGTCGAGGAGGGCGGCGGTGAGAAGCGCATTCGCAAGCAGCACGAGAAGGGCAAGTACACGGCCCGCGAGCGCATCGAGCGGTTACTCGATGCCGGAAGTTTCGTGGAGCTCGACATGTTTGCCCGCCATCGCTGCTCCGATCTCGGCATGGACCAGGTCGATGCGCCGGGGGAAGGCGTTGTTACCGGATACGGTACCGTGGACGGGCGGCGGGTGTTTCTCTTTGCCCAGGACTTCACTGTCATGGGCGGCTCTCTGGGGGAGATGCACGCCCGCAAGATCTGCAAAGTGATGGACCTCGCCGTGGAAACCGGCGCGCCCATGATCGGCATAAACGACTCCGGGGGCGCGCGGATCCAGGAGGGGGTGGAAGCTCTCAGTGGGTACGGTCAGGTTTTCTACCGCAACACCCTCGCGTCGGGGGTCATCCCGCAGATCTCGGCGGTCATGGGCCCCTGCGCCGGCGGGGCGGTGTACTCCCCGGCGCTCACGGATTTCGTGTTCATGACCACGGGCGCTCACATGTTCATCACCGGGCCGCAGGTCATCAAGGCGGTCACCGGACAGGATGTCTCGCCGGAGGACCTCGGCGGCGCGATGACGCACAATACCGACAGCGGCGTGGCCCATTTCGTCTCCGAGGATGAGTCCCGCTGTCTGGAGGAGATCCGGCGACTTCTGGGGTTCATCCCCGGCAACAACCTCGAGGACCCGCCGGTGGTCGAGCCCGGGGATCCCGCCGACCGGCCGGTGCCCGAGCTGCGGGACGTCGTACCGGTGTCGCCGGGGAAATCCTACGACGTGAGGGACGTCATCACCTCGCTGGTCGACGAGGGCGAGTTCATGGAGGTGCACGCTCTCTACGCCCCGAACATCGTCGTCGGGCTTGCCCGCATCAACGGCAGCAGTGTGGGGCTGGTTGCCAATCAGCCGAGGATTCTCGCCGGTTGTCTGGACATCAACGCCTCGGACAAGGCGGCCCGCTTCATCCGGTTCTGCGATGCCTTCAACATTCCCCTGGTGACCCTGGTGGACGTTCCCGGATTCCTGCCCGGAACCGAGCAGGAGCACGGAGGGATCATCCGCCACGGAGCGAAGATGCTCTACGCATACTCAGAGGCGACGGTGCCGAAGCTCACCGTGATTCTCCGCAAGAGTTACGGCGGCGCCTACCTAGCCATGTGCGGGCGGGATCTCGGCGCGGACCATGTTCTTGCCTGGCCGCATGCCGAGATCGCGGTCATGGGCCCCGAGGGGGCGGCCAACATCATCTTCCGCAAGGAGATCGAGAGCAGTGACGATCCCGAGGCCACGCGGAAGGCCAAGATCGACGAATACCGTCGACGCTTCGCCAATCCCTACGTGGCCGCCGGACGTGGATACATCGACGATGTCATAGATCCGGCGGAGACGCGCATGCGTCTTGCCGTGGCCCTGGATATGCTTCGCTCCAAGCGCCAGGGGCGTCCGGCGAAGCGCCACGGGAACATACCGCTTTGAGGATGCGCAGATGCAGCCGACGCTAGGGACACGGCGGGTAGAACGGGTGAGAAACGCATGAGTGTCGATCTCTTCGAGGCGGTCCGCCTGATGGTCATCGGGATGGGCGTGGTATTCGCAAGCCTGATCGCGCTGTATCTGGTCATGGTGCTCATCGCCCGGACTCTCGGACGGGAGGTCGGACCGGCGGAGGGTGCGGTCCCGCCCGGGCGAAAGCCGGCCCCCGCCCCGGCCCCGGCCCCCGGGGCGGCCACCTCGGCCCCGGCCCCGGCGGCGACCTCGACCCCCGGGGCGGGAACGGCCGGGGGCCCGGGGGCGGCCCCGGCCCCCGAGGCGGGTGCGAACTCCGAGGAAATCGCCGCAGTGATCTCCGGGGCCGTCTACACGACCCTCGGCCCGCATGCCCGGGTACGCTCCATCAGCCGCAGCGGCGCGGGCGGGTCTCCGGGGCCCTCGGTCTGGGCCTTCGCCGGGCGACAGGAGGCGATGATGCCGGAGACCGCCTACCGACAGCGAAGCGCAACAGTGAGACCCACATACAGCCGACGGGAGGACGCGAGGGGATGAAACGCCTGCGAGTGACGGTCAACGGTACGACCTACGACGTGGTGGTGGAAGAGCTCGAAAGCGAGGTCGGGCAGGCGTCCGGCGAGAAGGCCGGCGGAAGCCCGGCGGCCGCGCGGCCCGGCCCGGCGGCCGCGGCTGCGGCCGCGAGCTCCGGCCCCGGGAAAGCAGGTGCCGCCGCCCCGGCCGCCGCCGCAAACGAGCCGTCTCGTGGCCGGGGCATCCGGATCACGGCGCCCATGCCGGGGACCATTCTCGACGTCCGGGTGAGCGCCGGAGACTCCGTTGTACCGGGAGACGTGCTCATGGTGCTCGAGGCGATGAAGATGGAAAACGAAATTACGGCTCCCGGTGCCGGGGTGGTCGATGAGATCGCCGTCGGCAAGGGTGCTTCGGTGAGCTACGGTGACGTGCTTGCCGTGGTGGTCTGAGGGGCGCATCGATGGGCGCAGACTTTACGGCGTTTTTCAACAGCATGGGATACCTGCACCTCGGCTGGCAGCAGGCCGTCATGATCGGCATCGGCTGCGTGCTTCTGTATCTCGCCATCGTGCGCAAGTACGAGCCGCTGCTGCTTCTGCCCATCGCCTTCGGCGTCATCCTGACCAACCTGCCTCTCGCCGGACTCATGGCGCCGCCGGCTCCCGACGGAAGCCCCGGGGGGCTCCTGTATTATCTCTATCAGGGCACACGGTTGGGCATCTATCCGCCCCTCATCTTCCTGGGGATCGGCGCGATGACGGATTTCGGTCCGCTTCTGGCAAACCCCAAGACCTTCCTCCTCGGCGCGGCGGCGCAGTTCGGGATCTTCGCGACCTTTTTCGGTGCAGTGATGCTGGGCTTCACCCCCGCTCAGGCGGGAGCAATCGGCATCATCGGCGGGGCCGACGGACCGACGGCGATCTTCACGGCCTCCCGCCTGGCTCCGGAGTTTCTCGGCCCCATCGCCATCGCCGCGTACTCCTACATGGCTCTGGTACCGATCATCCAGCCGCCGATCATGAGGGCGCTTACCACTGCCCGGGAGCGGACCATCGTGATGGAACAGATGAGACCCGTCGGACGGCGGGAGCGGATTCTGTTTCCCATCGTCGTGGTGATACTGATGGGCCTGTTCATCCCGGCTGCGGCGCCCCTGCTCGGCTCGCTGATGCTGGGGAATCTCTTTCGCGAAACCGGTGTGGTGGAGCGGCTGTCCCAGGCGGCGCAGCACGAGCTCATCAACATCATCACGATCTTCCTCGGACTCACCGTGGGTGCGACGGCAAAGGCCGAGCAGTTTCTGAGCCCGGAGACAATCTTCATCATCGGCCTCGGCCTGGCTGCCTTCGCCGTCGGGACGGCCTCGGGGGTGCTTCTCGGCAAGCTGATGTGCCTGTTTACCGGGGGGAAGGTGAATCCGCTCATAGGTGCCGCCGGGGTTTCCGCGGTGCCCATGGCGGCGCGGGTCGTGCAGACGGTGGGTCGGCGGGAGAACCCCGACAGTTTCCTGCTCATGCACGCAATGGGGCCGAACGTGGCGGGAGTGATCGGCTCCGCGATAGCCGCCGGCGTGCTCATTGCGTTGCTGGAGTAAACGATGTGGTTGTTGGGTCGAAAGGCTTCCGCGGGAATGCCGGGGCGCCGGTCCCGGGGGGCGACGATCGCGGCGACGGCCGCTGTGGTCGCCGCGACGCTCGCGGCTGTGGTGGCGCTCGGGTTATGGATCGTCCCCCCGGTGCCGGGCGTCGAAATCGTGAACGAGGAGGGCGAAACGGTGGCGCGGTTCGCCGATGTGCGCTCCTTTTCGCTACGGCACATCCACTCGGTCATGAAGACCCCGGTGCTGGATTCCTACGAGGTGGTAGGCCGCAGGCACTTCGTTCAGACGGAGACGAGGTATCGCTCCCTCGGAGCCGGGCTGCCTTCGAGCGGGATAGGGGAGTTCCGAAGGGAGGAGGGGTGGTTTGTCCGTGAGAACCTGGACGGCACCCTACCGCGAATCACGATACGTGTGGGACGGTTCAGTAACCAGGTATTGACCGTTCAGGGTAGGGAAATCCGCCTCGCGGATCTTGATACGCCGGGAAAACCACTTACAATACGACCGGCAATCATTGTGTTTTCGGTGCTATGGATAACAGGAGGCAGAGGATGAGTGAGCATGATTCAGGGCAGCAAACAGGCGGGGAGCCCGTCCCATCGCAAGAGGACACCTCCGGCACCAAAAAGATCGAAGATCCGGATCTGGTGGGTTCGACCCGTGATCTGAAGGGCATCGTCGCCAGGATCGTGTTCGCGGTGGCGGTGGCTATGTCCCTCTTCCACCTCTATACCGCGGGGTTCGGCGTACTCCTTGCGCACAAGCAGCGGGCGGTGCATCTGATGTTCGTCCTGGTCCTCGGGTTTCTGCTGTACCCCGCCTCCAAGAAAGGCGTGGGCTCATCCCGTGTGCCCTGGTACGACTGGATCATCGCCGCGGTGGCCATCGGCGTAAACACCTACATCCTTGTCTTCTACGAGGTGCTGGTGCGACGGGGCGGGTTGCCGACGCAGACCGACATGATCATGGGCGTGCTCACGATCCTGCTGGTCCTCGAGATTACGCGGCGCTCCATCGGTCCGGCGCTTGCGATCATCGCGGTGGTCGCGCTGGTGTACGGATACTTCGGTTATCTGATACCGGGGCAACTCGGTCACGTCGGCTACAGCGTGCAACGTCTGGTCAACCAGATGTACATGACCACGGAAGGGATATTCGGGATTCCCCTCGGTGTCTCGGCAACCTTCGTGTTTCTCTTCGTCCTCTTCGGGGCCTTTCTCGAGGTCACGGGAGTGGGTCAGTTCTTCATCGACGTCGCCTTCTCGATCGCGGGACAGCGACGAGGCGGGCCGGCCAAGGCGGCCGTTGTGGCGAGCGGCTTCATGGGCTCCATCTCGGGTAGCTCCATAGCGAATACGGTGACCACCGGCTCGTTTACCATCCCTCTGATGAAGCGCATCGGCTACAAACGCACCTTCGCGGGGGCGGTAGAGGCCGCGGCCTCCACCGGGGGGCAGATTCTGCCGCCTGTAATGGGTGCTGCCGCCTTCATAATGGCGGAGTTCACCGGAATACCGTACGTCCGCATCATCGGTGCGGCCGCGATTCCCGCCCTGATTTACTACATGGGCGTCTTCGTCATGGTCCACCTGGAGGCGGTGAAACACGGCCTCGAGGGTCTGCCGAAGGAAGAGATCCCGAGTTTCAAGCGAGTCATGATAGACGGCTTTCACCTGCTCGTTCCGCTGGTGGGCATCGTATACCTGCTGGTGTCGGGATTCACGCCGTTCAGGGCTGCCTTCATCGGCATCATCCTGGCCGTCGGAACGTGCCTTCTGCGAAAGCACACCCGCATTCGACCGCGGGATATTCTGACTGCACTGGATTCCGGAGCCCGGAAGGCCATCAGCGTGGCTGCCGCCTGCGCCTGCGCGGGAATCATCGTAGGAATCGTAACGCTGACGGGCCTCGGGCTTGCCTTTGCCAACACGATCGTCAACATGGCAGGTGGCCTGCTTATTCCCACGTTGTTCTTCACCATGATCGCATCCATCCTCCTCGGCATGGGGCTTCCCACCACGGCGAAATACATCATCCTGGCGACCATGGCCGCACCGGCCCTTACCCAGCTCGGAGTCAATCTCCTGGCCGCGCATCTGTTCATTCTCTACTTCGGCGTCATCGCCGACGTTACGCCGCCGGTTGCCCTGGCAGCCTATGCGGGTGCGGGGATCGCGGGCGGTAACTCCTTCCGCACCGGTCTCACCGCGCTGCGGCTGGCCCTGGCCGGATTCATCATTCCCTTCGTGTTCGCCCTGAACCCGACGATACTGTTCATTGACACGACCGCAATCAGGCTGGTGATCGCGGTGGTCACCGCCGGTATCGGCGTGGTGGGGTTGGGAGCTGCGGTGCAGGGATACCTGTTGACCCACGCCCGTGTGCATGAGCGATTGCTGCTTGCGGTTTCGGCGTTGACTCTGCTGGTTCCCGGCCTGGTCTCCGACTTCGGCGGGCTGATTGCATTCGGCCTCGTGGTTCTGCTTCAGTGGGGGCGGTCGCGGCATCCGACACCCGCGGCGTCGGTCTGATCTGTTGGAGCTCGGCCGGTGAAGCGGTCCGTTATCCGGCGGCCGTTCCCGTAAGCGAGCAGAAATCGGCAATGCCGATATTGCCGCCGCTTACGACCGCGCACACCCGCTTGCCCGCAAAACGCCCGCGGTGCAGGCGGAGGGCGGCGGCTGCCACGCTGCCGGTCGGCTCCACCACAATCTTCATCCGTTCGAAGAAGAAGCGCATCATCGACACGACGTCGGTGTCCGGCACCGTGACCATGTCGTCCACGTACTCGCGCATGACGGCGAAGTTGAGCTTCCCCACCGAGAGATTGCGCATGCCGTCGGCGATGGTGTCGGTCGACTCGTAGCGGGTGAGCACTCCGCGGCGGAAGGATTGTGTCGCGTCATCGGCGCCCTCGGTCTCCACGCCGATGACCTGGACCGCCGGCATGAGGGACTTGACCGCCACTGCACATCCGGAGATGAGCCCGCCACCACCCACCGGTACGAGGAGGATGTCGAGACCCGGTACCTGCTCCGTTATCTCGAGGCCGCAGGTGCCCTGTCCCGCGATAATGAAGGGATCGTCATAGGGCGGGATCACCGCATAGCCGAACTGCTCGTGCAGCTCCATCGCCCGCGCGTAGCGATCCTCCGACGTCATGCCGGCCGTGACGACCTCCGCCCCGTAGGCGACGGTGGCATCTCTCTTGGCTGCGCGGGCGTCCTCCGGCATCACAACGACGCAGCGGGCGCCTTCGATCCGGGCGGCGGACGCCGTCGCCTGGCCGTGATTTCCCGAGCTGTACGTGATGACGCCCCGGGCCTTTTCCTCGGCGCTGAGACTCCGGATCCTGTTGAGTGCGCCTCTGATCTTGAACGCCCCGACTCTCTGGAGGTTTTCCATCTTGAAGAAGGTGTTCGTATCGGTTTCGCGATCGAAGGTATGAGACGTAAGAACCGGGGTTCTATGCGCGTCTCCGGAGATCCGTTCGGCGGCCCGGCGAATGTCTTCGAGGGTTGGTGTGCGGTGGTGCATAACTCTTAGCTTATGCCATTCGACGCGGTGGAAAAAGGGTGTTTTCCGAAGGATGGTACGTTTTCCTTGACAGATCGAGCAGCAGGTCCGAAGATAGGAGAAGCTTTTCGAAGCGATCCGGACTTCGGATAGCCGGAGGAAGGGTGTGCGCCACGGGAGCGAGTCCTTCGAGATGAGGGAAACGCAGGTTACGATGTGCCCAGGGAGACTCAGGTCTCAGGTCAGAAAGAAGGAGGAACGAAGAATGCGGATGAACAGAATTGTGGTGTTGATTGTGGCTTTCATGCTGGTAGCCGGTGCTTCCGTCTTTGCAGCCGGCGAAGGGGAGACGCAGCGCATCGTGCTGGCCACCGGCGGTACCGGGGGTGTCTACTATCCGGTTGGTGGCGCAATGGCCAGTCTGTGGAGCGAGGAAATCGAGGGTCTCAATGCGAGCTCCGAGTCCTCGGGTGCGTCGGTGGAGAACGTGAATCTGGTCAACGCGAAGGAGTCCCAGTTCGGCCTCGCGCAGAACGACGTCACCTACTATGCCGCCAATGCGGTCGAGATGTTCGACGACGAGGAACCCATGGGAGATCTGCGGGGCGTGTTCACCATGTATCCCGAGACCATCCAGATCATCGCCAGGGAAGATGCCGGCGTGGACAGCGTCGGTGATATCTCCGGTCTCAGGGTAGCCGTCGGCGCACCCGGGAGCGGCACCGAGGTAAACGCGCGTCAGATTCTCCAGGCGCATGGCATCACCTACGACGACATACGGCAGGACTTCCTCTCCTTCGCCGAAGCAGCGGACGCCATTCGCGACGGCAACGTCGACGTGGCCTTCGTAACCGGCGGCGTACCCACCGCCAGCGTAATGGACCTCGCAACTTCCACCGACGTCACGATTCTCAACATCGACGCGGATATGGTTGATTCAATCGAGGATGAGTGGTCGTACTTCGCAGAGGTGATGATTCCGGGCGGCACCTACTCCGGACAGGATTCGGATGTACGCACCGTTGCCGTCATGGCGATGATGGTGACCAATGCATCCCTCGACGAAGAGCTCGTGTACAACATCACGAAGGTGACCCTCGAGAATAGCGATGTGCTCGGTCAGACCCATGAGCGGGGCAAGGAGATTACCCTCGAGACCGCTCTCGACGGTATGTCCATCGAGCTCCACCCGGGCGCGGAACGCTACTACGAAGAACAGGGCATGCTCGACTAACTTGCCCGTCCCAGGCGCACTGGAACAAACTGTTTGATCGGGAAGGGGCGGCGGCAACGTCGCCTCTTCCTCCAGCGTTCAACCACCCGGATACAGGGAACCGCAGGTTGATCGCATGCCCTTTAGCATGACCTCGGGAGCACAGTGCCATGCCCAAACGAACAGTCATCGAGGTCCGGGTCGACTCCGCGTGGTGCAAACGATGCGGGATCTGCGTCCATTTCTGCCCGCGGGATGTGCTCGTTTCGGACGAACATAACCTGCCGAGAGTTCAGGCCCTCGACCGCTGCACCGCCTGCAGGCTCTGTCAGTACCTGTGCCCCGACCTCGCCATCGAGGTGCGAACGGATGAGTAAAGAGATTACGTTCGTACAGGGCAACGAGGTCTGCGCCGAGGCGGCGGTCTACGCCGGTCTGAGGTTTTACGCCGGGTATCCGATTACCCCCTCCTCGGAGATCATGGAGTACATGTCTCGGCGCCTGCCGGCGCTGGGACGCAGGTTCCTTCAGATGGAGGACGAGATGGCCTCTCTCTCGGCCATCATCGGCGCCTCTCTGACCGGTCACAAGGTCATGACGGCTACGAGCGGTCCGGGGTTTTCCCTGATGCAGGAGGCTCTCGGATTTGCGGTCATGGCGGAGATACCCTGCGTGATCGTGGATGTTCAACGCGGAGGCCCGTCGACCGGCCTGCCGACGCATGCCGGCCAGGCGGACGTCTACCAGGCCAGGTGGGGAACCCACGGGGACCATGCGATCATCGCACTCACCGCCTCGAATCACCAGGACCTGTTCCGGATCACCGTGGAGGCCTTCAACATGGCCGAGACGTACCGTACACCGGTGGTTCTCCTCCTCGACGAGGTCGTCGGGCACATGCGCGAGAAGCTCGAGGTGCCCGCTCCCGGAGAATACGAGGTCGTGAAGCGGCTGCGCACGTCGGTCCCGGAGGGAGTCGACTATCATCCCTATCTGCCCCGGGAAGACGGCCGACTGCCCATGTCGGATTTCGGCAGCGACCACCGGTACAACGTCACGGGACTGTATCATAACATGTGGGGGTTTCCCACATCCGATCCCGGGGTCATACACGGGCTGATCCATCACCTGATGGACAAGATCGACAACAACATCAACGACATAACCCGCTACAAGGAGTACTACCTCTCCGATGCCGACTGCGTCCTGGTCTCCTACGGATGCTCGGCCCGGTCGGCACTGCATATCGTGGAGAACCGCAGGCAGCGCGGCGTGAAACTGGGGTTGCTGGAGCTGCAGACCCTCTGGCCGTTCCCCGCCGCACTGGTGCGGGAGAAATGCGCCGAGGCCCGGTACATAGTAGTGGTGGAGATGAATATGGGACAGGTGGTTCACGAGGTGAAGCGCGCTGTGGATTACCCCGAACGGGTGTTTCTGGCAAACCGTGTCGACGGGGAGTTCATTACTCCCACGGACATCAAGAACGTGCTCCGCCTCGTGATGGGGCGAGGGGTCTAGCCATGGCTGTCCAGGACTACATCCGGACCAGGTTCTTTCCTCACATATGGTGTGCGGGCTGCGGGCACGGCACGGTGCTGAACGCGCTCCTGCAGGCCGTGGAGAGACTCGGCCTGGACAAGAGCTCGACCGTCATGGTTTCCGGGATCGGCTGTTCGTCTCGTATGCCGGGGTACGTCGATTTCCACTCGCTGCACACGCTGCACGGACGGGCCCTGGCGTTCGCAACAGGGGTGAAGATGAGCAAGCCGGAGCTGACGGTGCTGGCGCCCATGGGCGACGGAGATGCTCTCGCCATCGGCGGCAATCACTTCATCCACGCCTGCCGCCGGAACATCGACATCACGGCCATCGTGCTGAACAATCGGATCTACGGAATGACCGGGGGGCAGTTTTCCCCCCTCTCCGGCCAGGGTATTCTTGCAAGTACCGCGCCCCACGGGAGTATCGATCCGAACTTCGACGTGGTGAATCTCGCCGTCGGGGCAGGGGCCACCTTCGTGGCCCGCGGTACCACCTATCACGTGCTGGAGCTCCAGAAGCTGCTCGAGAAGAGCATCAGACACAAGGGGTTCTCGGTGGTAGAAGTCCTCTCGCCCTGTCCCACCCACTTCGGGCGCAAGAATCGACAGGGCGATGCGGTGCAGATGATGGAGTGGCTGAAGGACAACACGGTAAAGCGGAGAGCTCAGGCGGCTGAGACTGCGGAGGCCGCAGAGACCGCAGAGGTCATCCAGCGCGGCGTGTTCGTCGATGAACAACGGCCGGAGTACTGCGAGCAGTATGAGCGGATAGTGGAACAGACTCGAGGGGAGCGCGAGCCCGGCGGGGTGGGGACGAAAGCATGAGTGACGGCGAACGGTGTCGGATCGTCTTTGCCGGGTCCGGCGGACAGGGTGGTATCACCGCGGCCATTATCCTGGCTGAAGCGGCCGTAATCCACGAGGGGCTCAACGCCGTGCAATCGCAGTCCTACGGCGCTGCGGCTCGAGGCGGTGTCACGCGATCGGACCTGATCATCTCGAACTCCGCCATCAATTTCCCCAAGGTGCTGCAGCCGAATATCCTCGTGTGCCTCACACAGGAGTCCTTTAACCGATTCTACGACATCCCGCGCCCCGGCGGATTGCTGCTCATCGATTCCGACCTGGTCGAGCCGCAGACGCAGGTCGAAGCCAGACTGTATCGTCTGCCCATGCAACAGACGGTTCAGTCGGAGCTCGGAACGAGCGTTCCCTTGAACATCTGCATGCTCGGGGCCCTTCTTACTCTTCGACCCGTGGTGGCGATGTCCTCCGTGCGGAAGGTGCTCAAGCACCGATTCCGCGATAACGTTCTCGAGACCAACAAGAAGGCGCTGGAGCTCGGAGCGGCGCTGGCCCGGGACGTCGAGGCGCCGCTGGAAAGTGCCGGGTAGCGACAGCGACAGGGCGAGAAACACAAACATCGGCCGGCGTCTCTATGAGGGATACCGGGGTCCGAAACGACTCATGCAGGAGCAAGCCGGGGATAATGCAATCGATCGAGAGCCGTTACCTCGCCCGGACAGCGCTCGGCGCAGCGGGCGGTGAGCAAGCCACCCACCGCTCTTGCCGTTGCCGGGATGATCGTGGTTGCTGCCGGCTTGCTCGTCATTCCGCAAGAGCGCCCTGGTCGCCCCAACCTGTCCGATCTCGTCGGCACCTGGCTTGCGCACCGACAGCGCCCAGCCCAGGTCTCCCCCCAGCGAGTATTCCCCGAGATACGGCGCCACCTGTGCTGCCTCGAGGTGTGTGGGCGGCAGTATCCCGTTACCGCGCCTTCATGTCTCTCCTCTCACTGTTACGACAACCTCCTCGCATCCTGAGAAAGCGAGTGGTGCGGATCAGGTCTGACCCATTAGAATGTATTGAAAGGGCGAGCAGTCCCCGCCTGGTACGACCTGACGTTCTTCTCCCGGTTGCGTCGCCACTCAATCGTCGTTTGGAAGCAGGAGGTTTCTATGCGAAGGGGAAGCCCTAGGACGAGGAGAGCCTATCAGGTGATGCGAGTGATTCTGCTTGCGGCTGCCGCGATCGTCATGCTCGGCGGCTGTCTGGCCATCGGCGAACAGATCCGTGGTGAGCAGTTCCGGTACGATCCATATGTCGGCCGGTCATTTGCCGAAGAAAACGAGCCGGCGGAGGTCTCGTCGCTTTCCGACACCGAGCTCGTTCTTCAAGGCTACGAGAAGATCGGGAGTCTCGAGCTTCGGTATGACCTCTACAAAGCCTACGAAGACGGTACTCGCGACGACTTTGCCCACGAGAAGACCGCCGTGGAGCTGCTGTGCGAGCGTGCCGCCGAGGTGGGCGGGCAGCTCATCAGTGTGCGTATCGAAGAGACCGAACAGCAGGCAGCGACACAGAAGCAGGGGGAGTGCCTGCGGGGGCATATGGCGGCATCCGGCGGCGGACACTACAAGACCGAGTACTACTACGACTCGGCAGGCAATTACATGCGACGAGAGGTCTGGGTCCCGGATCCCCAGCAGTGGGTGTGCGACGAGTACGA
>CAYOFA010000013.1:16093-18422 GCA_964402885.1 uncultured Spirochaetaceae bacterium
GTTCACGACATCGGCCGTCGCCTGCTCCGACACCATCTCGATGCGTTCGTCGCCGTCCACCACGTACCAGATCTGCCGATGCTGCGCGCCGTAGACGAGGTTGCCGTCCACATCGAAAAAGAGCGGTGCCTTCGACGTGATCGCGTCGAAGGGGCCGATGACTTCCCCGTCCATCCAGATGTAGAGCGTCATCGCGTTCTTCTGATTCCGAAATATGGTCTTCGATTCCGGTACCGCCTCGCCCCAGAGGTACACCGGATACGCAAAATGCTCCCCATCGGGGCTCCACGCACCACTCAGTGTGTGCAGCCGATGATGAGGCTCGCTCTCCACGCCGTCACGAACCATGTGGACTTCCATCTTGAGAGTGGCGAAGGCAAGGTGATCGCCGGCCGGACTGAAATACACGAACCGCGGTGCGAGGTACTTGTAGCTGTCGATTGAACCGCCACGATCAACGTGCACACGGCCGGCGGGTATGTCGAACGTGATGGAGTCCCCGGTGTCCGTTACGAACGGGTGGGGACCACCAATGATCTCCACGTGATAGGGGACGCGCGGCGGGACGGGTCGCGGTTCGTATATCTCTTCGACATTCCAGCCCACACCGTAGCCGGAGATGACCCGCAGGAAATAGAACCATCCCGGCTGCGCGGTGAACTCGATCGGCCGATCCATGGACGTCGCCCGTAGCGAGTGCCGACCGGGACGCATCCGAATGAGGACGGTGTCCTGACGGATCTTACCGACCTCTTCCCCGTCGAACGTTTGCAGCTGAAAGGGTGTAGATACCACGAGCGTCGCAACCTTGTCCTCCGGTGGTGGCTCGGTTTCCGGGTACATGTGCCGCTCGGTCACGCTCGCACATGACATCAGGACGGTCAGCATGGTCGCCAGGACTATCAAGCCCGCGATTGGAACTCGGCGCATCGTATTCCTCCTCGACTGGCGAAGTCGAAAACACTGGATCTATCGGGTACTCCGCGTGGCAGGCAGCTTACTGCTCAATTATCGTGGACGATTGCGGTAGGTACCAGTCAAAACCGTGCAGAACTCACTTCTACCATTGCGGCTCTGATCCGGTGGGGTGTCCCCCGCCGGGCGCGACGGCTCAGTGACGGATAGTACCCGCCGACTGGTTGATTCCGGTCCGGGACTGCATGGATAACCGGGCCGAGAGGATCCCCGGCCCGGACGCCACGGTCAATCCATGAGCTCTTCAGGGCTCATTTCAATGGCACGGGCGGTGTCACGTATGATGTTGTAGTCGGCGTCGGTGCGACGGATGAACCCGGCCGTGCCGATGTCTTCGAAGAACGCCTCGAGCTCCGGGTCGTTTATCGCATCATAGAATGCCCCGCGAACGGCTGCGCGGAAGTCTTCCGGTAGCTCGCGACGCATTACGTAACCGTCGGAGGGTATGTCGCCGGTTCGGTAGAATACGACGACCTTGTCGGCGTTGGGATGATCACTCAACGGTCCCTCGAGTGATCGGAACCCGCTGCCCGAAGAAATCGGCGCTGCGTCCACATCACCATTCAGAACGGCCGAGGCGGAGGCCTGATGGCTGCCCGAGAAGCTTGTCTCCCCGAAGAAATTCTCGATGCTGTCGTTCTCGATACCGAGCTCATTGACGACCGCCGCACGGGGGAACAAATGGCCGGATGTTGACGCCGGATCGGCGAACGCAACGCGCTTGCCTTCGAGATCAGACAGATCGTCGATTCCCGAGCCCTCGAGCGTGATGAAGGCCGAATAGTAGGTCGGTGTCTCCCCAACGTCGGTGGGTACGGCGAACATCTCGGGGTTCGCGCGTTCGGCTGCGAGGATATAGGAGAATGGGCCCAGTTTCGCTACGTCGACGTTCCCGGTGCGCATGGCCTCTATGGTTCCCATATAGCTCGTAGGGAAGTACATTTCGGTTTCGACACCGAGACGCCGCTCGAGGTAGCTCATCAGATCCTCGTATCTCCGCGAGATGATCTCCTCATCCTCGGTGGGAACTGCGGCAAACACGAGTTTGTCGGGCCAGTCTTGTCTCTCGCCCTGTGCTTCGGTCGCCGCCTCACCTTCAGCCTCGCCTCCGGCAAACAGCACGGCCGGCCCGCCCGCAACCACGAACGCTATCGCAACAAGGAATATGACAGTCCGTTTCCTGTACGTAATCATAATAGAAATCTCCTGCTTGGTTCTCTATCCAGTCGCCTTGAGAACTCAAGGCGCTCTCGTTTCCGTCTTAATGCCCATATGTGATTGAACCGTTGCTCTATGCCGTTACACCTCCTTTGCGCGTTCGGCCGAGGGAATAGCGCTTCAGGGACGAGGACAG
>CAYOFA010000013.1:18522-32249 GCA_964402885.1 uncultured Spirochaetaceae bacterium
AGCCCGACGGCGGTCACGAATACCAGCGCCCAGATCAAAGCAGGCACGGATCGGACGAACGCAGCAAAGAGCTTGATCGCGCGGCTCACCAGCAGGTGTGGCGCGATGTTTTCGGCGGCCAGAATGCCGAGTCCGATGGCCATCACGATGCCGATAAGGGTGCCGAGAACGGCCACCTGGATCGACTCGAGCGCGGCCCCGAATACGTCGGGCGGGCTCTCAATTATTGGAGGAACCATGGTCGGCAACAGGTGCATTAGGCGTCCACCGGCTCTGCGCAGGACGGTGACGGTAAAGCCCATCCGCTGTGCGACGAACATCGTCAGCACAATGAACAGGAGGGCAGCCGCAGCGAGTCTGCTGTATGCGTGCATTCGTCGTCGGGAGTATTCCAGGTACGTTCGGTCACTCATACAAGCTTCTCCCGCAGCTTCATGGTGATCCATTCAACGACAACGATGAGCGCGAAGACCATCAACATGATCGTGGTCGCCTGGCGAAACTGGAAAAGGTTAAACTTGAGATTGAGGTCATATCCGATGCCTCCCGCGCCGACCAGACCGACGACGGCGGCGGCACGAAGGTTCAGATCGAGCCTGAAGAGCGACCAGGTTATGAACGCGGGGCGAAACTGCGGCCATACTCCCTGACCTATCTGCTGTGCCCAGCCGGCGCCGGCCGCGCGCAGCCCTTCAAGCTGCGTCATGTCGATTTCCTCGAGCGATTCGGTGAAGAGCTTTCCCAGCACGCCCACGCCGCCGATCCCGAGCGCCAAAGCTCCGGGAACCGGCCCGATACCGAAGGCGGCGACAAGGATGATTGCAAACACGATGTCGGGGAACGAGCGAATGAATGAGACGGTGCTTCGGCACAGAAACCCGGCGGCACGATTCGGGGTGACGTTTCGAGCGCCGAGTACGGCGAGGCCGAGCGAGAGAACGACCGAAAGAACGAAGCCGAAGAAGCTCATGTAGACGGTGTCCGCAAGTCCTGGAAGCGCCGGACCGACCGCCGAGAGATCCGGCGGTAGCATGTCCTGGGTTACGAATCGCACGGAGTTCATGGCGCCTTCGAGCAAAGAGACGAGTCGAAAGCCTGTACCGAACAGCGACCATCCGACAACGACGGTCACCAGGCTCAATAGAATGGTGCTGCGGCGCCACATGCCTCGGCGCGCGCGCCGGTACCGTTCGAAGAGTCGCGACAACGCGATACCGTCCGCTTCGGGTTCCGTATCGAGCATGGAAAGCTCGCGCGGTACCTCCAGGGTCTCTTGGCTTACTGTAGAGCTCATACGTTATCCCTCCTTACGCGTACAACGCGTCGATCATATCGTCGTTCCAGTGATCGGTGGTCGCATCGAACATGACATCCCCTTCGCGGAGCCCGATCATGCGAGATGCGAAATCGCGGGCGTACTCGACCTGGTGGAGGCTGACCATGGCTGTTATCCGATCCTGCCGGCAGATGTCGCTGAGATATTGCATCACACGCTCCGAGGCACCAGGGTCCAGGCTTGCGATCGGCTCATCGGCAAGAATGAGGCGCGGTTTCTGGCAGATGGCACGTGCGAGTCCAACCCGTTGCTTCTGCCCGCCGCTCAATTCATCTGCGCGTTTGAACGCCTGGTCGGAGAGCCCGACTCGATCGAGTATCATCAATGCCTCTTCCACTTCCGCCCTGGTGAAGTGACCGAAGCCTCCGCGCAGCGCGCCGGCGTAGCCGAGCTTTCCATGCAGCACGTTATGCACGGCGGAACTGCGGTTTACGAGATTGAAATGCTGGAAGATCATTCCGATCTCCCGTCGGATCTGCCGCAGAGAGCGAAAGCCCAGACCCGTAACCTCTTGCCCGAAGAAGCGCACGGACCCGCCGGTAGGATCGACGAGACGGTTTATATTCCGCATGAGCGTGCTCTTTCCTGCCCCGCTGGATCCTATGACGGCCACCAGCTCTCCGGATTCCACAGACATCGAGAGATCTCTGAGGGCATGAGTTCCATCGGGATAGATCATTTCCAAATGTTCGATTTCCAACGCATTGGTCGTCACGAGTGTCTCCTCGCGCCCGAACGTAACTTGTCGCCAAGTACCCGTTTGTCAGAAATCGATGAAATCAGCGGTGCGCCTGCGACTCACATTCCGCTAACCGATGCTCGCTATTCTTACCGTCGATGGAAGAGTTCATCCTGGATGACTTGTTGAACGATATCATTGCCGGGAAGTACGAGACCGATGAGCCTCTACCGTCGGAGCCGATACTGAGCCAGCGGTACGGTGTACCCCGCATCGTTGTGCGGCGAGCGTACTATCAACTCGAGGAACGCGGATATGTCCGCAGCATCAAGGGGAAAGGGCGCTTCCTATCGCGGGTGCGAAAGCACGTGCTGTTGCCGATCGGTGGCGGCAGGAGCTTCACCGATAAGTTGCATGGCTCGGACGCTGCACTGGTCACGCACAATCTCGGCGTGAAACGAGTCACGCCCGCTGCGCAGGTCTCTGCACGTTTCGGACTCAAGGCGTCGGATCACCTGCGCGAGATATCGTTGTTGCGCGTCATCGATGGCGAGCCGGCTGCGCTCCATACGACTTATGTCGATCAACGCAGGTTTCCGTCGATCGAAGCGGAGGGAGGCTCTATTGACAGTCTGTACGCATACTTCGAACGGCACGGCCACAGCCGCTTCAAGCCGGGAGACGTCACGTTGAGCGTAGCTCTCCCCACGCTCGAGGAGCAACGTACACTCCTGTGTGGGTCGCTGGTCCCAATCCTGCTCTCCCAGTACGAGATACGTTCCCCGGACGGCATTCTCGCCTACAACAAATCGATCTACCGGGGCGACCGCTTCAAGTATCGCTTCTCCACCGAGTGCGCGGATTAACCGAGTTCTAACAAATACTCACATGGCGCCACGTTACGGTGCCGAACGTGGAGGGGATATGGCAGATTCGGCGTTCGGCCGCAAGCGCAGAACCGAGATCCTCGTGAAGGACGGCGGTCGCCTTGCGGCACACATCGCGCGGGAGGTGCAGGCGAGCTACGGCACGGCTGTGCTCCAGGATCCCACTGAAGGACTGGTCATGGTGAAGCTTCGCGAGCGGGCTCGAAACAGTCTCTTCTACATCGGTGAGGTTCTGGTTACCGAGGCGAAGGCGGAGGTTGCCGGTGCCCCCGGTCTGGGTATCGTACAGGGAGCCAACGGAGAGCTTGCGCTTCATCTCGCCGTAATCGACGCAGCGTGGAACGCGTGCGTACCGGAAACCGAGGTGTGGTCGTCCTGGTTGAGCGAAGCCGGCGAAGCTCTGGAGCGCCGAGAATCGGAAGAGAACGGTCGCATTATGGAAACGAGAGTGAACTTCGTGTCGATGCAAGAGGAAGAGCCGCTGTGATGCTCGACACGGTCCATGATGTGCAGACGGCGTACAGACGCCTGCTGACCGCGTTTTCGTTTCCCGGCATGCCACAGCGTCTGTTTGCTGGAATGCCGCCGGACGACCAGTCACACGAGGGTTCGTCAGCCACAACGCTTCTGGCGATGACGCTCCTGGACAACGAGGTCTCAGCGTTTTTCCACCATGCGAGCCCGGCGGAGCCGGAACGTCTTCGCCACCTCACCTATACTCGGATGGCATCGCCGGATACGGCCGATTTCCTGTTTCTGGCGTTGGAGCCTGATACCGAGACATTCCGACGTGCCAAAGTCGGCACTCATATCGACCCGCATCTCGGGGCCACCATCCTGGTCTACGTACCGACGCTCCCGTCGACAACAAGCGACTCGGTGGCCGGGAGTGCCCGGCCCGGCTATGTGCTCACGGGCCCCGGCATTGCAGACGAGCGGCGCCTCGCTCACGATTTCGGCGCATCGGCGGGGCGCCGCGAGAGTGATGCGTATCCTCTGTGGTGGGTGGAGGCGCGCAACGAGCTCTGCGCCGAGTATCCTCTCGGGGTCGAGGTGGTCTTGTACGACGCCGAAACGAACGTCATCGCTGTTCCACGCTCGACACGTATCGTCAACGTACCGTCCAACGGCTCCAGGGGAGGTGCATGATGGCATACGTAGCGGTTCGAGGCGGTGCCTCGGCGATCGAGGCCTCGGTTGAGCGGCTTGAGTTTCTCCGCACGCGAAGCGGACGCGTAGTGGATGTCGCCGACATTTCCGCCGGTCTGTCCGCGCTTGTGACACAAGTGATGTCGGAGGCGAGCCTTTATGCTCCGTCCCTCGCAGCGCTCGCCATCAAGCAGGCGCAGGGAAGTCCGGAAGAGGCGGTGTTCATCCTCCGGGCATATCGATCGACAGTCCCGCGGCTTCATTACACCGGCACGCTGACCACCGATTCAATGCGCGTACAGCGGCGTATATCCGCTGCGTTCAAGGACGTTCCCGGCGGCCAGATTCTGGGAGCGTCCACTGATTACACGCATCGGCTTCTCAATTTCGACCTCATTCAGGAGAACGCGGACGAGATCGTGAGGCAGCTGCAGGAGTACCATCACAGTGCACGTGATCCCGTGCCGATAGAAACGTATCCCAAGGTCATCGACTATCTGCGGGCGGAGGGACTTCTTGTACCCGTGCCGGAGGACAACACGCCCCCAAAGGACGTCACCACCTCCTCGATCTCCTTTCCAACAGTGCGCTCGGAGCGACTGCAGACTCTCACCCGCGGGCAGACTGGTGCGGTGACCGCACTCGGGTACGCCGCGTTGCGCGCCTACGGTGGTGGGGCCATGCATGCGACAGTCGGAGAGGTGCGTGTCGGCATGCTGCCTGTGCTGGTGCCGGATCCCGGCGGGTCGGCGGACAACGAAGACGCTCACTACGTCGGAGAGATCGAGCTCACCGAGGTGGAGACTCTCATACCCGTAAGGGTTCCACGGGGAGAGGGGCGCTACGACATCGATTTCGAGCTCGGTTATGGTGTCTGCTACGGGCAAAACGAAACCAAAGCGATTGCGATGAGCCTCCTCGACCACAATCTCGAGACCGGCGACCTCCGCTACCCAACGCACAACGAGGAGCTAGTCCTGCTTCACATAGACTCGGTGGAGGCGACCGGCTTCATCTCCCATCTCAAGCTTCCGCACTACGTCACGTTTCAATCGAAGCTTGATGCCGTGCGAAAGCTCAGGCGTCGGGAGGACGAGCAGGAATGACAGGTAGAGGTCATCACCACTTCGCTTTTCTCGACGAAGGATCCAAGCGAGTTCTTCGCCGGGCAATGCTCAAAGCCGTGTCCATCCCGGGCTACCAGGTGCCCTTTGCCAGCAGGGAAATGCCCATTGCCCGGGGATGGGGCACAGGGGGGCTGCAGCTCACCCTCTCTCTGATCGGCCGTGAGGACATCGTGAAAGTTATCGATCAGGGCGCGGATGACTCGGTGAACGCAGTGAGCATAAAGAACCTGATCCTCAAGACGACTGACGGTGTTTCAGTTACCGAAGATGCGCGGGAGGCGACGGTGATACAGTCGCGCCATCGCATTCCCGAAGACCGTCTTGCGGCGCATCAGATCCTCGTGCTTCAGGTGCCCAAGCCGGAGCCGCTGCGCTCCTACGAGCCGTCGGAGCAGAAGACGAAAGTGCTCCACGCGGAGAAGGACTATAGCGGTGCCTATCTGGGTATTTTCGAGGAGATCGTCAGGCACGGTACGATGACCTCCGGCGCCTCGCATCCGGTCATGGTAAACGATCGCTACATCATGACCCCGAGCCCCATTCCAAAGTGGGACAATCCGAAGATGCACCAATCAGAGGCGCTGATTCTGCTTGGGGCCGGGCGAGAGAAGAAGATCCACGCTGTTCCGCCGTACACGACGGTGCAAAGCCTCGAGTTCGAGGATGTACCGTTCGAAATCGAATCCTTCGATGAACCCTGCGTGCACTGCGGAGCAACCGGCGTCTTCATGGACCAGCTCTTCGATGTGCAGACAGGCCGCCCGTATTATCAGTGCAACGATACGGGGCTGTGCAAACGCCGCCGCCGGCAACGGGAGGTGTGCAATGGATCGCGGTGAGGCCGTAGTCATGAGCGTTCGGGGGCTCCACAAGCAGTTCGGCCCCGGCTGCGCCCACTGTGCCGCAGAATCCGATACGGCGGTCAGGGGCAACTACTGCCCGCACTGCGGAACGGTGTACGCGGTCCGAGATGTCGGCATCAGTCTTCACGAGCAGGAGATCCTCGGCATCGTAGGCGAAAGTGGAAGCGGCAAGTCAACACTCATGCGGTGTTTGTACTTCGATGATATACCGACGGCCGGGGAATACACGATAGCGAGCGGGGCGTACGGCGACGGGAACCTCTTTGCGGCATCGCGACAGGTCCAGCGAGAAATCCGAAACATGGTTCTCGGCATGGTCTATCAGAACCCTGTGTCGGGGCTGCGGATGCGATTCTCGAGCCTCGCAAACATAGCGGAGAAGCTCATCGCAGCCGGTCACCGGCGCGTGTCGACCATGGTAACGCGGGCGGAAGACTTGCTCGAACAGGTGCGGTTGCCCGAACACCGAATTACCGACCCACCCATGACATTCTCCGGCGGCATGCAGCAGCGCGTGCAAATCGCCAAGGCGCTCTCGAACAACCCTCCCATCCTCTTTCTCGATGAGGTTACCACAGGGCTGGATCTCTCGGTGCAGGCGCGCGTGCTCGATCTGATCAAAGAGATCCGCAGAGAGTTCAACGTCAGCATGCTCCTTGTCTCGCACGACCTCTCCGTTGTTCGCATGCTTGCCGACCGAACTATCGTGATGCTCGACGGCAGAGTCGTGGAGTCGGGATTGACCGACCAGATTATGGAAGACCCTCAGCATCCATATACGCAGGAGCTCGTGCAGTCACTTCTCTGATGAAGGCGAGGCAGTCGTCGAAAGGAATTGAGATGAAGCGGATTATTCGAAATGGAACGGTCGTCGGGCCATATGAGCTTCTCCCTGCGAGCCGGGTTCTGATTGAGGACGACATCATTCGGGACGTTCTGCCGATCCATGCTCCCGTTCCGCGTGCGTTTGATGGACCCGATGTGGACGTCATCGACGCAGACGGCGGCCTCGTCGTGCCCGGACTTATCGATATCCACTCCGATCATATCGAGCGGATGACTGCTCCTCGTCCGAGCAGCATAATGGACTTCAACGTAGCGCTTCATGAAACGGAGCGCGAGCTTATGATTCACGGCATCACGACGATGTACCACAGCCTCTCCTTCAATGACGCCGGCGCCTTTCGCCCGTCGCATATCAGGAGCCCGCACTACACTCGTCGGTTCCTCGAACTGATATCCGACTTTCGTCGCGACGGTCATCTGATTCACCATCGATTCCATGCGCGATTTGAGATATCCAGCATCCACCGTTTGCCGGAACTCACGCGATACATAGAGCACGGACTGGTGCATCTGCTCTCGCTGACCGATCACACGCCGGGACAGGGGCAGTACCACGACGTCGAGATGTACCGAAAGACAATGAAAGGCTACCGCGATCTCTCCGAAAGCGAGCTCGATCGGATCGTGACGGAGAGGCAGGCTCAGGAGAAGCTTGGTAGCGATGCGCTGCGTGCGCTCGTCTCGACCGCACATGAGCACGGAGTGTCTGTTGCGAGCCACGACGATGACACGCTCGAGAAACTGGAGCTCAACTGCGAGCTCGGTGTCGACATCAGCGAATTCCCCGTACACCTGGAGATCGCCCGGGCTGCACGCGCGATGGGCTTTCGTACCGTTGTCGGGGGGCCGAATATCCTGTTGGGTGGGAGCCACACGGGTAACCTCTCCGCGGCGGCAGCGGTCGACGACGATTCGGTAGACATTATCTGCAGCGACTACTACCCTGCATCACTTCTGCACGCAGTATTCATCCTCCATAACGACCACGGGTTGGATCTTCCGCACGCCTTTCGGCTGGTGACGTTGAACGCCGCAGTGGCCGTCGGCATAGACCACGAGCGCGGCTCGATCGAGCCGGGGAAGAGCGCCGACATACTGGTGATTCACCGCATGGGCGACGGCTTTCCCGCAGTGAACACGGTCCTCATATCCGGACGCGTGTGTATGCACATGAGGTACAGAACACATGAAGCACAGACAGCCTCTCACCGGTGAAAGCAAACCGACACTTCCGGTTGACGGATCCGTAGGTCCGGACTGCGACATCCGCAACAGCGTATTCGGACGCTATACCGATATCGGTGCGCAAAACCGCATACAGAACACGGTCGTCGGAGACTATTCCTATACCGGAGCGTACTGCTACTTCCAGAATACCGATGTCGGGAAGTTCAGCAACATCGCAGCTATGGTCCGCGTGGGCCCCACCGCCCATCCGATGGACCGGCCGAGCCTGCATCACTTCACCTATCGCCGGAAACTCTACGGGTTTGCAGCAGAAGACGATGAGGCGTTCTTTGCTGATAGGGTGGCGCGACGGACGTGGGTCGGCCACGATACCTGGATCGGTCACGGCGCAATCGTGATGCCCGGACTATCGGTGGGCACCGGCAGCGTCGTCGGAGCAGGGGCGGTGGTGACGCGTGATGTTCCTCCGTACACTGTCGTTGTGGGAGTTCCCGCAAAACCCGTCAAGGATCGTTTCCCCGAGACGATTGCCTCCGCCCTGCTCGACATCGCCTGGTGGGAGTGGACGCACGAGACCATCCGCGTGCGCCTCGAAGACTTCCTCCTGCCCGTTGAGCAGTTCATTCAGAAATACGGAGGACGCTATGACCCGACCGATGCTTGATATTCGTCACCTCGCCAAATCCTTTCACATGTATGAAGTGGACCGGACGATCATCGCGTGTCGGGACGTGATGATTCGCGTCCATGCCGGCGAGTTTGTCGGTATCACCGGCAGAAGCGGATCCGGGAAATCCACGATTCTCAAGCTCGTGTACCGCAGCTATTCGCCTCAGGAAGGCTCGGCGGTCTATGACAGTGAGCTCTTCGGTCCGATAGACCTGTTCCGCGCTTCAGAGCGGCAGATCATCGCGCTGCGGCGACATGAGATCGGCTACGTAAGCCAGTTTCTGCGAGTAATCCCCCGCACCACCGCCCGGCAGATCGTGGAAACTGCGGTGCTCGAGACGGGTCGGTCCGCTGAGGAGGCGCGCGGACGTGCGGCCGACATGCTCGACCATTTCGAGCTGGCTCACGAGCTGTGGGATGCGTATCCGGCCACATTCTCCGGCGGCGAGAAGCTCAGACTGAACGTCGCACGGGCCATGATAAAGGAGCCGCGTCTGCTGCTGCTCGACGAGCCGACGGCCAGTCTCGACGCCCACTCGAAAGAAAAGGTGCGTGACGTCATCCGGCGGCTGAAAGACAGCGGAACGACGATGCTGGGAATCTTTCACGACCTGGAGTTCATGGAGGGGCTTTGTGACTACGAGCATCGCATGGAAGCGGGAGTAGTGAGCGAGCCCGTATGATTGCCGATCTCCACGTTCACAGCCGGTTTTCCGACGGATCATACTCGGTGGATGAGCTTGCGGCGCGGTCGCGGGCGGTCGGGGTTTCGGTGCTTTCGGTGACCGACCACGACACGGTAGCCGGGGTGGGCCCGGCCACGGAAGCCGGCCGACGGGCCGGCGTCGTCATCATCCCGGGCGTGGAGATATCCGCCTACGACTACGCAGGAAAGAGAAAGATACATCTCCTCGGATACGGGTTCTCCCGAGACGCCCCGAATATCCGCACCCTCTGCGACCCGTTGCTGGCGGCGCGTCACCGGAATACTCAGCGCCAGATTACCGCGATAGCGGCTACCGGCATCTCCATTACCGAGGAAGAAGTGCGGCTCGAAGCCGGCGCGTGTCCATGGCTCTACAAGCAGCACGTGATGGCAGTTCTCGTTGAGAAGGGATATACCGACAGGATCTATTCGCCCCTCTATCGGATGCTCTTCAAGGGCAACGGCCCGGCCGCCGGCGACATCGAGTACGTCCCGTACCAGGATGCAACTGCCGCTATCGCGGCGGACGGCGGCATACCGGTACTGGCACACCCGGGCCAACAGTATTCCCTCGATCTCGTACGGGAACTCGTCGGCCGTGGTCTCGGCGGTATCGAGTTGCACCATCCCGACCACCGTCCCGCGGATCATGAGGCGATCCGTCGCGCGGCCGACGAGTACGGGCTGCTACTCACCGGGGGAAGCGACTTCCACGGTCGATACGGATCCTCCCCCGACATCGGAGAAAGAGTTGCCCCGGCCGAGTTCTTCAGGGATTGGTCGGGGCGGGTCGGCTCCGATTCGGTGACGAGCGCGTAACTCGCCGGCGTACGTAAGCTTCCCCGGTTCGCAGTCTCCATTCGAGGTCTGCGAAGTCCAGCGCCCCCAGCGAACTGCACCCGTACGCTCGGCAGGTAGAACATCGCCTGGTTCACCATTCCGACCGTGGCAGCCAGTACCTGTCCATTCGCTACTCTGAGCGCCTCGCCGAGGCAGGCGTCGAACGATCGGTGGGAAGCGTCGGTGGAGCGTCAGCGAGCCTACTACACGCAGGACGAGACCCCGGCTATGGCGGCCGGACTCACACAAAACTGTCTCCGGAGAAGCCGGGGCGGTTCATCAGCGCTTACCCGAAATTGACTTTCGAGACTTAGTCATATAAACTAATCTGTATGAAAACGGTGAATACCCATGAGGCAAAAACGCACCTCTCCCGTATTCTCGAAGAAGTGGAACGCGGTGAGGTGTACATCATCAGCCGTAACGGAGCACCGATAGCGGAGCTTCGGGCACGACAGCCTTCTCTTCGCACGCAGACGGATCCCGTACTTTCCCGGATCTCCGTGAAATACGAGCCCACGGAGGATTTGACCCCGGATGAATGGGGTGAAATACAGTGATCATTCTCGATACCTGTGCGCTTCTGTGGCTTGCGGCCGGGTCGGACCGGTTGACCGCCGATGCACGGAAGCGCATTGATGCGGAAATGATTGTCGCAGTTTCCGCAGTCAGTGCGTTTGAGATCGCCCTGAAGTATCGCGACGGGAAACTTGAACTCCCTCTACCGCCCCGGGACTGGTGGAGCCGCGTCATTGAACATCATCGGCTGGACGTACTCCCTCTGGAACCGGACACGCTCTTCACGGCGGTGGGTTTGCCACCAATACACAAAGACCCTGCAGACCGGTTCATTATTGCCGCAGCTATCATACACAAAGCACCGGTAGCAACCACCGACGAGCGCTTTCCGGATTACGGCGTCAGTACGATTCATTAGCCTACAGTAAGCTCTCACCACGAGCATACTGAACCGCCCCGGCGACGGCTCGGGTTATCGCCGTAGCGCTCCCATGTCACAGGCGTGGCGACATCCTTCATCTCGAAAATCACTCATCCAGCAAAGACACCGCATCACGCAGCGCCGTGAGACGATCACTTGCCAGCTCGACGCTGCCCGACAGAACGCCGAGGCGCCCGAGGCGATCGCGCGCCTCTGCGGAGGCGCCCCATGCCGTCGCGCCAGCACCAGAACCACGACCAGCAGACTGAGCGCTCACCCACGCCCGGCGCGCGATGTTTCACAGAAGATATCGCATCGGGAGTGCCTGCGTGAAGCGGGCACACGAGCCGGTTGAACGAAGCAGGCATCCGCGATACCCTGTTCCTTCGACATGATTCCATCAAGCTTCGTGAAACACACCTGTGCCACGGGCCGGCGGAGCGCCCGGGTAGTCGCGCTTGTTATGCTCGTGTTCGCCCTGGCTGCGTGTCGTATGCCCCCGTTCAACACCGGGCTCTCCCTCGATGTCGCCGATGTCGACGACGGCGGGGACGCCTCCGGCGGGACCCTCGATGTCGTCTTTGCCAATGACGCAGGGCAGGGGAACTCGGTCTTCTTGAACGCCGAGGATGGAACCGGCTCGCTTGTTGATTCCGGCCAGGCCCTCGGCTCATCAGACAGCAAGTACGTTGCCCTCGGCGACCTCGACAATGACGGCGATTCGGACGCAGTCTTTGCCAACGCCAACACCTTTGCCTCCGCCGTCTACTTGAATGACGGAGCGGGCGCCTTTTCGCCCTTCGATTTCGCTTTTGCCACGAACGACAGTTTCGCCATCGGGCTTGCCGACACCGACGGAGACGGCTTCCTCGATTTCGTCATCGGGGACAACAACAACGCCAACGAGTACCTTTTTCTCGAGGCTAACGACCAGACGGGCGGCTTCGACGATGGAGTGGCCGACTGGCAGGCCGCCACGGGCGAGGCAACCAGCGTCCTGTCCCTCGCCATCGCTGACTTCAACAACGACGGTGTTCAGGACATGTACGCAGGCTCGTTCAACTACCCGGACGTCGTCTACCTTGGTTCTCCTCCGTCCTTCGATTCCTCACCGTATTGGTTCGGCGCCAACGGAACGGATACCAAGTCGGTCGCCGTGGGAGACCTGGACGGCGACGGATTCCTCGACGTGTTTGTCGGGAGGCAGAACGAGGAGAATCGCGCCTACCTCAACGACGGTACCGGGGACTTCTCCAACAACTCGTGGACCAGTGCTTTTGCAGAAGATACCTGGGGTGTTGCCCTTGCCGACCTGGACGGCGACGGCGATCTCGACGCCTTCGTGGCGAACAACAATGCCGTGAACCGGGTCTACCTGAACGACGGAGCGGGAAGCTTCTCGCTTGGCTGGGAGTCCACCCTCATCAATCTCAGCCACGGTGTTGCCCTCGGCGACCTCGACGGCGACGGCGACATCGATGCGGTGGTTGCGAATGACAGTGATGTGCAGTTCAACGTCGCCTACATGAACAACGGCGACGCCACCTTCACGGCGCAGGAGATCCCCGGCACCGAGCCCCTGAAGAGCGACGGCGTGGCCGTTGCGGACCTCGACTGAGCCGAGAGGCGTCCGTTTCGACGGGGTATCCGGGCGTGTTCTACCGAACCTGCCGCCGAACCTCCGGCCACCTTTCGTCCGCCTCCTCGATGTTGTGGTTGAGGCGAAGCTCAAAACGGCGTTGGACGAACGGACTCAAATTGAGAAAGAGCCGACCGTCGACGATGCTCCAGGCCTCGGGGTCGATATCCGCGGTGCCTCCGCGAGATACAGCGAACGCACAGAAGCCGCCGTACTGCGGGGCGTAGCGCTCGGGGTCCGCCTCGAAGAGGCGTCGGTTTTCTTCGGATGCGAACCGCCACTCAGCGCCCTGCCAGGTGTAACTGTAACGCTCCGAACCCCGGGTTGGACGTCCTTCGGTGAAGTAAGCAACCGGGTCGTATCCGTGAATTGCCGTCCCATCTCCGTCCGCGTTTATTTGCGCCTCGGCATACACCGGCAGGACCAGGGCCACGAGCACCATCAACAGGTACTTCATTGTTCTCCTCCTGCACTTACATTAGTGCCTGCGTAAGGAATTATCCAGCTCCGCCACGCGAAACAAACCACCTGTCGCCGTCACTCCGGTGTGGGACCTCCTCGCCCCGCCGGGTTTTTCAGCCGCGCCGCTTCAGCCCGTCGGGCGCATCCCCAGCGGCCCGTTCGTCCGCTGACCGCACGCGTTGCCGATGACCATTCGCGCTGCCGGTCCCCCGGTGCTCCCGCAGGCGCATCGCGGGGCCGCCGGGGACCGGGTGCTCCGCTCGTACTCCTCGGGCCCGCCGAGCCGCGGGCGCCTTTTCGGCTTGCTCCGCGTCGCCGGGCGCCCGCTGCGGGCCCTGCGGGGTACCGCTTCGCCCCCTTGCGCTACGCTATTGGGGGCCGGCGGGCCGGCTTACG